>CAMTMK010000005.1 GCA_947073645.1 uncultured bacterium | reverse complement strand
TTCAAACGCAAACTGAATCCATTCGTTGCTTGAAGCTAAACCATCTTGCAATACTTTATATCCACCTTTTTGAATACGTTCAAACAAGTTTTGATACCACTGTGCTTTTGCCTCACCGTTGGTATTATATGAAGTATCTTCAACATACGGATCTGGAATATTTTGAGGTTTTGTAGTATCAATCCACCCATATTTAGGTTCACCATAAGTATTCATGATACTATCCAATAAGAATGCATCATAAATCTTTTGGAAATCATTTCTTTTATCACCTTGAAAATCACCTTTTAAACTTCCATTAAAGCATTCTTCAATATTATCTAAATTAGCATAGTTAGTTTCGCCGACATCTTTCCCAAAGATTTGTTCAGAAAGTGCTTTTGCGGCATTTTGATATGCTTGATATTCAAGATATCCAGGACTTGATGAACTATTAGGTTTAAACTGCCCACTATCTGGATTCCAAACTGAATATATAGATTGTCTCAAAGAAGACACTATCTGATTTGCAACAGATTTCATATTATCTACATCATTATCAGAAGTAACTTCAACTTTCCAATCGTCAGGAACTGAATTAAAGTAATTTGTATTAATACTTAATGTCTCATCAGAAGCACTAGCGTCAAAGCTACCATCACTTGTAAATCCATAAGTAAAAGTACCATTAGTAGATGTTTTATTACCAACTGAATTTCCACTCTTATCAAAAAGTGTTAAGGCATATGACATACCACCACCAGGAATAGTAGTTTTTGTGAATGAATAAAGTTTGCTGGCACTATCAGATTGCCCATCATAAAGTACTAAAGTGCCAGATCCATCTAATTTTAAACAATACCCATCGGCTTTAGAATATGTAGCAGTACATCTATCCTTATTATTAGCATCAATTATATCAATCAAATTAGCAAAGTAACTATCACCATCATCAATTTTATAGGCTTTTGCTGCGTTTATAAAACTAGTTAAATCCCCAAATACTTTTTTCATTGCACTAATATCAGTTGCACTATTTATATCAGCACTTATAGCATTCAAGTTTTTATTAGTAGAACCAGAAGAAATTGTAATAGTTTCTAACTTTTCAGACATTAATTGAGCAATTGTTTCAAGATAAGCATCTTTTTTATTAGTATAATCACTTAATAATCTTGTATAATTGTAATAGTCCTCAGAAGCAACTGTATTCATATAACCAGGGTGAAGTTTCGGATCTGAGTCATCACCCGGAACAGTACCCTCATATAAATTTTGAATGTATTTAGCAAGCTCTTGCGGTGTTGCATCAGCATTAGGTGCATTAATATAACCTAAAAGTTCATTGCCATTTGCATCAATCATACCCGTTTTATATGGTATAGCACCATCTTTGGCATGAGCAGCCAAATTATCAAAATAAGTAGTAGTATTTTCAAGCCCATATGCTTGTAAAAATTTAGTTACATCTCCATTTGCATTTTCATAATTAACAGCGTCTCTTTCAGATAAAAGAACATTACCTGAGTTATTTGTTAAAATGTATTGGTTATTATAAGGGTTATATGCTGTCAAAGCATTGAATGTCAACTTTTGATAAGAAGTATTATTATCTTTATCATAATTAGTAAACATCATCTGAGCTTCATTAAGCGCAGTAACATAAGCTTCACTTACCTGTGAGCTTTGTGTAGCAAGGCGCATCTTGTTATTGTTGATAATCTGAGCTCTTAACTCGTTATCAGACATACGAGATGTTATTGATAATAATCTTGCTTGTCCTGCCGCCATTCCCATGTTTTTTGCCCTTTCCGATGGTTTTGGTCTTACCTTCAAGGTCTTGTTCAGTCACTGCGCTCTTTTAATTTTCAATTGCTTTGTAGTTAAGTACTAGCGCTTGTTCCCGTTCTTTCCTTTCCGATAGAGTTAACTTAGTAACTTTCATTATGGTATATCGGATAAATCCTTTAAAAACTTTAATAATTTAAAAGAGATTGTTAACATTTCGTAACACAAATCTTTATATCGATATAAAGATTATGTAAGGAAATCAAAGTCATGATATTTTTTCGTTTATAATCAGAATATAGATTAGATAAATGGAGATTTTAAATAATGGAAACAGTTAAAGAAATTCTTTCAAAATTAGAAAACGCAGACAACACAACTAAAAACCAACTTGAAAATGAATTAGTAAATATCGGTGCTTCTGCACTACCCCAACTTGTTGACCAATTACAAATCGTAAGAGGCATTAAAAGAGGTGTTGTTGCTATGACTTTGATTAGAATTGGCAATGCTTCCGTTAAATACCTTGAGCAAGCTGCTAAGACAAATAAAGATTTTGAATGGGTTGCTGAATACCTAATTAGAGAAATTAAAGCTGCTTAAGTTTTAATCAAACTAATTTTATGATAAGCTTTCTTCTATGCAGAAGAAAGCTTTATTATTTTATATTACATTATTCTTGCTAATTTTAGCTTACTCAATGACAACAAACAGTTATGATTTTGACCTGTGGGCAAGATTAATCGCAGGCATGGGAGTAATTGACGGCGGACATGTTTTAACTCAAGATTTCTTATCTTATACACCTGTTCATACATGGTGGGACCATGAGTGGGGTGCAGGTGTAATATTTTACTTTTTCTTAAAACATTTCGGATCATTTAGTCTTATAATCCTTCAAGCTATTATGCTTTTTGGAATATTTTTTACAGCATCACGTATAATAAAACTAAGAACAGAAAAATGTCCATATAATATTTTATTTTACTTTTTTGCACTTATGGCTGTAATGGAAAATCTTAATGCACCCATAAGATGCCATATGTTTAGCTTTCTATTCTTTACTATTTTTATTTATATATTTGAAAAAGTTCGGAGAGGTAACAATAAACTATTATACCTTGTACCGTTTATAGTATTATTTTGGAACAATATCCACGGCGGAGTTGTTGCAGGGCTTGGGCTCATGGGAATGTATGCATTGGGAGAGTTTTTAAACAAAAAACCATTCAAAAAATACTTAATAACACTTGCCGTATCTTGCATTGTAATGTTTATAAACCCTTGGGGATATGATTATATAAAATTCCTGCTTATGGCTAACACAATGAAACGCCCATATATTATTGAATGGTGGGGATTATTTTCTAAATATTATTTATTTAAACATATTATATTTAAAGCTTTTATGCTTACGGTTATTGGAACTGAAGCCATGACAATAAAACAAAAATGGCACGAAATTGATAAAGTCAAATATATTGTATTATTATCAACCCTTTATTTAGCAGTTAGCCATGTAAAACTCTTACCTTTCTTTGCAATTGCTTCATTATGCTTTGTTTACGAGGATTTACCGCAGATTAAAGATAAAATTATATGTTATACCCTAATACTTATTTCTCTGTTTACGTTTACTATCAAAGATTTTTCTATACCTCTAGGAATGGATACATATCCAATAAAAGAAGTTGAATTTGTTAAAGAAAATAATCTTAACGGTAAAATTCTTGTAAATTTTGGGCTTGGAAGCTATGTTTCATATAAGCTTTATCCCAATAATTTAATTTTTATGGATGGAAGATATGAAGAAGTTTATTATGACTACATGGTACCCATGCTTAAAGAATTTTTCCTTGCAAATCCAAATTGGAAAGAAATATTTACCTACTTCCCGCCGGATGTAATGATTATTGAAAACTACTATCCTATATACAACAAGCTTAAGGAAGAAAAAGACTGGAAGGCTGTTTACGAAGGAAAAGTTTTCGGAGTATTTATACCTGCCAATAAAGTCAATAAAACTTATAAACAGCCAACTGATGATTTGAATTACTATAAAAATACTCTGTTTGATACTGACATTAAATTTTAATCGTAGTATAATTTAGATATGAAAAATAATTTGAAATATACATGTTTGTTCGGCGGTGGAGCTATCAGAGGTGTTGCTTATATTGGAACACTAAAGGCTTTTGAAGAATTGGGAATTAAAACTGATACTCTGGCAGGTTCTTCTGTAGGTGCAATATTTGCGGCATTGCTTGCAGTTGGTTATACATCAGAAGAGTTAAAACAAATATTTTCAAAGGTTAATTTTGAACTTTTCAAAGATATTGCAATAGGTATCGGACCTTTATTTGCACTCAGCAAAGGAGAAGTTTTCCTTGAATGGTTACGAGAGCTTATTGAAAAAAAATATTACGGGGATAAATATAAAAAAGGCGAAAATAGAGCAGTAACTTTCAAAGATATTGACAAAAACCTTATTATAATAACAACAAATCTTTCAAACTTTGAATGCAAAGAATTTTCAAAATTTGAAACTCCTGATTATGAAATTGCTTCTGCAATAAGAATTTCGTCCTGTATGCCGGGCTTAATGAAACCAATAGAATATAATAAAACTCTATTGGTTGACGGTGATTTACAAAAAAGCTGGCCAATGTGGAAATTATCTCAAAATCTATCAAACAGCAGTGACAGAATTCTTGAACTGCGCCTTGAAGGATACTATGACAGCAATAATATTTCCGGAATTGATTACGCTAATGCTGTTTACAGTTGCATGACATCAATGTCTACATCATTTGTTACTGATATTTATGCAAAAAAAGATAAATTTGATTATATCGTTTTAAATACAGGTAAAACAGTAGTTGTAGATTTTAATCTTAATGAAAACAAACGTAATGAATTAATTCAATCCGGCTATGAACAAACTATAAATTACTTCACAAAAGTTTTACCACCTAAAAAAGCAAAAATTAAAAATCATTATGAAATCATTTATTCTCATTGTTTAAAAATTCAAAAATTGATAAATGCGAATAAAATTTTTAAAGCCAAAATACAATTGGGCGACCTGTTTATGGACTTATGTTCATACAAAGATGTAATTGATTTGGGCGATTTAAAAGATATAAAAAATTTCAAAGAACTATTTATTACAAACATAAACTATCCACCGTTATTTGGTAAAATCAGACTAAATAATGAAAACTTAGTAAAAGCGGAACTATCTAAAATAAATAACAACTTAAGTTCAAAAATTAATGAATTGGAAAAATATTTAGAGCTTTATCCTCTCAAATAGTTGACATTTAAACTGGTTTGGGATAATATAAAGAGGTTGAAAATCAAATAAGCCCTGGTGGCGGAATCGGTAGACGCGTCGGACTTAAAATCCGGTTGGAGTTAAATCCAGTGCCAGTTCAAGTCTGGCCCAGGGCAATTTTAAAAGAACTCAAAACTGAGTTCTTTTTTTATTACAAAATGTTAACAAAATATGAAATTTCTGCAATTTTTACCATTTTAAATACTTTATATATACAGAGTATATAAATAAGGATAATTATGTCATTCAGAACATTCATGGGTTCTATAGGCAACGCCTTTAAAACAGGCTGGAACAACGGCAATATCCAAAAGGGTATGGCCGCTACCGGTATGGCTGCTTTTACTGTCGGTTTGACAGGAAACATGATACATGACATGAAGCATAATAGAAGTATATTTGGCGGCGGATGCGGATGTAATTCATTCGGATTTGGTGCTAATATCAACATGTTTGGATGTAATCCAATGAGCATGGGTGGAATGAACATGTATGGCAACACTCCATTCAGTATGATGGGTGGCGGTATGGATATGTTTGGTGGTATGGGAATGCTAAACGGCATGAATGGCATGGGTAACATGATGGCATTCCAATGGGGGCAGCAACTTGTAATGCAACAAATGATGCAACAAGGGACAATGTATCCTGGACTAAACATGAATAATTTTAATTATCAACAAAAAGAGCTTGAACCACTATCATATAGCAACGCTGATGCCGGAGAAGTTGCAAGCAGTGTTACAACTGAAAAAGGAGAAGAATTCGATGAAAGAACAACAGCACTAGGTACGGATATAAATGCTGACGATGTAACTATTGCAGAAGATGTTAAAAATGGTCGTACATCTGATAAAGAAAAATATATAACAAATATAAGTGCAATTGCACAATCGCATGCCAAACAAATAGGTGGTGATGACGGTAAAATAGATCTAGACGAATATATTGCACATGAAATTGATAGTTTCAGAAAGCAATTCCCGAATGCAACCGATGAACAATTAGAAACAATGATAAAAAATGCATTTGTTCAAATGGACTTAAATGGTGACGAACATATAGATTGGAAAGAAATGGCATCAACAATAGCAACTTATGATGCAGCCGGCAGCGGCTCTGGCAAACTAGACGGTAAAATTTCCAAAACAGACTACTCACATACTCAAAAGATATTGGTTAACGGTACATTTGGCAAAGCAAACTGGGCAAATTATAAAACATTATTCGGAAAACCCGAAAGCGAATAGTTCATCAAATTCAGTCCAATCAAAAGTTTTAGAATTTGCAAACCTCAACAACTCCTCCTTGTTGAGGTTTTGTAATTTATTATAAATTGCTTCAAAATTCTCATTTGCACCCATTGATATTATTGGCAAATTGGCATCTTGTGCAAGCTTTTCCACTTTAATATCATAATTGATTGCACAAGTTTTAACGCCGCACTTTAAGGCCACAAGAATTGCATGAAAACGCATGGCAAGTAAGTATTCCAGTTTAGAAATACGTTCGATTATGTTATCTGTCACAATTTCTGTTTGTATTTCTGTATTTAAAGAATGCAAAATCGCTTCGAACTTTTTACACAACTCTAAATCCTGAGTTTCTTGCAATGAAAAAATTTCAACCTTTTTATCAGTAAACTTAGTTACAATAAGCATTGCAAGCTTCTGTAACAGATTATAATTCATTGTTTTAAAATCTCTAAGCTGAATTCCAACCGTATTTGATTTTTCCTGACATGCTACATCCAACGAATAAATCGGGTCACAAACAAGTTTTGCATCAACACCCCAATTTTTCAAAAGATTAAAGCTGTTTTCGTCACGAACAGTAACCAACGAACAAAGCCTCAACAGATTTTTCACAATTATTTGAGCAAAGCTGTTATTAATCGGGCCTATTCCTTGAGCAAAAATAATAACTTTTTTATTAAAAAATAATCCTAATGCAATGATTAAAGAATAGTAAACAAGACTTTTCAAACTGGTAACATCCTGTAAAAGACTTCCACCGCCTGAAACAACTATATCTGCATTCCTTATTGTCTGTATGACTTTTTTTAAATCAAAACTTTTTACAGACTTAACTCCATACTCAACGGATGTAAACTCCGGATTAACAGAAAAAACCGTAATATCATGTTCGTTTAAATGATTAACAAGAACTGATAAAATAGCTTCATCTCCAAAATTTTTAAATCCATAATATCCTGAGATACAAACTTTAACCATTATTTCCTCTATAAATTGAATAAACTTCTTCCTTGTAAGGAATGGATTTTATAGCGCCAATACCTTTTGCCTGAAGACCTGCCACTACTGATGCAAATTTTACAGCTTCAAACGGAGTAAATCCATGAGTTACAGCATGCAAAACCCCTCCATTAAACGCATCTCCTGAACAGGTTGTATCTATATATTCAGTCGTAAAGAAATCTGTAAATACAATATTTCCATTATAACCAGTATAATACCCTTTTTTATCGCTTGATTTTAATACAACAGTTTGAATTCCCATATCCCAAAGTTTTTTAATAATATTTTCAGGGGAATCAATTTCCAAGATATTAATAGCATCATGTTTTGTACTCATAAATAGAATATCAACATTTTCACTTATACGGGCAAAATTTTCTTTTGCTTCATCCGGTGTAGTTATTGCCGAATAATAATTCGGGTCATAAGCCGTGATGATATCATTTTCTTTTGCCAATTTGAACGCATAATCTACCGCCTCATTTGCAGAAACAGAAAGAGATTGAGTTATTCCAGATGCATAAAGAACGCTTGAATTTTTAATATATTCTGCATCAATATCATCAATAGATAATTTAGAAGGAGCAATTTTCTTTCTATAATACACTATTTCTTTTTCATCAAGTGTAGGACGCGCAATTACATACATGCCATTAGCTTCATTAGAAAGTTTAACTTGTGAAATATCAAGTCCTTCATTCTGCCAGCTGTCTAAAAGAAAATCTTTAAAAGGGTCACTGCCTACACGAGTTATAAATCCCACTTTTGACCCCATCCTCAAAGCAGAAACGGCAGTAGCTAAAGCATCTCCACCATAATATTTATACAAACACCCTGCTGATGACATTTTTGCATTAGTAGAAAGTTCAACTAAGCTTTCTCCGATAGCAATTATATCTAATTTTTCATCCATATTAGCCCTTTAATTCTTCAATAACTTTTTTAGCACGTTTTGTAATCTCAGAATATGAATAACCTTCATATAAATCTCTGCCTACCCCAACAACTTTTGCACCTGCATCAATATATGAACGCACTTCTTCAAGTTTCACATTACCCAAAGGCATGATATTCAAAAACGGCATAGGTCTTAATAAATCTTCAACATACATTGCACCGCCCATTGCAGTAATAGGATAAATTTTTATAAGCGGAATACGTGCTTTCCAAGCATTATAAGCTTCATTTGCCGTAGAAGTACCTGCAATAAACGGAATACGTTTATCTTTTGAAAGCTTTAATAAATTCATTGAAAAAATAGGTGAGGATAAAATTTTAGCACCGGAAATAATCGCTGCATCTGCCTGCATAGAAGTAATAATACCACCGGCACAAACATGCGCAGATTTTGAAACTTCTTCAATTGCACTAAAAATTTTAGGATTTTCAACATTAATCTCTAAAACTTTAATACCGCCGTCAATTAAAGCCTTTGCAATATTAACTGCATTTTGCGGGTCATTGCTTCTGATTATTGGAAAAATTTTCTCCTCTGATAAAAGATTAATTAAATTTTCGCTCATATACTATCCTTTTTTTGAAATTTATTATATCATAAAATAAAGGGATATGAAAAGATGAAAATATTTAAGGGAAAAGCTTTCTTTTTTAAGTCAATATTACTACACATATTTTTGGTACTTGTAATATCATTTGTATCAATATGCTTTTGGGAAAATCCTGTATACGATATGCTTGTCAAAGCTTCATCATCTAACAATATTGGTTCTGATGAAATATCTTTGGTAGTAATTGATAATAAATCCTTAACTGCTCAAAGATGGCCTTGGGCACGCTCAATGTATGGAGATATGTTTGAATATTTCAGCAAACACACGAAGGCAAAAGTTGTTGTATTTGACTGTATAATAAGAGCTCTTGATAAAAATAACCCTGCCGCTTCAGACAACTACTTTTTTAATTCTGTAAAAAATTCACCTTCTTTTGTCGGAGCTTACATGGCTGTAACAACACCTTACGAGAATAAAGAAATTGAACAACAATATAATAAAAAGTTCACAGAGAAATTTAAAATTAATGTTATAGACAACAGAAAAAAAAATATATCTAATTTTAGCCCTTATAAAAGTCTTTCCATCCTTCCTGAACCATACTTTAACAGCCTAAAAACGGCAGGAGCAACAAATCTTAATTTAGACCCGTTTGATGCGACATTGCGTTCTTCAAACGATTTAATAGGATATAACGGAGAATTTTATCCGACAATTGCAATGCAGACATATTTAAAAGTTAATAATACCAATAAATTAACTCTGACAGATAAACATATTATTGTTGACAAAACCGGATTAAAAATTCCAATATATTTATCAAATGGAAATGTTAAACACAAAATTAAATATTACAAATTCAAAGAAAACTCAGAATATTCGCATAATAAATATTCGGCAATTGATATAATAAACTCATATAAATTAATTAATCAAGGTAAAAAACCTATCATAAACCCTGCCGAATTTGATAATAAAATTGTAATTATAGGTGCAAATGCGTTAAGCTTGCAAGATGCGCATGATACATCAATATCAGCAAACCATCCCGGAGTAGATATTCAAGCTACTATACTTAACAATTTTTTAAATAATGAATTTCTCACACAACTTCCGGCATCTTTTAATATCGCCATTATACTAATATTATCAGCCTTTGCATTTGCAATAATAAGATTTTTTGCCTTCTTGCCATCATTACTTATGCTTACAGGAATTGCAATATTATATTTTATATTCAGCCTGATATGTTTCAACAATAACTTAATTCCGTTAGTTATTACACCGCTTGCAGTTCAGTTAAGCACAATGATTTTCGGATATTCTTACAGATTTATTCTTGAAGGTAAAAACAAAGAAAAAATCAAAAATGCAATGGGAAAATACTTATCTCAAGATATTATGCAAAATGTTGTTCAAAATATCGATGATATTAAATTAGGCGGGAAAAAAGCCAACGTAACAGTTTTATTTGCTGATATCAGAGGTTTTACAAGCATGTCAGAAAAAATGACAGCAGAAGAAGTTTCAGTTATTTTGAACGAATATTTTTCGGAAATTGAACCTATTATAACCAAATATAACGGCGTAATTAATAAATTTATCGGCGATGCAGTTATGGCAATTTTTGGAGAACCTATCCAAGATATTAATCATCCTCAAAACGCTGTAAAATGTGCCTGTGCAATGCTTAAAAAAGTTGAAGAACTTCAAGAAAAATGGCTTTTGGAAGGAAAACCCAAAATAGAAATCGGAATCGGCATAAATACCGGTGAAGCTTTCGTTGGAAATATAGGGTCAGAAAAACGTCTTGAATACACAGTAATCGGCGATATGGTTAATCTCGCAAGCAGAATTGAAAGCTACAACAAAGTTTATAAAACAAACATGCTTATAAGCAGTTCAACATACACATATGTAAGCGATATTGTTAACGTAATCAGAATTGCAGATGTAACAATACGCGGTAAAGCTAAAAAAATGGATATATACGAAGTATTAGGACTAATTTATTTATGATTGATAATATTGACCAGCTAAAAAAAGCTATAGAAATAGAAATTCAATATAAATATATAGATATTCATGGAAAAACTCAGCCTTTTTCTAAATTTATTACAAATGAGGCAAAAAAATATTACAAACTTTCAAAGAAAAATCCCAAATGGGCAGTGCTGATAGAAATATTTGAACACTATCCGTTTGCAAATGTAAACGAACGCAGAAAGAGCATAGACAGACTTATAAAAGTTCTCAAATCTGAAACAGCTCCGAAAAATCCAGAACCGCAAACCGCAAGCAAACCCGCCAAAGATACAGATGTAATGTATATGAAAGGGGTAGGGCCAAAAATCGCTTATAAACTCAACAAACTAGGAATATACACTGCTCAAGATTTAATTATGTATTTCCCCAAAAAACATATTGACTATTCATCCAGAACCCTTATACGTAAATTAAAAGAAGGTGAAAATACAACAGTTTTTGGGTACATCAAATCTGTCTCGGCATTTAATACAAAAAATAAACTTTCCGTCATAAAAGTAACTGTTGCCGATGAAAGCGGACGACTGGATTTAAGCTTTTTTCAAGCAAAATCAAACAGATTTATGCTTGAAAGAACAAAAGCTCAATTCCCTGTAAATGCAGGCATAATGCTTTCAGGCACTGTAAAATTAAACAATTTTGATAAAAAATTAACCTTTGATAAACCTACATACTCAATTATGACAGGCGAGTTTCTTGAAGACAAAAACTCAAATTTAAATGTTGCACGAATTGTTCCAATTTATCAAGTCTGTGAAGATTTGAGCATAAAAGTTCTCAGACGTGCTATTTTTAATGCAATTCAAATGTACAAAAATGAAATTGAAAATGTTCTGCCAGACTTTATTCGCGAAAAATACGGAATTTTAGATAAAAAAGTTGCTGTTGAACAAATCCATTTTCCGGAAAGCATGGAACTTTTGGAGCAGGCAAGATATTCACTAATATTTGAAGAACTTTTCTTAATTCAACTTAAATTAGTCCGCTTACGAGAACAAAATGCAGACAACCACTCAGCACTTGCTTTAAAAATTCAAGAAAAAGGATTGGTACGAAAATTTATTCAAAGTCTTCCATTTCAGCTTACAGGAGGTCAAGAGCGAGCTGTCAATGAAATTTTAAACGACTTAAATTCTGATATTCCAATGGCAAGACTTTTACAAGGTGATGTTGGAAGCGGTAAAACAGTTGTTGCAACGATAATGCTCCTTGCAGGTGTTGAAAACGGATACCAAGGTGCAATTATGGCACCAACTGAAATTCTTGCACAACAGCATTATAATAATCTGCAAAACTGGCTTACACCAATGGGGCTGAGCGTCGGACTATTCTTAGGCAGTCAGGGCAAACGGGTTCGTGAAAAATTTCGTACAGATTTACGCAACGGACAAATGAATATTGCAGTCGGCACCCATGCACTTATTCAAGAAGATGTTGACTTCAATAATCTCAGCGCAATTGTTGTTGACGAACAACACAGATTTGGAGTAAAACAACGAAACATTTTAAAGAAAAAATCACAAAATCCGCAAATGCTTACAATGACAGCAACACCAATTCCGCGAACGCTTGCACTAACTGTTCATGGAGATTTGGATTTGACGATTATTGATGAACTTCCAAAAGGCAGAAAACCAATTAAAACAACACTTGTAACTTCGCACAAGGGAGTTTATGAATTAATTCAACGGGAAATCGAAGCAGGCAGACAGGCATATGTTGTCTATCCACTAATCGAAGAAAGTGAAACACTATCAGCAAAAGCCGCTACAATAGAAGCTGAACGCCTGCAAGCAGAAGTTTTCCCGCAATTTAAAATCGGACTTTTGCATGGAAAACTTAAAAATGATGAAAAAGAACAGGTGATGAGCGATTTTAAAGCAAAAAAATATGATATTTTAGTATCAACAACTGTTGTAGAAGTCGGTGTAGATGTACCCAATGCAACAGTAATGCTCATTGAAAACTCTGAAAGATTTGGCTTGTCACAATTACATCAATTAAGAGGGCGTGTCGGCAGAAACGATTTGCAATCATATTGTATTCTTCATACTGCTACAAAATCACAAGAAACGCGCGAACGTCTTAATATAATGACCGAAACAAACGACGGATTTGTAATTGCAGAAAAGGATTTACAACTGAGGGGACCAGGAGAATTTTTGGGAACTCGTCAAAGCGGCTTGCCAGACTTAATAATTTCAGATATTGTCCGAGATGCAAAAATCTTGGAACAAGCCCGCAATGAAGCAATTGATTTTATAAAATCACATAATATAGACGATTATCCATATTTAAAAGAAGTTACGTCTCTACAGCTTTTCAGCGGATTAGATATATAATTTGTAAACAAATGTAAACTTCCATTAATAAAAAAGCAATTATTTAAACATTATATACTTTATATATACATAAGAGTATAAATAATGAGGACGCTAATATGGTAAGAATTATTAACAACAACCTTTGGTCGCCTGTACCTTGGGGCTGGGGTTGTGGCGGACATCACAGCTGTGGCGGTGGTAATAACTGGATGAACAAAATGTTAGGCTATCAAATGATGTTTGGCATGATAAATAATATGTTTGGCAGATGTTACATGACTTCTCCACAACAAGAGTCTTTCAATCCATATAATCCGTATGGCATGATGGGACTACAACTAGGTGGTGGCGGAGGAATGCCTCAAAATTATGATGATTATTTAAAACAACAGCAAGAGAAACAAGATTTTAATGAACTTAAAAATTCATACACAGAATTTAAATTCACTAATATTGGTGGAGAATATCAAGCAACCTTAAAATCAGACAGAACAGTTAGATTTTCAGGTAGTAATGTGCTTGAATTGATGGATGAAATGAATGCTTATATTGATGCAAATCCAGATAAATTCACATCTAAACCAGTAGCTACCGATACAGAAGGTAGAGGCGAACTCACTGGTAATGAGGATGCCGGAGTTGTTCAAAATAATAATATCGAAGCCGCTCAAGAATCAGGTAATAACACTGCAAAAGGTGTACAAATACCAAATACTTGGCACAGACGTGGCATAAATGAAGATTGGTTCAAAACAAACTTCACAGATAAAAATGTTTCTCCAACCCCTATAGAAATATTAAAGGCTTGTACTACCGGACTTGATATGAGTAAACTTACAAATGATAGTCAAGTAGTTAAAGATATGATTAAGTACAATCCCTCTTGTTTTGATAGAAATAATGGTCAACCTGAATCACCATTCCCATGGAATAAATTAGATATTCCAAGTATTGATGATTTGAGAAATACTTACAGCTTAACTGTTGCAACGACACGAGTTACGTCAAGTAATACTTTTGATACTGATGTAACAAGAAATGTTAACGCTTGGCATGAACGTGACAGTTATAATATAACTAACAACGGAGTAAGACGAGCAATGATAAATGTAAAAGCAAAAGGGCTGGGTCAAGATGCTGAGTTGTACATTCCTAGAGGACCTTACAAAGGTGTATATCGTTTTAGAGAGAAGAAGAACAACAATACAGTAAATATGGGCTACTTTAACGACGAAGCTGGCAAAATAAAATGCACTTCTGAGCTTAAATATCTTGAGCTTTGGTATGATTGTGACCCCAATTACTATAAAGCCACAGGTGATAAAAAAGCTTCGCCAAAACTTTACCATATCAAGAAAAATGAGGATAATAGTATAATAGTAAATGTAGGTACTAATAATCATCCTAACTGGATACCTTTAGAACAATTTGCATCAACAAGATAAAAATAAAAACTCGCTTATAAACAAAGCGAGTTTTTATTATGTAAACAATTGTAACGAATCTCTCCTTTTGTGAAATTTTGCAATCTGTATATACTTTATATATACAAGAGAGCATAGATAGAGGAGAGCAGGCCATGTATAATATTACAGGATGGTCAGGCGGCGGACGACGACCGCTTAGTTACAACTTAATGCCGGGACAGTTTAGGAATACCAGAGTTAATGTATTCCAAAACAATACTATTATTAATAATAATATAGGTGCATTTGGCGGATGCTACGACTACGGCGACTGTGGTTGCGGTGGCGGTAGCAATAAGATGAGTTGGATGGACTGGACTATAGCAGGTAGTATGTTACTGAATACTCTTACTCAAATTGGAACCTGCTTCTGGGGCGGAGGCGGCGGAGGAGGTGCCGAAAAAGCAAAAGCTGACGCTCCTGATTTGACATCATTAAAAGCAGATGCAGCTGCCTATGCAAAAGATCTTAATGTAAAAATTCAAGTTCTTAGTGATGGTAAATTCTTATGTAATGGAGTAAAATATGATTCATTAGATGATTTAGCCGAAGCTGTAAAAGATAATACAAATCCTGATGGCACAGGCGGTCTAAGTGAAGATCCAAGAGCAAAAGAAATAGCTGACCTGAAAGCTCAAGTAGCAGCACTGCAAAAAGCGCAAACAAAAGCTACTGACGCTGCAACAGATGAACCCGAAACCTTCACAAATCTACTATTCAAATCCGGTACAAGCGGCTTGACAAGCACAGAACTTGAAGAAAGTAAATTTAAAGAGTTAACTGGTTCTGATCCATATAAAATAACAGCTAACGCAAATAGTATTACAATCACGAAACTAAATGATGGCGGTGGTCCATTACCAAAATCAGTCAGTATAAATCTTGATGCAGCAAAAATGGCAACACTAAGCACAGATGGAGCAAGTATATCATTAGGTACTATTGACGGCAAAGCAGCTAAAGCTACAAACTATAAAGGATATTTACAAATACAAGTAGGTGACCAGACTTACATTGTAGGTAAAAATAATCAAGCCTACCAATATTCGTCAGATGCTAACGAAGCTGCAAGTGCCGGATATGGTCTCAAAAACTGGTAACAAGCAAGTCGGACGGAAATCGTCCGGCTTTTGTTTTTAAAACATCTTTGCAAAATTAAAAAATATGTGTATAATAGCAGGTGAGGTGTTTTAATATGCAAGATTTGAAAGTAGTTATAGGATCTGATCACGGCGGATTTAATTACAAAAAAACGATTATTGATTATCTAAAATCACGTAATATCGAAGTTTTTGATGCAGGAACTTATAACAAAGAATCTTGCGATTACCCTGTTATAGCCAAGGAAGTTGCAAAAAAAATCGTATCAGGCGAATACAACAGAGGGATTTTAGTTTGCGGTACAGGTATCGGAATGTCGATTGCTGCAAACAAGGTTCAAGGCATTAGAGCGGCTTTATGCGGTGATACATATTCTGCAAGAATGACAAGACAACACAATAATTCTAATGTTTTATGTCTTGGAGAACGAGTAATAGGCGAAAACCTTATGCTTGATATCGTTGATATTTGGTTAAAAACAGAATTTGAAGGCGGAAGACACCAACGCAGAGTTGACATGTTAGACACAATATAAGGAAAAATTATGACAAAAGATATAGATTCAAAAGAACTTGCCTGTATTATTGCAGGAACACTTGATGACAAGTTAGGAAAAGATATTACAATTTTAAATATTAGCAATGTTTCATCATTAGCGGATTATTTTGTAATCGTTACGGGAGATTCTACTCCGCAGGTAAAAGCTTTGATGAACAATACAAAAGAAAAAATTAAAGAATTTTTTGAACGTTCACCTATCAGAATGGAAAACGATGCCAAAAACCGCTGGAACTTACTTGATTACGGCGATGTAATCGTTCATATTCTGCACAGAGATGAACGCGAAACTTATGCAATCGAGAAGTTCTGGAGTAATGCTTTCAGTATTTCAGAAAGCGAATGGAAAGAACTTTCAAAAGATTACAGAGAATTTTAATAACGTAACGAGCTCCTTTTTGAGGGGCTTTTTCTTTATGTAACTTTACATTATTGCAAAATCTTAAAAATAGTGTAGAATTATGATACAGGAGAGTATTTTAGGAAAAATAACAATGAGTAGAGAAGAAATTAATAATCAAATTAACGAATTAGTATTAGCAATGGCTAAAGACCCGCAGAATGTGGAAAATTACCACAAATTGTCAGAACTTTATCTTCAAATCGAAGATTATGACAAAGTTATGTCAGTATTAGAAAGTCTTTTAACAATAAAACCTGATGATATTCAGGCATTAGTGGGAATGGGAACTATGTGGTTTTATGAAAAAGATTTCAGAAAATCTCTTTCTTATTACAATAGAGCATTAGAAGTTAATCCTAAAAACTTTTTGATTTATTACAACATGGGTAACGTTTTTGCTGAATGGAAAAACTTCCCAAAAGCACTTTTCTATTACAACAGAGCTATTGACTTAAACTCAACAAACCCTGAAATTTACAATGCTATTGCGCTTTTATATCAGGATAACGAAGATTATATTGAATCAAAAGCTTATTATGAAAAAGCTTTATCGCTTGACCCTGAGAATCTTACAGCCTTAATTGACATGGGTAATGTTTGTTTTAAGTTATTTGATTATGAAACAGCACTAGAACTATATAAAAAAGTATTTGTATTGAATCCTGATAACAAAATAGTTGCAATCTGTATAGGTAACACTTTAACATTGATGAAAGAGCGTGAAAAAGCATACAACTATTTTGAAAAAGCCTTAAAAATGGAAGGTGATAATTACAAAGCTTATATTTGTTATGCGATTGCACTTTCAGAATTTGGCGAATATGACATGGCTGTTGAAATGTATAAACGTGCAGCAATCATCAATCCTAATGAAATTAATGCCCAAACATTACTTGCAAACCTTTATACAAACTTTAATTTCTTGGATTTGGCTGTTGATTTATACAGAGAATGTTTAAGATTAAAGCCAAACAGTGCAGAAACATATATGCTGTTAGGTAATGCGCATTACTTGAAAGGTGAAATTGAAGAAGCTATTTCTTCTTATCGTTCATCAATAAATATTGCACCCGAAAATGATGAGTACAGACTTGTTTATACACAAGTTCTTGACGAATACATTGACAACAGGAGAGCATAATGCGCGAAATGCCTAGTATGATTGAAAGAATTGTAGCATCGCTTTCTTATTTAACAATGGGAATGGCTGGTTTTATTTGGCTTATTGTAAGTTTGTTTACAAATGCGAGATTGAAACCTTTCTTACAATATCATATATTTCAATCAATATTTATTTCGCTGGGATTTACGGTATTGTCGCTCTTTATTGGATTTGTTTCAAACATATTAAGCTTCATCCCGTTAATAAACAAACTTGTTGCGCAAATCGCATTTTTGCTTAACATGCCGCTGCTATTCGGATATTCATTAATACAAATCGTAATTTATTCTGTATTAATTTACCTTGCAGGAACATCATTTATAGGTAAATTCAGTTACATTCCCTGGATTTCAGACATTATCGGTCAAAATATCAGTCGTCGTTAGTTGATGATAAAATTATTGCATTTGAAAGCGGAATACCGCCTTTTTGATGCGGATTATTTACAACTTGACCGTTAACGTACATAACTGTTGAACCGCCGCCGTCAAGGTTCATTGCATTTGTACAGCCGATTTGTTTCATAAATTGTGCAAGCTCCATTAAGGTCATACCTATTGAACTACCTTCCCTTCCGTCAACAGCGACAAGAATTAAGTTGTTATCAGCTGTATAACCGATTGCGCTTCTGGGGTTTCTTCCTCCGATTGCACCGAGTTTTTGAGCAGTCATATCGACGAAAACTTCCTCATCTTTAACAAGATATGGCCCTCCGCTTATAATATGTTTTACATTTTTCCATTCAGGCATAGTATTTATAGTTAATTTTGCATCTTTTTTATCTAATAATGACTCCAAAACACTTTTAGGGCCTGAGATTACAAAACCGTTTTCAGGGATTTCAATTGGATTTGCAGAAGCTTTTGTAATTATGTTATCTTCAACAAGCAGGTTCATACCATATTTAGGGGCATAGGGAGAAGTTTTGCCCCAATCCGGAGTATAGGCAAGAACGTATGTTGAAAGCATTCTCGGCTGATTGATATTATCAACTTTTATTGTTTGTCCGCTTCCTTTTACAGTTGCGTTAAGCTGAACACGGGCAATATCAAAACCGTTATCGAAAATTCCCATTGCAACCCTGTCATAAATAGGACCTGTGTACATTTTTTTATTAATCATTAAAGTTCCGAGAGGAACGCCTGTTTGAGGCTTAAAGTATGTACCGTTTAAAGCTACTACAGCATTATTATTCTTAGCAATCGCTGAAATTGTTCTTCTACTTTTGAGTGTTTGATTTGAAGACAAAGCGGGGGTAAGTTCCAAATCCTTCGCCAACTTCATATCGACTTCTACAACATTAATTTTTACGGGTCTACCTGAATAATATTTTGTAAGTTTGACATGCTTTACCCCGCTTGTTACATCTGTTATAACTGCTTTAGGATATTTATTTCTGACCATTGTATCAAAATTTTGCCTGCGGACTTCTGGAGAAAACTCATTTAAAATCCGCATCTTTATCTGTCCTGTATCAAAGTCAGGAGCTGTAACCTGCGCGACTCTCACATTACCCGCGTGTAACGGCAATAGCCCCTGACACAAAATTAAAACCCCGATAACTGAAACATTAACTGCTGTTTCAATCATCTTTTTATAATCTTTTTCATTAAAAATAATCGTATCCATATCGTCACCAAGATTATGTAACCGGATACCTTTTTGATTTAAGAGTGGTGCGGGGAATAACACTCGTCGGAAACCTTTTTAATAATATAAAAGGAACTTCCTACTACTATTGTAGCACATTTTAACATATTTCTCAAGTGCCCGCAACCCGCGAACCGCAAAGATTTTACAAAACTAAATAAGGTGATTTTTACACTAATTTATGCTATTATAAAAGAAAAAAGGAGAATTTATATGAGAGAGTTTGAATTTAATCTTTCCATGGAAGAATTGGAAAAACGTACACATAAAGATTACTTAATGACTAAAAAAATGCTTAAAGCCGATGCGCCCGAATATCTTGAACTTGCTGAAGGCGACAAGGAAGCTTTAAAACACCTTGTAAAAGCGGCTTATATATTAGAAAAAATTAATATGCAGATTGACTGCCATCACAATTTAGAATTTAAAGCATTTTTAGATAAAGAAATTGCAAACGGTAACAAACAGGCAGAACTCACAAAAATTCTTTTTGATGCTCAAAAAGGTATAAACGCGATTGACACAATGTCAAATAAGATTAATCTTGCAAAAGGGATAGTTGAAATGCCAGGCAAAGGCGTTTACCCAGAGGATTTATCCAAAGAGGAATTTCACAACATTTTAACAAAAATGTTAAATGAAGGTAAAACCGAAGATGTAAAGAAAATCTTGACGCAACGCTCAGTTATCGAAAGAGACGGTGAATATCTTAAAGGCACAGACTACATCGACAAATTCAAAGAAGATTTCTCCAAAATGGCGGACGAATTGGAACTTGCTTCTAAAGTTTCAACAAATGCTGATTTTAACGAATATTTGAAATTACAGGCAAAAGCTTTGAGAGAGGCTGACCCGATGCTTGATGCTTACGCTGATAAAAAATGGGCAACATTGCAAGATACACCGCTTGAATTTACAATTACCCGTGAAAACTACGAAGACGAAATGACAGGTACAATCGTTGAGAATAAAGAATTATCAGAACTTTTGGAAAAACATGGAATTTCACCTATTCCTAAGGATTTTTTAGGCGGACGTGTAGGTATTGTAAATAAAAAAGGGACAGAAGCTTTAATGGCAATCAAACAGTATCTTCCGACACTTGCGCAAAACATGCCGTTCAGTGATGAATATGAACAAAATATCAACCCTAATCAGGATGCAAAACAAACTATGGTTGATGTTGATTTGGTAGCTGTTACAGGCGATGTCGGAGAATACAGAGGCGGAATTACTTTGGCGGAAAATCTTCCAAATGACGATAAGTTATCGCTTACAATAGGTGGCGGCAGACGTAACGTTTATCACAGACAAATCCGCTTTATAAGCGATACGAAAAAACTTCAAGAACGTTTAGATGAAATTTTAGATAAAGAACAACATCAATATTATTTAGATGAAGCAGATCACTGGTTCACAATCGGGCATGAAAATGCGCACTCACTCGGACCTAAAAAAGCTTGCGAAACTCTTGGCAAATATAGAAACATCATTGAAGAAAACAAAGCTGATATGGGTGCGTTGGCATTCGTAGATTTGCTCACAGAACTTGGTATGTACACAGAAGAACAACGTAAACAAATTATCGTAACAACAATTGCAGACAACTTCTTAAAATCCAAGCCGACTTTGAGCCAAGCCCACAGAGTTCGTACAGTAATGCAAAACAAATATTTTTCAGAACGTGGTGCATACGATATCATTGACAGCAAAATTCACGTTAACATAGATAAAGTTGTTCCAATTGCAAAAGAAATGTTATCAGAAATTGTCAGAATACAGATTGAAGGTGATTTTGACAAAGCTGAAAAATATGTTTTAGACAACTTTATTTGGACAGAAAATTTAGAACTTATTGCTCAAAAGCTTCAAAAAATAAATAAAACATTAAACGGTAGAACAGAATCAGAATTGGCTGAAAAGTTATTAAAGGAATAAAAAATGGAATTTATCAACACAATTTTAGCATTTTTAATTAATTTTATAGAACACGTAATCAACGTTATGGGACCTTGGGGCATAAGCCTTCTTATGGCAATAGAATCTTGCAACATCCCACTTCCCAGTGAAGCAATACTACCATTTGCAGGCTACATCGTGAGCAAAGGTGAAATGAACTTTCACATTGCCGCACTCGCCGGAGCATTCGGATGCGTATTAGGTTCAATCCCTTCATACTATTTGGGATACTTTGGCGGAAGAAAATTCGTTGAAAAATATGGAAAATATTTTCTTGTTTCTCACAAAGACCTTGAAGAAGCGGACAAATGGGTTGAAAAATACGGGGATTGGGCATTTTTTATTTGCAGAATGCTTCCTGTCGTAAGAACTTTCATCTCACTTCCGGCAGGAATTTTACGCGCAAAAAAACGAATATTTTTCACTCTGACATTTTTAGGTTCGCTTGTATGGAGCTACTTGCTTGTATATGTCGGTGTAAAAATGGGGCAGAACATGGAAGCATTTAAACATATATGGCATAAATTTGACATAGCAATTGTTGTGATTTTTGGAATTCTCGGCGTGCTTTATATTTACAAACATGTCAAACATTTAAAAGAATCTTAAAATTTTTTAAAAAATCTTCATAAATTATTAACCTCAAATTCTTCTTAAGATACAATAATATTGTTGAATTAAGAAGAATTTGGAGTATTAAGTACTAATGAAAAACAGATTTAAGCTATTATTATGCTTGTCTGCAATAGTTAGCGTAATGAATATTGCAGAAGCAGGCATTATAGGAGATTTTAACATTGAATATCCGACAGGAACTTCAGTGACTACAGATGATTTAATTAATGTAAACACATTAACTAACAATGGTTCAATTACCAACAATGGGCTTTTGCCAGATGGCGGAATTGATGTTAAAACACTCATTAACAGCCAGACAGGCACTATTGATGGAACCGGTCAATTAAAAATCGGTTCTGGTTCTAACGCCGGAAGTATTGAACAAGCTATTATTGAAATCACTTCTGATTTTGAAAACAGTAATACTATTATTGCAAATACAGGCTTTAACAACAGCGGTAACATCACTGGTGCTGGTTCAATTACTATCAACGGGAGCGAATTAAGCAATAACACAAATTCAGGAACAATTTCCCAAAACAATATAACAATAAACGGAAAAATCAATAATAACGGCAATATAACATCTTCTGAAAGTCTGAATAATGCAGGCGAAATTAGAGGCACAGGTAATCTCATTATTAATGAAGGTGAAAATAATGGTACTATTGTTCAAAATAAGGTAACCGTAAACGGTACATACTCAAACAATGGTGAAATCACTTCAAACAGGGAATTTACAAACTCTGGTAATATAACAGGGGAAGGAAATTTAACACTTGGCAATGGTTCTAACGGACACACAAATTCAGGAACTGTTTCACAAAAAAATATAACTGTCAGCGGAAACCTAAACAACACAGGAACAATTACTTCTAGCGGTAATTTTAAAGCTAATGCTGTAATTTCTGGTGCAGGGGATTTAGTAATCACTGACGGTGAAAATACCAAAGGAATCACTCAAAATAACATTACAATCAGCGGAAACTTTGACAACAATGCGCAAATGACAGTTAATGAAATTTTAACTAATGATGGCAAAATTACTAATATTAGCAATATGATTATTGCTGAAATTAAAAACTCTGCTGATGCCGAAATTGACGGAGCCGGAAATATAACAATTACAGGCGGAACAAATGAAGGTTCTATCACACAAAACAACGTCACGCTAAACAATGCCTTTACAAATAATGGTACAATTACTTCAAATGCAACATTTACAAACCATGCAGTAATTGACGGTACAGGCACATTAAATATCACATCAGGTTCAAGTGATAAAACAATTACTCAAAACAATGTTGCAATCAGCGGTAATTTCACAAACTCTGCCAACATGACTGTTTCTGAAAAATTAGACAACAGCGGAACTATTACAAATAACGCTTTAATTACTGCAATTATTGACAACACAGGAACTATCAAAGGTAATGGTGATATATCAATTTCAGGCGGAGAAAATAACGGTACTATTACTCAAAAAAATATTACTGTTACCGGAGATTTTGAAAATACAAAAACGATTACAGCTAACGGTGAGTTTACAAATAACGGCAACAATATTACTAATACAGGTGACATCACTTCAAACGGTAAATTCACAAACTCTGGTAATATAACAGGAGAAGGAAATTTAACACTTGGCAGTGGTTCTAATGAACACTCAAATTCAGGAACTGTTTCACAAAAAAATATAACTGTCAGCGGAAACCTAAACAACACAGGAGCAATTACTTCAAGCGGAAACTTTAAAGCTAATGCTGTAATTTCAGGTGCAGGTGATTTAGTAATCAATAATGGTGAAAATACTAAAGGAATTACCCAAAACAATATTACAATCAGTGGTAATTTCACAAACTCTGCCGACATGACGGTTTCTGAAAAGTTAGACAACAGCGGAACTATCACAAATAGCGCATTAATTACTGCAATTATTGATAACACGGGAACAATTAAAGGCAATGGCGACATTGTTATTAATGGAGGTTCAAACGCAGGTACAATTAATCAAGATGAAGTAACTGTTGCCGAAACATTGGCAAATACAGGAAGTATTACTGCAAATACATTCCAAAATAACAGTAATATTACCGATGCTGATAATACAGGTTCAATCACCGTAAACAAAACAGGTGTAAATAACGGAACTATCACGCAAAACTCTATTATAAACAATGGTCAATTCACAAACAACAACACAATTACAGCATCTGAAATTACAAATAAAAATCAATTTGTAAACAATAAAGATATTACAGCTAATACTGTTATCAATGACGGAACGTTTATAAATAAAGGTACAGATGCTTCACTGACAAATGCGAACGTAACAAATAACAATCAATTCCAGGTTATTGATAATGCAAATATTACAGTTAACAACATAACCAATAAAGGTACTATACAAATCTCAAATTCATCAACACTGAATATCTCTGCACAAGAAAATAATCTTGGCGGAACTATCAATGTTGATAACGGCAACAACACGTTAAGCGTAAGCGGTAGCGAAATTGTCAGCAGTATTAATATTGGTAAAAACGAAAGTACAACCTTGAACTTTATTCAAGGAACTATCAATGAAACAGCACAAGTTAATCTCGCACAAAACAGCTCATTGCAAATTGCAGGCGGTACCGTAAACCTTAACCAAAATGATAACTGGAACGGCAGTATTACATTAAACTCAGGTTCACTAAATATCGCAGATATTACCTCAAACAGCCAGCTTATTGCAGAAGGCGGAGAATTGACACTTGTAGAAAACAAAGGTGTACTTAATATCGGAAGCGACAGTATAATCAAAGGTGAAGTTACTACAACAATCGAAGAAGGTGCTGAGTTAAACATTAAAGGCGGAAACGTTGTACTAAATACAGGAGATACTTGGAAAGGTACAATTAATCTTGGAACAGAAGGACTTAAAGATGATTCAAGTACATTAACAGTAGGCCTTCCAACCGAAGAAATGGGAACTCTCCACGCTGATAACGGTAATTTGATAGTCGATAACCTAAACCTTACTATAGGCGACGGTAGCTATATAAAACAAGAAGTAGCTATTCAAACAAGCGGTAATATAAAAATTATTGACGGTGGTTACGTTGCCATAAACGATAATGACACACTGGCATCAGGTGCAAAAATTACTCTTGAAGAAGGCGGTACACTTGATTACGGCAAAACTGAAGATGCAAGCGCTCTTGTTGTCGGAAATGCAGGTAATCTGAATTTATTATCAGGTTCAGTTCTGACTATCAGCAACGGCAGTAACATTAAAGATGCTGTAGCACTTGATATTCAAAAAGGCGCAACTCTAAACCTTGAAGAAAACTTAACTCTAAACCTTGACAGCAAGGATAAATGGAACGGACACATCCACAACAAAAACGGTATAATTAATGCCAAAGGAGTTACAGATGCATCAGGTTCCTTAAAACAAGAAGACGGTGAATTAAATCTTAGCGAAGCTTCAAAAATTTCACTAAACTCTGATAGTACAATCACAGGCGGTGATATTAAAATCGAAGATAATTCAACTCTTACAATCGACAATGCTTTATTAAGCGGCGGCGATATGATAATTGATGAGAACTCAGCATTCATTGTTAAATCAGCAAAAGATGCAGAATTTTCACTAGACAGCCTAACATCATCCGGCTTAGTTAATGTTATGAACTCTCAATTAAACAGAGCAAATATTGAGAATTTAAGTATAGAAAATCAAGCAAACTTTAATATTGATATCTTAGGCAGAAGCTCTCTAAGAAACGATAGTGACAAATTCATTATAGGGAACGTAGCAGGCGATGGTACAATCCGAATTGATGATTGGAAATTATTCGGTGATGTATTTGGCTATGATGCACCTATCGACAGACATGTTAAACTTGGTGATATATTTATTGATAAAGATGGAAACCCTATAGAAGCAACTATAGAAACTACAGATAAAACAAACTTCTCACCAATCGGCTGGTACCAATTAAACAAAGGTGCAGGAACAAATTACACACTTGATTTAGTTAAATTCAATCCGCAAGTATTCAGAGGACAGGTTGCAACAGTTTCTCAATGGATGAACCAGTTAAGCATTGATGATATGTTATTTACTCACTCAATGGTTCTGCCAAGCTTTAAAGAAGAAGACGGCGGCAAAATGGCAAATCACTACGCATCAACTGATCCGCTGTTTGCCCCTTACCAATATTCAAGAAAAGATGGCGGTATTTGGTACAAAACTTACGGTACATTTGAACATCTTCAAATGAACAATGGACTAAAACATGTCGGAAATAACGCATATGGAACTTTAATTGGTGCTGACTTCGGCTTAAAAGACTTGAAAAACGGTTGGAAATTTATGCCGACAGCATACGTAGGTTACAATGGCGCTCACCAATATTGGTCTAATGTAAGCCAATACCAAAATGGTGGTCAGGCAGGTTTCCTAGGAACTTGGTATAAAGACAATTTCATTGTAGGTGCAATGGCTTACGGTGGAGTTTACGGAAATACTATGGATGTATACGGTCATACTGATGAGACATTCAACTACTTTGCAGGTACTGCTGCAAAAGCATCATATAATATTAGAATTCACAGAGATTTTGTAATTCAGCCAAACTTAATGGCAGCATACAATTACTTCGGACAGCAAAACTGGCACTCTAATTTCGGTCAAATGGGTATGATGTCTGGAATGTTACATGGTGTAAATATCGCACCGGGAATTAACTTCATATGGGAAAAAGACACCTTCAGTGCATATTTAACATTACAATATATGTATAACGTAAACGGTGCATCAGGCGGTAGAGCAGGTAATGTTCACTTGCCGCAGCTTGAAATGGAAAGAGGCTATATACAATATGGTATAGGTTTCACTAAGAAATTTACAGACCGAGCATCAGGATATTTCCAAGCTGTACTTAGAAATGCAGGAAGAACAGGTGTAGGCTTACAAGCCGGTTTCACTTACAGATTAGGTAAATAATGCACTATATTAATTACTATAATTCACCAATAGGAAAAATAACAATGGGGAGCGATGAACGCTCCCTCATTGGTTTATGGTTAGAAAATGCAAAATATTTTGGAAGCACATTACAAGCTGAATATAAAGAAAAACATCTACCAATATTTGATGAAACAAAAAACTGGCTTGATATATATTTTAGCGGGAAAAATCCTGATTTTACACCAAAATTAAAACTTGAAGGTTCAGATTTTCAATTAACCGTATGGAATATTTTAAAAGAAATCCCATACGGACAAACTACAACCTATGGTAAAATCGCTCAAAAAATTGCCCTGCAAAAAGAGATTAATAAAGTATCTGCACAAGCAGTAGGCGGAGCTGTAGGTCGGAACCCAATTTCAATTATCATTCCTTGCCACAGAGTAATAGGTCATAATGGTAATTTAACAGGATACGCTGGCGGACTTGAGATAAAAAAACTGTTACTTGATAATGAAAAACAGCGGAGATAAAATGCTTTACTATACCGATTTACATATACATTCAAAATATTCACGAGCAACAAGTAAAAATTGTACACTTGAAGAACTTGCAATATGGGCAAAAAAGAAAGGTTTAAACCTTATTTCAACAGGCGATTTTACACATCCAGCTTGGTTTGATGAGATAAAAGAAAAACTTATCCCTGCAGATAATGGAACATTCAGACTTAAACCGGAGATAGAAAAAACAATCAATGCATCCGTAAAATTTATCCTATCTGTTGAAATATCAACTATATACAAAAAATGGGAGAAAACACGAAAAGTCCACCAAATCGTTTTTGTACCGGATATACAAACCGCAGAAAAATTTAGAACCAAACTTGCTTCTATAGGTAATATAAAATCTGACGGACGACCAATATTAGGCTTAGATTCCAGAAATTTACTTGAAATTACATTAGAAAGCAACGAACATTCTTACATAATCCCTGCACACATTTGGACACCCTGGTTCTCTGTACTTGGTTCAAAATCAGGGTTTGACAGCATAGAAGAATGCTATGACGACCTTTCTGAACATATTTTTGCCCTTGAAACAGGGCTTTCTTCAGACCCTGAAATGAACTGGCATGTTTCTAAACTTGATAAATTCAGACTTGTTTCAAATTCTGATGCACATTCTCCTTCAAAATTAGCAAGAGAAGCTACTGTATTCAGTAGAGAACCTGATTATTTTTCTATTAAGCATGCACTTAAAACCGGCGATGGATATGACGGAACAGTAGAATTTTTTCCGGAAGAAGGCAAATATCATGAAGACGGACACCGAAAATGCAGTATACATCTTACACCTGAAGAAACCAAAAAACTTAACGGCATCTGTCCTGTTTGCGGAAAGCCTTTAACTATCGGGGTATTATACAGAGTAAATGAACTTTCTGACCGCGATAAAATTATTACACCACCTGAAACTTCCGGCAAAGTTTACAGTCTTGTTCCACTACAAGAAATTTTATCTGAAATTATGCAAAAAGGTATAACAAGTAAATCTGTAGCAAGAGAGTATGAAAACCTTATTAATACATTTGGTTCAGAACTTGCAATACTACAAAGTATTCCGATAGATGAAATTACAAAACACTCAACATTATTAGGTGAAGGGATTTCACGTCTACGACAAGGCAAAGTAATAAAACAAGCTGGCTATGATGGCGAATATGGCAGAATTAAATTATTTGAAACAAATGAATATTAAAACAAGTTCTGAAACTTTATATCACGCAGCAGTTCATAGTTTTGTGCATTCGGCTAATTTTTCAGAAGATTTGCAAAACTTATACAAAATGACATTTTTTATTTTGCAAGCCAAATATTTTATTGAAACCAACACTTATGTAAAAACTAAAAAGGAATTACTTGAATGCTTGCGGGGAATAGACCAAGAAATCTTAAATATTTGCATAAATAGAAAACAACTCAATCAATTGAAAAAAACGAACTTGAGACTCTATATAAAAAACTTATTGATTGGATTTCAAAAAACATTTAACTGTAATTGCAATATATGCCAATGGCACATAAATTAGCAAGTATAAAGCTATTCCCGAATTAAAAAATAATACAGACGTCAGCAAAAAGAATAAAATATCAATAATTGGCAAAATCCACAGCATTTTTGATTTCTTTTTGCATGTTAAAGCTGCTAATATAAAATAAATCGGTAATACTGCAAGAAAGTAAATTATTGATAAAATAAATCCAAAGTATTGCAAGGGCAATTTTGTTAAACAACATGGTATAACAACAATTACAAAAAAACTTACAAGAATATATTTATATAAGAATCTATTCTCCATACTTTTCACCCCATTTCCTCATTTCAAGTAAAATCGGAATCAAACTTTCCCCCTTTGCAGTTAAAGAATATTCAACTTTAGGAGATACAACGGGATAAACTTTTCTTTCTATTATTCCGTCATCTTCTGTGAATTCGTTATATTCTATTCTTACTTTTACATTAACTATATTTATAGGATACCATCAAAGTAAACTACAGTAAAATAGAAAAGCAGATAACTTTTGTTATCTGCTTTTCTATGGGGCGCCTTGTAGGACATACTTCGAACTAAAAGAAGTTTTAACAAAACCCGAAAATATTATACTTTTTAACAGTATTATCGAATTTTTGGCTGCCTAAGTCTTAATATAATAAACAAAGCACTCATTCTAACTTTTCAAACTACACTTTGTAATAAAAAATAATATTAAAAATAAAATTATAATATAAATAAAACAATTTGTAAATATTTCTAAAATAAAAAAACCCTGCAAAATGCAGGGAAATATAAGAGAACTAAATTGTTACATAATTTTCTATACCATCAGCAATCCCTTGAGCAAAAAGTTCAGGATTACTTTTTAAAAGTTTTTCTTCTGTCGGATTTGATATAAATGCACACTCAACTAATACAGCAGGAGCTTTTGTTGCATTTAATACATGCAAATCTCTGCGCATTTTACACCCACGATTAAAAAGACCTGTTTTTACCAACAATTCTTTTTGAACACTTTCAGCAAGTTTTTTGCCTTTTATAGAAGTTGGATAATACAAAGTTTCTACACCATGTGCAGAATCAACACTAAAACTATTACAGTGTACAGATATAAATAAATCAACTCCACTTTTATTTTCTTCTTTTGTTATTTCCAAATAAGATCTTTGCTCCTGGTACTGTATAACAAAATGCCCCCTTTTATGCAGTATCATTGCTAATATGTCACAAATTTTCTTCGTAACATCTTTTTCTTTTAATCCATTTTTTGAAACTGCTCCAGGGTCACTTCCACCATGACCTGCATTCAAAAATATTTTCATTTTACTACCTCATTTTCTTTTCAATTAAAATATCCAGTTTGTGATCCATACTGCCTAGCGTCATATTTAATCCTGAATGTTGCGTATTACAATGTTTACACTGGACATACTCGTTTTCTACGTGGTTTATCCGCTTGTGCAATGCCTCATCCTCATGTTCAAGTTTTTTCACATCAAAAGAAACTGCCTCACGTGCTTCACTACGTATATACGCTTTCACAAAGTTAAATCCAACAGCTCCACCAATTCCACCACCACCCAAAAGTGATACCAAAAAAGTTATCAATTCATTTCCTGCTTGCATTTTCACCTACTTAAATTTTCTAAACTTTTTCACAAAATATCCAAAACGAAATTTGTCTTTTTTCTTAAAGAAAAATGCGCTTTTTTCAACTATAGATATAGCATTCTCTGCATACCTGCATGCCTTTTCCATATCATGTTTATCTTGTATAACCTCTGTTTCAGATTGATTTTCCTTTACTGTTTTAAAATAATCGAAGAGGCTTGAAAAAACCTCTCCGACCGATTTTATTACTCCCGCGAAATCAAACATTACACATGCGCTCCGCAGTTTCCCTCTACACCGTCGATTTTATCAGCCTGTTCGAGCAACCAGCTATCTAAAGACTTAAATACTGTTCCCGTCAAAGGTAATACAATAGCATCATCAAGTGGGGTATCTGTTGTTTTAACAACTGTTTCAACCAAATCTTTTAATGCAGCAACTACTACAGGTGACAATATAGTCGCATGTCTTTCGCACCATCCTAAAAGTACAGTTCTCATTTTTTCATCCATAATTTCCTCGCTTTCTTGTCATTTTTGACAAATTTTGTAATAATTTCCTAACTTTCTGTTGTTTTTCGACATGTTTCGTAATATTTTTAGTTTTAATACTTGACAAATGATAGCATATATGCTATCATAATAATATGAGTAAAACAGACAAACTTATTCAAAAAATCCTTAAAGGCAAATCTGAAATAACTCCGGCAGAAGCAAGAAAAATTCTTGAAATGTTCGGATACATTGCTCAAGGACCGGCAGGCGGAAGCTCACATTTAACCTATAGAAAACCTAACGCTCCGTCAGTCACTATCGTTCTTACTCAAAATCCTTTAAAACCGTATATGGTTGCAAAATTACAAGCAGTACTACAATATGAGGGGTATTGATATGAAAAAAAATCTTGAATACTACTTGAATTTACCTTACAGCTACATTGTTGAATGGAGCGACGCTGACGGCTGTTATCTCGGCAGTATAGTTGAACTTGAAAAAAATATGACTTGCGGTGATTCTCCTGAAGAAGTTATTACAAATTTAAAAAAAGCACTTGAAGCATATATTAATACAAGTCTTGCAAATAATATGGAAATCCCTGAACCGCTTAAATTATCTGATTTTAAGGGAAATATAACTTACAGAACTACAGGTTTAACCCATTACCGACTTGCTAAAACCGCAAAAATGAAAGGCGTTAGCATTAACGCTTTAATTGAAGAAGCTGTTAATAAAAATCTACAGGAAACTGCTTAATTCCGCGCGCAAATTATTAGCCTGCATTTCTATATCTTTTAAAATCTCTCTATCTTCGTCAGTTCCGCAATCTGTTAAAACTGCACGTAACGGACGGATTGCTTGTGCATCCAAATCAACCAATTGTGATTTAATTTCTAAAACTCGAATTTCGCGTTCTCTATTCACCTGTTCCGCTTCAAAGTCAGGATTAAGAACAAGCATGTTGTTATCAAGAATATATTTGCCCTCTACATAATCATCTGGCAAAATTTTGATATTATTATAAAAATTACTTAATGCTTGTTCTGTTTCTGCCATTAAAATTTTATCACTTTGAATTGTGTAATATGTCATTATACAGCTCCTTTCAATGGTATAAATTGAGCGTGAATATCAGCAACTGTTGCTATCGTACTCCCTTTTGATACACGCATAGCAATACTCAAATACAACTTAACAGCACCTAAAGAAACACCATCAATAATCAACTGATTTTTGGTTGAAGTATTATTATCCGCTACAAAAATAACTCCATCTATAGGGGCTGTATATGGTGTTGTTGTAAGCATAAGCGATATCGCATTTTTGTAATCGAGTGCACAAGAATTTATTGCCCATTGCGTATTGGTTAAATCAACTTTATTATCGTTTAGTATGGTAATATCATCTTTATTTTTATAAATCTGTTCTAAAGCTTCACCTTCGGGAATAGTAGTCCTAATATGTGTTACTTCTTTTGTATTGCCGACAACCATGTAAAGATATGCCTTTTGACCTATATTTGATAAATCAACAGTACCCCGTATGCCCGAAGTAGATGGATTAGTAACTACACCATAATAACCCTTAGAATTACGACCACTAGGAGAAGTAGGAGTATTTGCAACATTAACATTGAATCCAGTAGTAGTTAAAGTACAAGGTGGACCGTCAACAGAAATACCTGACAATGCAACATTATTAGTACCGTTAGTAAGACCTAGAGTTTTACCAGTACCAAAAACCTTTACAGGTACAGTATTATTCTTACCCATTACTAAATATTGCTCACCTCTCGGCAAGAAAATTCTTTCGTTTTCTTCATCAACGCCAAAGAAATAAGCTTTACCATATTTATTATACCAAGCGTCAATAACTTCTTTATCCGCAATATTATAAAATTGAAGTCCGTTTGCATTAATATACATTGTTATTGTATTATCACCAAGTGTTACTTGTTGTGCTTCACTAGCTTTCATTAATGCCAAATACTTATCATAAAATTCAGGATAGCCATTACGAATGCCTGCTATACCGTCCTTGTAGACATAAGTACCAAGTAAAGCTTTGCCAACAGCCTCGTCGCCTTCTAATATATGGTCGGAAAAATACAATTGACCCAAATCGTAACCGCCTGTAACTGAACATTTATTTGTGTAATTATTATACGGTCTATTTGTTAATGTTGTAGTCATTTCCCGTCCTTTCTTCTAACTCCTGCAACTGTGTGCGCAAACATTGCGCTTGTTGATTATAAAAACACAACCAATCTTGCCCGTCTTCACGCAAAGACGGCTCACACATTGCACGAATGCGCTTTGTATCAAGTTCAACAAGCTCTTGTTTTATATTTACAATTCTTAATTGCTTTTCTTTATCCGCAGGCTCATATTCAGGATTAAGAAATATTCCACTATCGTTGCAAATATATTTTTCGGGAATTTTACAAAAATCATTATAAAGCTCCTCAGATATCGAAATATTCAAAATATCTTCATCAACCGCTTTAAATTGCCCGCAACCTATTAAATTTCCATTTCTTACATGAATATAAAACACTTTTACCTTACCTTTCTGTATCTTAAAAGACTAAATCCGCCTGCTCCCGTACTGACAGCACCAGCCTGAAAAATTGTTAATTTCCGATTTGCAAAAACCAGTACGGGCATGGTTCCATGAGCATAACTAATAGAAACTGTTCCGCCACACTTTAAAAACATTCCACCTGCTCCACAACTTTCACCGTTTATAACTTTACCGACAGAAATTGAACAAATTCTATTTGATGCTAATGTTTCAATATAACCATTAATAATACATTCGTAAATATTGCCGTCATCAGGCAGATAATTACTCAAATCATACGTAACGTCAAAATCTTGCGGTAAATTATTTGAAGTGTAGGCTAACAAAGTCATATTGCTAATCGTCCATTCTCCGTCAATATTGTTTTCAAGTTTTTTTATACGTTTGAGTAGTTTTGCAAGGTTGTATTCTTTATTGCTCAAAGTTACCCCCCCCCCCCATTTGAAACCCGCTCTACATCAGCGGTTTGAACAAGTTTAGTGACAACTTTTTCAGTATCCGATACTTTTTTGTAGGAAACGTTCGGCATAATGCTCGTGTTGACCCAAATATCGTTTATGCTCCAATTTTCGGGTTCTGCTTTTTGTTCAAAAATTTCGTTGTTATAAATCTCAAGCCCGTTAGTTTCAGGGTTGTAGAAACAATTATAACTGCCGTCTGCCAAATTACTAATATCTAATGTAATATTTTCAGAAACCGTAAAAGTTTCTCCGTCTGCTGTTGTACCGACAGCAGGAGCGTTTAAGGTCAAAATATCGTTTTCAACAGTCATTAATGCAGAATTGCCGTCACTGTCGACTGCACCCGAGTTAAAACAGAAAGTGGGAAGTGATAAACTTCCTGAAATATTTGTTTCTACATGAAAGTTTATTTTGTTTTTATTATCAATTGTGAGTATCTTAGTCCAAGATTCTTCATCACTCAGGTCTGCATTGTTTTCTGAAAAATTAGAACGATACAAAGCAAATTCTGTACCTACAATACGCCATACAAGAATCGAAGCTTCGTATGAAACACCTTCTGCATGTTTTAAAATTCCTATATTTGTTAAAGCTTGTATAAACTGTTTTTTATTGTTTCCATCTTCCAACTCACCGTTTGGCACTATACCTGCAAGTTGTAAAACTTGATACAACGGATATGCTATATCTTGAATATGTTCTGCAATAATATCTGTACCATCTTTTTGTCCTGGGGAACTTTCATTTTTAAAAGCACCAAAAGGCAAATCAGTATTAGCTGACTGAGTATTTTCATAATCGTATAAATTTTTCATTTTCCCTCACTAATATAAAATCAACTTACACAAACAAACAATTTCCATTGGCTTAGTTCGAAGCAGTAAATCAACAAAAGTTTTATACTGTCCATAAGTTATAGGATTAATAACTTCAACCAAAATAACTTTATCCCAACGAGTAATTACAGCAGGATCATTATACTTATCACCATAATAAAGATTACCGTTAGCAATAAGTCTGTAACCTGAAGCTCCATATTGAACTTTTACATCATTGACATTCTGCCCATACTGAGTAAACCCATATTCAAAAGCCCCAATATGCGATAAATCTTTCATAGGAATATTTTCAATTACTTTTACCTTTATCCCAGCACGTTCCAAGACTTTTTCAATATATCCAAACCCCTGTGCACCCCTTAAAGCCCATTGAGCTTCTGTATTATATTGACGTTCTTTTAAAATATTAGATACAGGCTCAATACCAAACAAGTTTTCGTAATTTTCGACATCAATAAGCTGTTCTTCTTCCGATGCATAATGATTTTGCGTAAGAAATGGAGCATAAACAATACGACGTCCAGCGAGTCTTAAATCTTTAAACGGCTTAATTAAAGCAAAAACAATTGCCCTTATATTTGGATTTACTAAGCGCCAAGCACGTCCGTTCCCTAATAAAATCTTAAAAGTTTTAAATATCATAATACCACATCTGACCCATTAATAGTTAATTTTTCAAGAAAAGCCAAGCAACCTATACCAAGAATATCTTCATTAATAATTTTGTTTTCACTGTTTTTTAAAGCAAAGGAACTAAATGTTGCACCATCAAAATCAATTGTATTTTGCACAGCTGCGCTAATCTTACCAGAATTAATTTTTGCATTTTGTTGTGAATATCCAAGTGCTAATATATGAGGTCTTTTTACATCCAAATAAGATATAATTGCGTTTTTAATTCTTATAATCATATCATTTGTACAAGGTGTCAACTCACTAATCACAACCCTATAAGGTGTATAATTACATTTACGCAATTCAACAACTACACCCGCAGGACGTCTTGAATTTTTCATATCATCAGTACCATTAATAGACTTTGCAACCTGATAAAATTGACCCGAACCCGATATTTCTTTCATATTACCATTTTCCCATTCTGGAAAAGGATTTGGAGTAACATTTCCGCTCGGTGTCCTATTTTTCCCACTTCCCTCTGCAACAAGATATATAACATTAGTACCTGAATTCAAAACATAGGGTAGAGCATCAACAATCCCTAAAACTTCTGTAGCCCAAAGAAAATAATCTACAAAACTACCACCTTGAGGTTTTTGCCTAAAACGAATTAAAACTCTTTTTCTATAATCTTCTACATCCTCATCATTACTACCAATTACAAGAACAGATTTAACAATTGCTTTATCAGGTACACCATCAAAAGGATTTGTAATATCTAAAATTTCGCCAGGTGTTAAATTTCCCACAGTTCCTGAAGTTAAAGCCTGAACAGACACAATAGCAATTCCCTCAATAGGATTAACGGAAGCCAAGGATTTATATACAACTCCATTTTTTAAACTTTTCCATAAAGTACCTGCTGAAATCAACGCTTTTGTATTTTTTATTTCAATTTGCAATACAGTACTTGTACCTGTTTTATATTCAAGTCCTAATAAAGATCCCCATAATTTTAAAATCGGTAAACCACAATATTGTGGAAGAATTTGCATATAAACCCAAGTCAAATAATCACCCATCAGATAAGCAATACCTGCAACTGCCCACGCAAGTGAACGCATTACAGCAATAGGCAGCAAAGGTGTATCTTTATTTGTTTCTTTTCTTAATCGTACAGAATATTCATTAATAATATCAGCTTGTATCTCTTTTATAGTTTTTTTCTTAAACCCTGCCATAAATTTCTCCAAAATGTTTCAATTCAGACTTTTCTTTATCCCAAATAATCCCATATCTCTCAGAATTCCCATCAGGTTGACTGATTGTGATATTAATCTTCAACAACACTTCACCTTCTGTAAAAACTTCGGTATTAACACTCTGTGCTAACCCTAAATTAACAAGCCAGTTTAGCTTAAAATTAATCATATTTGCAAGATTTTTCATATTATTAGAAGTTGAAGGTTTATTTAATTCGAGCTCAATACTTTCATTATCTATTGCCTCAATATCAAACTGCCTATAAAAAGACTCTCCACCAAAGAGAGTTAAATATATTGAAGAATAAAGTGTCCCATCAAGAACAATATCTCCAATACTCGAAACTTCAATTTCGCCACCATCACCATTTTCAATCATCAAAAAATCAGACACTTGTATTTATTCCCCCTGATGTAATTTTACCAATTTTACCGTCAACTTCAACAGTATCACCAATACGTGCTATAGGCTTCCCTTCTTTTCCAAAATTAATTTGACCGTCCGAAATTATATCAATATCACCTTTAGTAGAAATCAAAAGCTTTCCATTATTTTTTAAATAAATTTCAGCGACAATTTTCGAACCCGTTGCATCAGTTGAATAAATACGTTTTTCTCCTGCTAGAGATTTTTTCTCAATTTTATCCTGGTACAAAAAAACTACCCCATCACGTGGGTTATTTCCGATTGCTGCAGCTAAAGCCCTTGCATCAGAAGGTGGTGTATAATCTTCGCCACCACTTCCAAATTGTTCCATATATGTATCATTTAAACCATACAGCTTAACTTTAAACTTTCGAATAAACCCTAAAACAGACTCGTCAATTATTTTTGCAAATTTTAGCATAATGGCAACTCCTTTGGAATAACACCCGTATATGCACAAGGTAACGTTAATGTAATCTTATTACCTTCAAGGCTATCCTGTTCAAAATCTTCAACTATCATCTTTGTTTCTTCAAAAATATAACAGGAGGGTGATTTTATATATACAAAATCACCTTTTTTAAGATTAAAAAAGTCATTAACTTCAAGCTCAATCTTAAAAGCTTCACCTATATATCTGCACGCCTTCCAATTTGCAAAATCTGTTAAACTTCCCGAAAAAGCATCATCATCAGAAATACGCTTTGTGATTGGCAAATTATAAGGAGTTTCAACTACTACGCAATCAGGTTCAGGATATTGAGTCATAGCAACATAATATCTAGCAAGATTTTCTGTTGAAAATATAGACTTCCACCCAGTAACGCCTATAGTTTCACCTTCAAGAAAAGATATCTTTACATCTTTGTCTTGAATAGTACCAACATGCAACTTTATTCCATCATCATCAACTATTAAACCGCGTGAACCTGCGATTCTTGTTATAAACTGCCAACAACTCTCATCTTCCATAGCACTATAACTATTCCCAATTGAAGTTTGAGAAATATATTCTAGTTTTGAACTATTTTCAAATTCGACATTTAACCCAAAATAATCGCATATAGTTTGAATTATTGATTTTATATTTAAATAAGAAAAATTTAAAGGTTCTGGCACAACAGTATCAATTAAAATCCCTGCAGAAGACATGATAAATAAAAGTGTTTTACAGCCATTCGGCGTATCATCAGATTGAATATCTGAGATATAACCATTTAAAAATAAATCATCATCATTATAAACAGAAACTTTTTGACCTCGTTTAAACAAAAACTCTTCTGGGTTTGAGTCAAACTCAAATATAACACCCTTAATTGCACCAAGAGAGTTTAAAAGCAAAGATTTATAAAATCTGTTATATACAACTCCATCAATATTACAGCGAACTCCATCACCTTCTGCTTGAAGTGTTTCACTATCTGGCACAATAATGTATCCGTCAGTATTATTATTAATCTTAGCAAGATCACCAGCTTTATCTGGACTACCATACAGTTTGCGTGCGATATTATCATAATCCATATTACCTTTATATATTTTTTTATACATAGATTACAACCTTACGTCCTTTATCAAGATACAAAAAATCATCACCACTAAAATCATTTGTCTTGTTTAAATAAGCAATAGCATTATCGGGATTCTTTTTGAACAAATCTGGATAATATTGAAAAGCTAGCATTAAAGGATTTGAAACATCTTTTAAATATATAGTTTTTTCAATTTTCAAATCATCAATCTTACTAATAACAGAAGATATAACACTATTTATTATTTCATTTGTATCAACTTCACTGATAACCGTATTTTCAATATTTTCATTAATAATCCGTTCAATTTCCTGTGATTTTTCTATATAAATATCATTTATATCCTGTATATCTTCAACTGCACTTACAGCATCTTTTCTCAACTCAAAATCAGCTTCAATTAAAGCATCACTTACAGCTACAATAGTCTGCTTTGCAAATATATCATCAGCAGTATATTCAGCCTTCAAAGATGAACTTGAAGAAGATGAATACTTCGAAGATGGTAAAAAAGAAAACAACAAATCTTCGATATTATCAAGCATATCATAAGTTGAATAATAAGCCAAAACACCTTTTTTTAGCAATATACCAAGTTGGGTAGACATTACGTAAGGATTATGTAATATATTTTGTGATTTTATATCATTTAAAATCCCTATAAAATCCGAATTTTGTATATCCTCAAACTTAGCCATCAATTTATCTAAATTTGCACTCCACTTTGCTGCAAAAGTTTCTTTATCTGCAAGTTTTTCAACGGTATCACCAAAATTTTGAGAAACAGTTTCTAACGCTTGATTAATACTCTTTTTCGCAACTGACATATTAGATGATTGTGCCGTTGGATAAATCGTCTTTCCACATTCATGAAATGATATATTAACAACAGTCATAGATGACTTTTCAACAGTATCAATATCATAATCAATATCAAGCGCCTGAACAGTCATAATATTTCCATAAGGTAACTGCAATTTCCCAAGACCACGTTCACAATATGCAGCATCAAAATTTTCCGCTTCAATATCATGATTGTCGCCGAGAAAATATATTTTCAAACTAAAATCACGCCCGCTCACACCCATATCTTGAAAAGTATCATCAGACATGTTCACTGTTTTATACGACGTTTTGCTGTTATTTTTCCCATAACTTCGTGTAGGATTATTTTTAACCTCACCTTTACGCTTGCGTGAAAATTTTATTTTCCCGTCTGTTAAAAGCTTAAAAATTTTCCCTGATGGTGATGTCCATATAATTTGCTTCTGTCTGCTGGCATAATTCATCACTGTTTTGTTTTTCCTTTTAACTTAACTTTAAAATCTTTACCTGATGAAGATTTTGCATTAACTACCTTAGCCTCACAGCCTTCAGGAAGTTTTAAATCAACTTCAAGATAAATAATATTATCATCTTTAGCAGTCTGATCTTCTTTTATAATGGTTTCTTTAATAACGGTTTGTCGTTCATCTCTGATTTTTCTATATTTTTCTAAATCAAGAACTTTATCAAATTTTGGCTGAGACATTCTTTCAATCATGCTGACTGTTTTATTGTTATTATATATCTTTGTACCAATAGGGAATTGAACAAGCTCTGGCCCCTGTTCGCCAACAAGTGCAAGACCACCTTTAAAATATTCTGTTCCTTTAGCAAAGCCAGGAATCTTTTCATCTTTATTATTTTTATGTTTATCATTAATATTACGTGTTATATTAACAACAGCACCTACAGCACTAAATTTAAAAGCAAGTTGTACAGCTTCTTTTATTTTATTAAAAATTGGCTCTATTTTTTGCCATAAATCAACAATCCATCCTTTAGCTTTTTGAACAAACTCAAGCGCAGCTGCTTTTACCTTATCCCAATTCAAGGCTAAGAGTACAAGTCCTGCAACTAAAGCACCAATACCAACAACAATCCAAGTCACTGGATTAGATAATAATGCTACAGTAAAAGATGCAAATGCAGTCACATTCGCCCAAACTGAAGCTGCCAAACTTCCAAGTTTTACCCCTAGCCCTAAAACAGCCCAAGTCAAATTATTAAAATTTGCTATTAACGCAACTGTAGCAATTCCACTTAAAGCTGCAATTACACTATCAGAATATTTAACTATAAAATCAAAAAATGATTTCAATAAATGATAAATATTACTAATTGCATTAAAACAGCGTTTAAGAACATTGTAAAAATCTTCAAATGCTTTTTGAATTACAGGCATATTATCTACTAAAAGCTTATTAGCATAAGTCAAAGCTTTAGTGTATTCTGGCAGTATAATCATCCCCCAGTTCGTTTGGATCTCCTTCAACATTTCAGAATGCATTCTCATTTGGTTTGCAGCATTGCCACCAGTACGCAAAAAGTCCCCTTGAGCATTTTTTGTTCTATCCATTACATAAAGATAACGTAACTCAACCTTCTCAGCTTCTTTCATATCTTTTATTTTTTTTCGCAACCCGACACTACGAGCAAATTCTTCCAAATTTGCTTGTGTCATGACAACGCCAAGTTTTTTCAAAGATTCTGTTTCTCCAGTATAAATTGCTTTTAATGCAGTAGTCGCACCATCACCTGAAATATTCTTAAAAGAAGCTAAATCCGCCCCTAACTGGGTCAATGTCATAGCCATCTCAGCTGCTCGCTGTTGAGATAAACCCATACCAGTACCCATATCACCAAAAAGAGCAGCACTATCAAGAGCAGTTTGCCTAGCAAGCCCCATACTTTTAATTGAAGAGTCAGCCCATTTGTATACATTTGAAGTCATAGACCCAAAAACAACTTCAACTTTCCCCTCGGTTTCGACTAAATCTGATGCCATATCAACAAAAGCTTTTCCTAGTGCAGCTACTCTCGTAATTACTTGCCCTGCAACAACTGCCATAATTGCATTTTTAACAGTAAAAATCTTATCTACAACAGAACTAATTCCATTTTTCAAATTAGTAAAACTATTACCGACTCCACGAAAGGCTCTACTAAAAGCATTTTGAATTCTCCCAGCCTGTGCCTGAAAACTATTACCTTTAACAATCATGCTCTGAAATGCAGGTGTAACACCATCTATTGCTTTAAATTTAGTAAATACTGAAAATGCCATTAGTATCCTTTCGGTATTGTATTTTTCTTTTTATCACATTTATAAGCTACAGGAGCATTATCAATAACTTCCTGTGCTGTCATTTCACCAACACCAGTATAAGTGTCATATTTTTCTATCCACAGATAATCTGCCATAAGCCAGACATCAGGCAGAATTATTTCAAGAAAAAATCCAGTGTACTCATTGCAATTTCTAAATTCAATCCATGCATTTCATTTATAATCGCCTTAGGCACATCACAAACTTGAGCAATCATGTCCATAGAAGCTTCAAGTCCACCTGTTTTTAATTTTCTTGCATCCTTAACTTTAAATTTTGTTTTATAATGCAAATACTCTCGAGTAAAATCACCTGCAGAAATTTCTTTAGTTAATTTCTGAGCAAGGCAGGCTTTTTCATTATCATAAAACACCAATCCTGCCATTACAGCTTCCAAAAATAAACCTTCAGATTTCATTTCATCATCTGTTTTTTTTCTAACACCAAAATCCATCATATTTATTTCAAGACTATCAGCCATTTCTTCAATATATCTTTGAGCTTCATCTCTGTCCATTATTTGTTCAAGTTTCATAAAAATTCTTCCTCTCTTAATTTTAAAATTTGTTATAAGGAAGCGGCCATAAATAAAACCGCTTCCTTAAATTATCTTAACCACATTTTAAACCACCTGAATTTGAAATAATATCAAACGGTTCAGTAATACGAGTTTTACCAGAAATATTTAAAGATTCTACAACAATCATACCGTCACAAGTGTATGAACGGTCATCTGTTTCAGCTCTAACTGGGAGATTTTCACGTCCTAGCAGACTTTTTAAAATATCAATATCTCCATCCACTTGTAATCCTTCCATCTTGCCTGCAACCATCCCCTTTGTAGCACGAGAAGTACCATCACCAAAAGTAACACTTCCAGTATTTTGTTCTCCGCCAATATGAAATTTTGCCTCACAATCACTAGGCACAGCAAACTTATGTCCATCTATAGTTAATGATTTCAAATATCCTGCCATTTATTTAACCTCCATAATTAAACCCGAGTGCATTACTAATATCAACAATCCTACTGACTCCCGATAAATCAGGGGCAGTATTTGCATTAATTCTGTCTGGATTTGTATTATCGATTTCTGCAATAGTAAATCCAACCGATTTTTCAACATTTGCAAGAATACCCGCTTCACCTAATGCTCTTATACAACTATTAAGCTTATCTACATAATCAATTGGTCGTTTTACTCTCGGATTTGTCGTTTTATCTTCATTAGAAACAATAATTGCAGATTGCCAGCCAGCCTCTTTAAAACAAGCCAAAAGATAATAACCAACATTACCCATACAACAAATATCTCTGTCATAGTTATAAAGTGTTTTTTTATTACTTTTTTTATGGAAAAAAGTACATAAATCACCAATTTCGTAACCACCGCCTGACAATGGTTCAAGATTTGGAATACCAGCCTTTAAAAGTTTATCACGCAAATCCCAACTTAAACTTCTTAACTTGCCATAATCTCCAAAAATTTGTATATTTACACTATCATCACTACGTTTATTACCAAAAGCAATAAGTGCATCAATATCTACTGTACCTTTGTTAAGTTTATTTTCAGGGAATTCTTTAGCTGTATAACAAACAACATATTGAGCCAATTTAGGTTCACGCCACCCTGTAAAGTATTCTTTCATTGCATCAAGCGCATTATCATCACTAAATTGAGAGCAAACTCTTGTAATACCTAATTCCTGTCCTATATCTTCAAGATAATCATCTATCTTAACAAATCCAGTGCCCTCTTCTTCAATTGAAGTCAAAAACTCAACACCATAATCATCAAGATATACAGCTTTATATTCAGAATCAACAATATCAATTTCAAACTTTGCAGTTTCACCTTTGACTTTTGATTCAAAAACTAAGGCAGGAACTCCACTGCCCACTGCGATGCCCGATAAGTTTAATACAGCAAATAAATCTGTACCCTCAGAAGGTTCTAAAATTTGAATTTTTGAAGCCGTACCAGTTGCAGCAGATGTTAAGATATATCTAGATACTGCATCATTTGAATTCGTAGCAGAAACAGTAATATCAGTTAATTTTGCAGCCAATACACTTACAATATCATCAGCAGTTTCTGCAGGTAAAGCTCCAATTTTAATTTCTTTACGTTCACCTCCGTCAACAGAATATGCAACTACATAATCTTCTGCCGATAATGTTGTACAATCAACAGCTGCTGAAGAAATAAGTTTTGCAGCTTTTGCAGAAGCTGTATCCGTTACCGATACAGTAAAAGGGATTTCCACATATTCATCAAGAGTTTCTTTTATTGTATCAAGAATTTCCCTACCTTTTGCCCCCTTTTTTAATGTAAAAGGAATTTTCTCATAATTAAATGAATTTAATTTAGTTCCCTTTGGATCCAGAGCAGGGTTATTATGTGCAATCGTAGCTACTTTAGAAGCCAAATCTGCTGCTGCTTCAAAAACTTGCTCTTTATATCTTAAATATAAAGTTGCATTTAATATAGCCGTTCCCGCTACAGACATATTTACCTTATGTTTTACACCACTTGAAGCTTCAGGTAGAGGCAAGAAATATGTTTCAACATTTGCTCCGCTACCATCCAAAGGAAAAGCTTTTAATGCCATTCTATGCAATGGTGAACCAAACCCCATCATAGTTCCTACATCATCAGAATTCCCAGAACCTGAATAAATAACATTTTTTTCAATATTTTTTCCTGTTTGATAATTTCCAATAAACAATATTTTTTCAGGTCGAAGATATGCACCTTCTTGCTGTGCCCTTTGATAAAAAGACACACCTGTAGCTGATGCTCTTGCATCAGTCTTAATCGATTTAACGACCATTTATCCTCCTTTTAATTCAATTCTTTTATCAAAAATGAAACAAACTCATCTCTGATATTATTTGTTATATACAATTCTTTTATCTCTCTGCCAGAAAGATATTTTGTTTTTTCATCAAATTCGATTTCAAAAATAATCTTACTTGACATAACACTGTCAGCAATATTATCCTTTTCTGGATAATATGTACGTTCAACAGATTTTATAATCGTTGAAGACAACCCTGCACGACATCTGAGATTTTCAGCTTCCTCACTCATAAGAATCTGTTTAACTTGCGCCTGAAGATATTCAAGTCTATAATCAGCTGATGCATCCGCACTTAATATAATATTACCGCTATCATCTAATTTATTCTGCCCACATGCAAACAACTCAATAACAAGTTGATTAACAGATGGCAATTTTGTCATAGTTTGTTTTTTTTCATAATCAGTTCTGTCAAACCAAATATAAACACAAGGCATTTCTGAAATATCCGCACTGCGAAATTCGTGATTTTTAACATTAAAATAAATATTTTTATCTATCCAAGCTTCATTTTTACCTGCAGTTTTTGCAATCTTAATTTGATTTTCAAGCTCACAAACAAGTATTTCAGCCAGCAAATCAACTGCAAATGTCCTTATATCAGGAGTAATTAAGTTATCAAATATTGAATTCACCTAATCCCCCAACTCTTAAATTATTTACGTTGCCAACTTTCTCTTCAACTAGAGATGGCTTAATAAGATAAATTCCCATCATTCTGTCTATTGCGACAAATTCACATTTGAACTTTTGCCACTTTCTAATAGAAGGAAAATAAACTTCAATTATCCATCCCTTTTCAACAATGCCGATTTTAACACTTGACATATTTAAGGTAATCTCTGCTCTATCTGCAAAAATACCAAGCCCTGTATCAGTACTTATATCAAGACCAATAAAAGGCGAAAAGCAATATAAACTATCTTGAGGGTTAAAATTAGCATCATTTAAAGATAGTGTAGCGCCTTTACCCTGAATCCTGCCGTCAGGATTATACAAAATACATTTTGTTGAAAACAGACCATCATCAATAATGGTCTGTTTATCAAATTCTAACATTTCAAAGCCATCCATTTTTAAGAAATTCCTTCAATAGATGCGTAATCATCGCCATTTTCAGGAACAAACAGAGGAGCCATTTTAACACCGTATTCAATGCTTGAGCAGCCTTTTTCACATACAACATATTGATATGCGATTTGTTCTTCTTCTAAAGGCTGCATATAAAGAGGATCTTGATCTGGCGCACAAGGCATTAATCCACCATAATACATTACAAACTGCGGATTAGTTGGAATAACAATTGATTTACCCTTTGGCAAAAAGAATTGCTGTGTACCTTCCCCTGCAAACCCAAATCCCATAGGGACTTGATACTTAGTATTTACACCCCAAAGATAGACATTCGTACCACCTGTAGCAAATTTACCCATTAAACTTGCACCAAAAGCTTTTTCTTCAGGCATTCCAATTGCAACTCTATCAATACCATCAAGCTTTTTAGCAGCCTTTTGCACTTCATCATTACTTATAAAATCATTAATATCAGATGAATTCATAATATAATGAAAGTCGCTTGTAGCAGGTTTACCATCATCAAGAATTACCTGAATAGCTTTTTCTACTTCCGATAAAGGTTTAGCACCAGTTTCAGAGAATTTTTTTGAAGACGTTAATGAATGTGAAGCTTTTTTCTTAAAATCGATTTCATCACCATTTACTAGTTTTATTTTACCAGTCAACAAAGCATCTACAACTTGTTTTTCTTGTGCATTACGCTGCCATTCAGACAAGATTCCTTGATTACGTGCGATAATATCAACAGCCTTTACAGCTTTACGTGCATATTCGTGCTGTCCAAAAGCACGTTTTTTATAAAAATTTTCACCAAGAGTCGAACCGTCATTGTATTCGGGAATTGTATACTCTTCTGCATTATACTTATCAAGGTTATGCCAACGTCCACCTGTACCACTTTGAATATTTACAGATACAAGAGGAAAAACATCCCTTTTATCAAATTTTACTGTACCTTCTAAAGCAAATTCTTTTCTACACAAATTTGTAAAAAATTGAGCAGGTTTTTTACGTTTTTCAAACCCGCCTGCAAAATATTTATTCAATTCTACTACCATATATTACACTCCTATTCCATCTTGTATATTTAATGCTAAAATCCCATTATTTTTAAGCTTTGTTGTAATTGCAGCAACAGCATCATCGCTTTTTGCAAGTTTTAATTTACCAGCATCTACATCACCATATGCTAAAACTCTAACATTTTTAAATTCTTTTGCAGAATCAGCGTCATCATTCTTTAATTCACAAGGCAAAATATAACAAGGTTCTTCGCTTCCATCATTTGCATCAGACTTATACGCTCGTAAATTTTGTGTAGCCGTAACTTCACCTAAAACAGTATCTTCTTTTAAAACAGTCGAAGCTTCAACTGTCACTGTTTTTTCAATAAAAGTCCCTCTTATAATCGCTTCCATTATTTAACCTCCCATAATCCAATAGAAGAGAGTCCTTTTTCAATCTCATCTATAATAGCTTTATCTTGAGCAGACATACCACCTGTATGAAGTTGATTAGCTTCACCAGGATTAACATCGTTAGGAGAATTTGCCTGCATGTTTTGTACTTCCTGAGTATTTAAAGAAAGACGTGTATATTTTGCAAACATATCAGCAAAAGGGGTCCCATCTTTAATTGCATCATTAACTAAATCTTTCGCACTATCAATGTCAGCAAATTGCATATGATCCTGAACTCTTTTTCTCTCAGTGTCAACTCCCGCTTTCAAACCGTCTTGATAGCCTTCATTTTTTACCTGATTGTATAAATCAGGATACTTACTTTTTAATTCGTTTAAATCCATTTTTTCCTCCTGTCTTTTTAAACGAGTACTGTTATTATTTGAACTTGACATGTTAATTGAACTTGGCAAAACAAGCATTTTAGCAACTTTTTCCAAATCCGCCTTAACATAATCATTAGTCATTTTTGCATTAAGCTTAGTAATTTTTTCACTCGCACAAGCTTTGATAATTTCTGGGTCTAAAGTCACATCCTTATCAGGTTCTAAAACATCACCCCACATCATTAAGTCATCTTTTCCTATATACCAAGTTTCCGCATCCATAGCATCTTTAATATCTTCATAAGATTTACCAGTAAAACTCGAATACTGCTTACGAAACATATCAGTTAATTTATGAAGCAAACTATGACAACTTTCCATTTCACGATAATCACCCCAAGCAATCGTTGAAGGATTATGTATCATAAAAGATGAATCTGCATTAAAAACAAGTTTTTGGCCAAACATAGAAATATAAGTAGCCATTGATGCTGCAAAAATAACTTTAACCGTTACATTACCTTTTTTATAATTTCTTATAGCATCTGCAATAGAAATACCCTCAAAAACTGAACCACCCGGAGAATCAATAACAATTTCAATATCACCACTTGCAAAATTCAACTGTCGTTCAATATCTCGAGCAAGCACATCCCACCCAATTTCACCTCTAATATTAATAGCCATTTCTACCCCCTAAATCTAGTTTTACAACCAGAACAAATACCGTCATACACTGGACTATGGCAAATTATACATTTACCGTCCGATTCTTTAGCAGTTTGTTCAATAACACCTTCAGTAGTTTGTACATTTTCTTGTGCTTCTTGTGTTTCTTGGGTTGTTAAAATTTCGACGGGATTATTAACAATTACAGTTTCACCTTTTGCTTCAATATTTTCCTGTTGTTTTTTAGCAATTAGCTCTTTAGCTGCATTAACTTCCATTTTTAAAGGACTGCCACTTAAATGTAGCTGTTTAAAACTTTCAAAAATAGCCTGTTTTTCCGCATCTGGTAAATCTTTCACTTGTAAACTTTCTTCACTCATCATCTTTATCCTTTCCATTATCATCGTCATCTAAAATTTCAGTAAGTTCACCAATTTGAATGCCACAACCTTTTATAACATCCATTTCTTTTTTCAATTGCTCACACATTGTATTAAAATCGGTTTTACTACCAAGTTCCTGCAGCGCTGTTTCAAAAGTTGTCAAACCATTTTTCAGTTTAGTTACAACAGCATTAACTTCTTTTACTGGATCAATATGAGGAATTGGAGCGCCTATAAATTTACACATAAGATAAGCGTTATCCGCATAACCTTTTCTTTTTCTTAATTCAAGAAACTTAGGAGCATCTAAATTACCTTTTAACACCTCAAGTTCAAAAAAGCCTTCATACATAGGCTTATAAAAGCCATTAACACAAATAAATTGACGAGAAATAGCCACAAGAAACTCAAACATTTTCATTGCTGCACGAGATGCTGAAAAATTACTTTGAAACTTCATTAATGCCACTTCATAAGGTAAATTTTTACTTGCAGTAATATATTGCATATTTGTATCAAGAAAATTACCGAAATTTACATTTGGGTGATCTGTTTTGTATGTATTTAGTTTTTGCCCCCTAGGCATGTGCATTACAATACCATTAGTCATTCTCCGTAACCCAGTTACTATTTTTTCAATAGGATTTTTATCATCTGCTGGTAACTCTTTTATTTGATTTCCAACTCTATTTGAAGTTCCTATCATTTTAGCAGTAGGATTTACACCAGTAGAAGTTTCATCTTGGTCAATAGTTGCAACAAACTTAGCACTAATATTGGCAGATAATACCTCGCTTTCAGTAAATTCTCCAATTTGATTGAGCTTTTGCATAATTGAACCGAGTGGAGAATACCCTCTAGTAGAGCCTAACCTATGATAAGAAGCATAGCAAAGCCAAGCATATAAATGACCTTCCTCATCTCTTGCTTGTATACGAGTTTCAGTCCCGTCATCTTCTTGGACATAATAAGCAATATGCTCACCTTTTTTATTTACTTCTACGCCATTTATTATTTTATTCTCAGAATTTTCTGGTGAAAATTTTGTTGATTTAACGTTCCTACCATCAATAAGTTGAATCTCAAACTGCCCATCAACAACCCTTCTAACTATAAGCACATCACCTGATACATAAGCGTTTATAGCAGCAATAAACATTATCTGATGAAGTGTCCACTGTTTATTAGAAGAAATATCAGCTTCAGAACAAAATAATTCCCACAAATCTTTTACATTATCTATAAAATCTTTTGGGAGCGTTACATTAAATTTTCGTTGTAAAAATTTCTTCTTAGGTGTTGGATACAAATCTAATCCATATCCAACCATAAATTGGACAAATCTATTTACAGCTAATTCTACAAACTCATTAGTAATATATAAATTATTTGCATGAGTTGCCATTGTATAATAATCAACATTATAATCATAAGCTGGAGGCATTCCAAAAACATCTTTTTCACCGTTAAAAAACTGATTCATAGTATAAGCAACTCCGCGAGAATGCATTTCTATGTTATTACTCTGTTTCCGTTTTTTAAATATATTAACGGCTGAAAAATCTATTTGCATTATTATATGTCCTCATTACATTAATATTTGAACCTGTACAATTCTCTATCGCTTCATTATAAAGATATTGCATTTCTCGAAGCTGTTGTGTCAATTCGGCTAATGTAGCACGTCGGACAGAAGTTGACCCTTGACCCGAATTTAACGAATATTGTACTACACCACCACTTACAATAGCTTTTGATATTGCTGCTTTAATATTTTTAATATTTTCAGCTAACCAGTCTATATTATCAAACTCATTCATTATGCAGCCTCTTTCTTCAAATCTTCAAATGTCAACATAGGACTTGATGCGTCAAGTCTTAAAACCTTACGTGAATATTCATTGATAAATATTTCCGCGCAGCATAAATTATACACATTCAAGTCAAATGCTTCATTTCTACGCCCTTTATTAACCCAACGGATAGTAACAAACCCAGTATCTGATACCTCTTTCACTCTATGTTCAGCTGTCAACTGCCTCAAATAAGAATCAGAATACCCTGAAGCCAAAGACACCCAACCGTCAGGATAATCACTATCACTATCACGCCACTCTTGATTAAACCACCTTGCAAGTTGATTTTTATACGAATCAACATATATTTCAACAAGCTGCAAATCATATTCAGGCATCAAATTAACTATTTTATACTTTTCTTTAGTTCTTACTGTTGAAGCAAGTCCTTTAAGCGGGAAGATAATCCCTTCACCATAATCAGCACAGAGCCTATAGACCAAATCAGTCTTTTCCCCGTCCCCAGAGTCAATAAGCATATAGGTAATTTGTTTACCACTCCACATTTCATCTTTAATATACAAAAGTTCTTCCCAACAAGGGTCTGCAGCATCACTTGTATTACCTTTAATAATACGGTGATCAATACCCCAATTTCGGAATCTATCTCCCCAGGCTTTTATCTCAACTTCAAGTCTATCATCTTGAACATCAACAGCAGCAGTTAAGAATAATGCACCTTCAGGTAATACATTATTGCTAATACTACCATCACGCAATTTATGAATAGAAGCTGCATTTACACCTGCAGTCGTATCATTAAAAGGAAGCCCCAAATCAAGATTGTAAAAAACCTTCAATTTTGCAGGATCATTACCTGCATCAATAAAATCTCTTACAATTTCCCACCATTCCTTAGAAGGTGAATAAAGAGCAGAAATATGGTAAGAACGATAAAACGGGATTTTACTTTTTGCTGTAGCACGCCATGAACCCCTACTTATCATTAAAGATTTATGATGTTCATTAGCAACCTCGCCACAATGTTTACACTTATAACCTACTGAATTGTAATCACCAGCTCTGCATTCAGTCGCGTTAAACACTATACCATAAGGCTTGTGAATAACACCATCTTTTAATATACCTTTATCATCAGAATATAGACCACCATTTTTTTCATAAAATACAAGTTCCTGCATTTCACCACAAAATGGACATGGCACATAATATTTTCGTTTGTCGCCCTTTTCATAATATTCAGCAATATGACTACTATGAGCAAGCGTAGGAGTTGAAATATAACCTATTTTCTTATCCTTCCCAAAAGAGTCAGTACGAGCAACTACAAGTTTTATAGGATTCCCTTCACCTTTAATTTCTTCGGGGTATCCATCTAATTCATCTAAAAGCAATATTTTTATAGGAAATGATTTTAAATCATTTGCATTATGAGAACCTGCAAGCCTTAAAAAACCACCCGCAAATTCAACCATTGTAGCAGTATCACCTTGGCGTCTGCTATTTCGATTCCCAGTATCAGCAACAATTCTATCGCGCAAACCAGAATTATCAATTAAGTCATCCAGCTTTACTTTTTTATAATCCTTCAACAATGCTTTATCTGCTGAAACAATCATCATTGGAGAAGGATTGTTTTCAATACTATAACCAATCGTATTGTCATATATAGAAGTAGTAAAACCGAGTTGCACTCCCTTCATCACAGCTACTTCACGAATAATACTATTTTTCGAAAAGCAATCAGCTATCTCCCTGGTATAAGGTGTATAATCAAAAGAAAATGGACCGCTTTTCTTAGCCACTTTTGAGGATAATACTCTATTTTGCTCAGCCCATTCAGAAACCTTTTGAAAAACATCCTTTTTAGAAAACTTTAGAGCATAATCGATAACTTTATCTATTTGGATAACATTTTCATTCATATATTTTCTTAATTGCTTCTCTTGTGGCTTCAAGTCCCTTTACATAAATTTTTTCTTTATTTGTTTTTATTAAAAAATGCAAGTCTTCATTATTCTGATTAGAATTTGTAAGAATAATGTCACGAAGTTCATCAATAATATCGTATGGAACTTCCATTAATAGATTAAAAAAATATTCATAAGACTGCATTAAAATTTGCTGTAAAAGTTTAGTATCAATTAATTCTTTCTTTTCTTTTAACAGTTTAATTCTCAGTAACTCATTTTCTTGCTGATATTTAAAAACCTTTTGTTCATATAATATATCATTGTTATTTTGAGAACAATTCTCTTTTACAAGTTTTTCATCTTCAACATCATCACTATCTATTAGCTCTTCTTTTAAAGGAATACCAGTGTATTTCGGAACTGTTTTTTTTCGCAATTCAATATATTCTTGATTTCTGGCATCATCTAAATCTATCAAACCATCTTCGGTTTCAAAAATTTTATCGTTAAGAAGCGCATTAATTCTCGATTGATTAACATTAAAACGCCGTGCCAGTTCAGCTTTTGTAATTTTATTCATGGCATTTCATGCTTTCTTCATGGTTTTGTTTTTATAAATCAAGCTATATCAAGCTTTCCACCCTACAACTTCATGCTTTCATGGTTATTTCAAAAAACTCGGGGAATACACGACCCACGGGGCTCGGAAAAACAACCCCGAGAGAATAGGAGTCTGGGGGAGAACCTATGGGGGTCAGGCACGCTGAAACCCCTTTGAAATTTCTCTATCCATTCTTTTTTGAGCTTCAACCATATATATTCTTTCAGCTTGTGCAGCAGCTTTATCAGATGCGGGCTTTAACCATTGAGTCCGCTTAATATTCGTCTTTTTATTACGTAAATCATAAAGAAGACTAACACTTCTTTTTGATACCGTATAAATTCCCTTTTGCCCTTTTCTGTTAGTTAATAAAACATTTATCTTTTTCTTATTTCTAATAGAGAATGCTTGAGCTTGCGCTGCTTGTTTTGAACTATCTTTAGTAGGATATTGAACAAAATCTGATAAATTTTTCACACCTAAGCTATTTAAAAAATTCCTTTTCCTAATAGTTTTGCTATAATTCCCGCCTCTTGCTGAAGGAGTAGCAGCGAAAGTATATTTACCTTTAGCTATGACAGATTTTCCAAACTCCTGCTTTTCCAGCTGCCCTGTGTGCTTTCCTTTATAAACCGCAAATTGTCCCGCACAAGATTCCATAGAACTGATATTAAAACTTTTTTTGCTATTATACCCAACTGAACCTTGAATATATTTATTTCTTAAAATAAAAGACTTGGCAATATTTTCTTTTCCATTAAGCGAAGCTTCTTTTGCCATAGAATTAAGTGTATACCAAAGAGTTTTAGGAAATGCATTCTTATGAACTTGCTTGAGATTATCAGTAAGTTTTTTTATATCTTTTACATCAACATCAATCATAAAACCTCAAAAGAAAAGAGGGGTAAATCCCCTCACATTATTATCTAAATACGTACAAGACATTATTCAAAATTATTTCGAATTCGCCCGAGCTTCATTGTTGAAAAATTAGAATAACAACGCTTAATCCTACCATATTCCGAATAATTCAAATAAAAGCCCGATTTCTGATTTGGCTAATCCTTCAATACTTCATATAAAACTGCTTTTTGAAATTCAAAAATATTTTCAAATATGCGATCAGCTTCGTCACCTTTAAAAAGGCTATGTACAGGTTTAAAAACACCAAATGCTCTAAGTTTTTCATCATTTGGCTTAACTTTAGAAGACCCCTCTTTAATAAATAGATAATTTGTAATTAATGTGTAATGTCTTCCACACACAGGACAATAACCAGTTCTCATTAAAGCAAATGCATATTGCCTGTTTTTCGGAATGATAACAAAAGTTTGTTCAATTTTGCATTTATGCTTTGCACAACTTTTGTTATCACAAAATATTTTCATCAAATCCTCACAGTACTACAAATTTCCGTAATTGAGTTTTTCTGAAATCGGAAGACCCGCTAACCTGTTTTAGGCTCAGAGCAGGAAGTTATCCTGCCTCAAAAACTGCTCAGAAAGTTTGAAGCTTTCCTCAACGCATGTTCAATATAACTCATTTTCAAAATAAAAAATATCAGGGTAAACCCCTATTTTTAAAATCGGTTCAATTTATCTTTCTAGAAGCTTTTCATGTCAATTTTAACGAGTTTTTAATACAAAAACTATTATTTTTTGTCATGAACTATAGATTTTTTGTCTTAATTGGGCCTTTTGCTCGTTGTTAAATACACGAACTTTCACACGTTCCTCATCAGAGATTTCAGAGTCGGGTACTTTTATAACTTGTACAGGGTTGGAACTAACTTTTTCCAACCCTTTTTCATTGCGGAATATTGCACCATAATCTTCTAAAATTGTTTTTAATCCGCATGGCACTCTTCGCACTCTGCCATTTTCGTTAATTTGCCACCCGCCGAGAGATTTTTTAAAAACAGCACACCAAAACTCCTTATCATATCCATTTTCAGCAGTCAAAACTTTTGCAATTTCAGTCTTTTCCTTTAGCGCAATAACTTCCGAGCCTTTTATAGCCTTATAATCCGCGCAAAATTCATCAACCTCTGGACTGTTTGAAAAAATTTCACGCACACACTTATGTGTATGTGTTTTATCACATGGTTTACTATCTGTGTTTATATCTGGTATAGGTGTGGTAATTTTACCACATCGAAGTGGGGAATTTACCATATCGATGTGGTGATTTTCCCATGTCGATGTGGGATTTTCACCATGTCGATATGGTAAATTTACCATATCGACCATTTCGATACTTTTAGGCTCTTTTTGTATCTTATCGTTATTAATTTCATTTTGTTCGGGAAGTTTATCACCTCCGAGCAATTGAGCCAATATTTCATCATTTATTGAATACCAAACTGTTTTGTCATAAATATTTTTATTAAAATTACCTTTAATCAAAATATTTGCAGAAGTTAATTTTTTCAAAATATTACGTATCTGGTCTTTACTCCAAAACGGAAATATTTTGCAAAGCGCATCAAGTGAATTGTAAGTCCAGAATCGCCCCTCACAAAAATTTTTATTGTTAGCTTTATTTTTTTGCAGCCAAAATTGAAAGTTACGAACCACAATAGCCTCGTTGACACCAATTTTCTGCGCTAATTCTACGTTAAAACCATAATCCATATTTACACCTAATTATTTGTTTCTACATGTTTATCAAGCTTATTTTCTTTAAGCTTCAAAGTTGCCTGAAGTGCAGCAAGATACCCGCGTTTATAATTAAAATTAGCAATTGCATCCTGCATCCACAAAGCAGAGTTTGCAAGCTCTTGTTGAGCTTGATTAATTTGTCTTATCAATAATTCTTTATCCATATCTTGTCCTTATCCGTTTTTTGAAATATACAATTACAGTTCCTGAATTATTTCCCTTTTTAGGTTGTTTTGTTTCTGAATCTATAAAAGATATTCTGCCCTGTAAAATTTCATAATGGAATTTACCCTCTATATATTCGTGCCATACTTTGGTATCCATAGAATTTAAAGGCAAAATCATTACGCAAATAGGACAATTCCCATTTATAACTTCGTTATAAGCTTTTTTTATAAATTCAGCTTTTTTGCTAAAAGGTGGATTACAAAAACATCTATAATTCCCCCAATCTATTTTTAAGCTATCGTCATCTTCACTAATAAAATTTACACAACAAGCATTATGATGATTACAAGCAACATCACAATTAAAATTAAAAATGTCATCTAATTGATTAAAAATATGAGCAGGTGTTTCGAAATAATCATTTCCTCGTCCTTTTTGGTTCATTTTCATTAAATTACCCTTTCTGTGTACTTGAGTGCGAATTCATCTTCTATAGAGAGTTCTAAATAGTATAAAAATGCTGCGTGATATTCAATTAGGTTTAAAAGCTCAATCAAAGGCTGCATAATCAAAGTTCTTACTTGCATAATCGGTACTACTTTATCTAGGAACGGATTTATATCAACGACTCCGTCTTTAATATTAGTATCTATCGATTTGATATTTTTATCAGGGTTCATAATTTCTGACCAATCGTTCATCATTGTTCGAATATCCGTAGCAAGTTCCCGTAAATCTTGAGCTGTAAATTCAAGCTCATGCTTGTTATCAGCATTCTTTTTGCTGATTTGTCTATGTATTTCTTCTTTAAGTTGTAATAATTCCATTTTTAGGTATTTAAATTTTGAATATTTTTTATCTGCAATTAAATCTCTTAGTGCACAGATTTTATCTAATAAATTGCTCATTTTTTACTCCGTTATTGTGTCTTCTAATAGTATAATTTGTTCTTTTATTGCATACAGCATAATTGCGCATCTGTTTTGCGGTACAAAGGACAGTTTATTAAAAATATTATGTATATGTCGTTTTGTAGTGCTTAAACTTAATGCTAAATGTTTTGCAATTTCCTTATTAGAAAGAGATAAGCGTTTTAATATCTCTATTTCTTGGGTTGTAAGTTTCATTTGTTTAAAACTCCTCTCTTATTAAAAGTATATACTTTTAATTATTCTTGTATTAGTATATATTTTATGGAAAAAAAATCAGTTGGACGTCCAAAAGGTTATCGCAAACCTGACCGCAAAAAAGGAAAATATTTTAAGCTGTCAGGAGAAGAAGATTTTGCAATACGTCAGCTTCTTTATCGTATGCGGCGTAAGGATATTAAAGAATTGCCATATATAAAGGATTTTGAATATGTTTCTCAATCTTCTGAAATAATTGTTTTACCTGATAAACTTTATTCATTAGATTTTGATACGCATACAAACAACCTGCCTGATTTTCAAACTTTCGATATTACTAACGAAACAAAGTTGTCATATATAATTGATTATAAAAACAAGTTATTAAAAGTTAGTAAAAAAACATTGAAAGCCTGTATAAACGGACAAGAAGTAAGTTTTTATTCTTCGTATAAAACTGCTTTCTGTGCTTTTATAACAGAACATTCTGACCTTTTGACAGGGTTTCTTTATGAGTTGCCCTATAATGATTTTGCAAATACTATGCGTAATATTTGGAAATATGACAATATAGTGATGTTGGAATATCTTTACAGGGTTAAAAATTCTAATGGTAATAAATGCCAAATTGATGAACTGGAAGAATTTTAACTTACTTATCCCTTATTAGCCATCTATTATTACTTCTTTATCTGTCATTGATTCACCTCTTTGATTTCAATTCTTGGGTCTAAGAAATAGTAACCTCTACCTGTAGTAATAAATTTATTTAAAAAGCACCAAATAATGGCTTGTAGCTTAAATGGGTATCTTTTTAATAGTCCCATTTTATCGCCTGATGTTAACCAAATTTCATATTGTTTCATTGTTCTACCTCATTTATTTTTCTTCCTTATTATTACTTGCCACTGATTACCTACACCATATTTAATATGAATTAAATTTAATTCTTGCAATAATTTTAAAGAACGTTTTATTTTATATCTGGTTATGCCGTAGGTTGCAGTTATATTTTTTGTATGAATATAAATATCATCAGGTTTTCGTTGAGATAAAATTAAATACAATATTGCAGTTTCAGGATTTGTTCTATTAGCAATATAAAGTAATAGTTTACTCACGCTTGCACCTCCTCTGGTAGTAGCTCGGGGTGTTCGTAGATGTTGCCGATAATCTCAATTTCATCGTTTACAATACCTATTGTGTAACCATTTTTAAATAATGGGTACAATGCAAAACAGTTATAACACCATTTAACTTGATGTAGTGCTGCGTGGTCATCTTTAACAATATCTCCCTCAAAAATGAGCTTGCCGTTTTTGTCGCGTAAACCGGTACATTGCATTAAAATAAAATGAGGTTGGAAATTTAAGTGTATTGAAACTTTATCATTTGGTGCATACTCCGCAATCTGTTTATCATCAAATGATATTTGCGACACTTCTTTCATTATTTTTGTTTGAGTATTCCACGCTCTAAACCTAAACCTATCTTGCATCTTCCAAAATTCCTTTCACTTTCTTCTTATCTAATTCGTTAGCCTTCATCAGCTCGGTTGTTAGCCGGGCGAGGGCTTGGGGGAAGTCGTTATTTTTAACTTCTATTACACCTTCATCTGAGCTTTCAGATAAAGATGACATTCCGTACCCAAAGTAATGTAAATCAGTTGATTTACCTATCAGCTTAATAATCTCCAGTTGTTTTTCTGCAGTGAACACTGGATAAACATCTTCAAATACTGCTTTATCGCAGGAAATACAAGGTGGATTATTGCAAGAATGCCCTATCTCATATCCATCTTTACATTCTATGCGTTTCTGGTAACAAGGCTTTATTCTTGCCGTTTTCATCATATTTTCAATATAATCTGTCATTTTAGTTCCTTTCGAAAAATTCTTTAAACGTATTGTGTCCGTATTGCCCTTCTGTTGCTTTGAAAACTTCTTCTAAGGTCATTTCTTTTTTATATTTTTCTTGGTTGTTATCAAGGAAATTTTCGGTACCAAAGCTACAAGCGCCTGTAATTGTTCTGTAAGCTACAATCCAATATTCAAGGTCGTGAACTTCATCAAGCTTGATATTCTCATACTTGCTTACATCTCTGTCAGATGTTTTGAATAACCAGTCTCTATAAGCTTTTTTAATTCAAAATAAAATCACAGTCCCGAATTTCATCAATCCAGACAAGACGGGCATTAGCCTGATTGCAAAGTTTTTGATAATTCTTTTTAAATCTAATAATATTAGCCATATTAGTCCTCTTTCTTTTCTATAGGGTCTGAAATTTTAATAAAATCTCTAACCAAAAATTCTGTATAAATATTTGAATTATACTCATATTGATAAAACTTTCCGCAAACTTTTACTAGACAGCCTTTTTGACAACATTCGGCAAAAGCTTCTGCGGCTTCTTTATAAAGTTTACAATTTAACCATAAAGGTTTTTCAGCTTTTTTATCACCGCCTAACGGAATACCGAATTTACAAATAGCAGTCCCCTTGTCATTGAACTTTATTTCTGGTTCAGTACAGAATCCAACAAAAGTTTTTTCTTCAAATTTTTCAAATTCTTCAAACATTTTCATCCTCTCTTTATTAAAACTAAGTCATTGGCATAATCAAATACGTATCACCTACATCAGGTAATATTATAGGACTTCGACTTGAGGTCATCTTAAATCGCATATTTTCAACCTGCAAAACAGATATAACATCTTCAAGAAACAAACGGTTTAATACAAATGAAATATCATTGCCATTTTTTTCTACAAGTTCCAAAACGTCATTGCATTTATAATCCTTAGCTTCAATTGTTGCTAATACACCTTTAACAGTAAAAAACACCCTATGCTTATCATTTTTAGTTTCAACAATACTTATTCTCTCCAGGACTCGTTTTAAATCACTTTTATTAACACTAAAGTCCACATCATACTCTTTAGCAATAAACCCTTCACAATTAGGATATTTCCCTTCCAAAAGTCCAGTACAATATAAAACCTGAGAGAATTCAAAACAACATCTGCTTGAATTGAATTTTAAATAAACATCCTCATTTCCGTTGAGCATTGGTAAAATATTAGCAACAGAAGCTCTTGGTAAAACAAAGTTAAAACTGCGCCCAAATTCTTCATCTTTTACACTTCTAACAGCTATCGACATATAACTTCCATTAGTTGCAATGAATTTTACAAGATTATTTTGAACATTAACACAAACACCTGACATAATAGCGTTAGAATTTGAATCAACAAATTTGATAGTTTTCTGCAATCCTTCTTTTAAATCTTTAGATGAAATAATAAAATCTGACTCAACATCTGAAATATTAATTCTTGGAAGAAACTTTTTTACATCCAATGAATTCAATCTGCATTTTGTTTTTTTATTTTTTATCCATACAACAGAATTATCAGGGTTATATTCAATTTCAACTTCGCCTGACATTGTTGAAAGAATACTTATAAGCTGCGCAATATCAATCATACATTTTCCGTCTTGAATAATTTCAGCAGAAATAGACACTATTGCACTGTCAACTAAACTTGATACAGAAATTGTTGTTATTCCATTACAACCTGTCTCAAATAATCCTGACCCGAGCTCTGGTCGATTTTTATCCGATTTTGCAATATATTTTATTTTACTTAAAACTTTTGTTAAATCTTCAGCTTTTATTTTTATAATCATTCTCTATTACCTGCAAGTTGATTTAATTCTGTAATAACATCATCAAGATTATATATTTCTCTAGCTTTTGGAATACCACTTTTTAGATCAAGATAAATTTGATTAATTCTTGAAGCAAGTTCTTCAAATTTTACACAAGTATCATCTAGCATCGTTCACCTCCCAAATCCTTACGTAACATAGTTAAAACTTCGATTGCATTTCCATAACCTCTGCCTTTTCTACTCATTTCACTTTCAATAGCTTTCTGTACATTTCCCATAACAGCTTCTTTACCGATAGTTAAGCAGCATTCATCAAATTTTTCATATAATATATTAAGAGTTCGTGTCAAAACATAATTATCATTTATAGCTTTTGGCGCAAGTGTTTCTTGCACTTTTAACTTATCAACCTTAACTTCAGACTTTTTAATAACAGTTTTTTTAGTCGTATCACTTTTAATAATCAGTTCTTCTCCGTGTGCAAATCCACATTTGCCAAAAATATAGCCGTATAATGCAGTTTTCTTTACCCTTTGTTCATAAGTTATAAATTTAGACGTCTTTTTATAAATTCCACTCATAATACAACTGAAAGTACCGTCAGTAATACCGACATTTTGTGCAATCTTATTAAATTCAGTACCTTTTACAATTTCAGCAATTACTTTTTGCTCAGTTGTATTTAAAAGATCAAGAAGTTCAAGTTTTCTATTTTTCTCCAATACTGCCATTTTTCTTTTTACCTCACATTCCGTTTTTTGGCTTGCATTGTTAGCAGCAGCGCATTTTAGACTCAATAAATAATTTTTTATTAAATTTCTATCTTTTTTCAAAAGTTCACAAATATGTTTGTAAGCTTCAGCTTCCTCATCATTCATTTTTACAGCTTGCTTAATAAAAAAAATCAAATCACTATATGCACTTCCGCCCGAATATTTCTGTAAACTTTCCGTTGCACCATAGTATGTATGAATTCGCCCACCTAATTCTTTCACAAAAGCTCATCCTCATTCTCGCAATTATCAACATGCTTTTTACAATAATCATGAATGATATCTGCCAACATAAAGCCAGACAATAATACTAAAACAAGTAAAAAAACTATAAACTCAACTAATTCTTGCATTTTCAAATCTCCTATAATGTTGCTGCATTAATTCTATACGATTAGAAACTTCTTTTTTGTCATAAATCCTGCTTATATGATTTTCTAAAGTTTTTCGACTTATGCAAAGTTCATTCCAAATTTCTCTATTTGTTTTTCCGCTTACAATCATTGTGTATACTTCACTTTCTCTTGGACTTAATTTTCTTTTCATTTTTCAAACTCGCAATCTCATCTATTTTCTGATTAAGCAATCTTGTTAAACGTTTGTGATGTTCGCAGACATCAGCCAAATCTTTTTTTAGCTGCTCATTTTCTATCAAAAGTTCATCTTTTCGCATAACTACCCTTGTAAATTTTTGACTGCAATTTTGAAAAATAAAACTTTTCAACAGGATATAATCCGTATTTATCTTCTCCACAGCCAAGTAAAGGACGTAATTCAGCAATTTTAATTTTATACCTGTCAATCATTCTTCCACGTCTTACTGAAACAAAAATAACATCATCATCTTCCAGAACATCAACAAATCTCCTAAAAATAAAAAGATACTGAGGATCATATTCAGACCATAAAAGCCACGAAATTCTATCATTATTTAAATCGTAAAAAAATGTACCTGCAAATTTACTTTCTAACCAAAAATTAAGAGGTTTGACAAACAATTTTGACATAAGTCCGCCATGTTTTACGCTTATTTTATACTCTTCATATCTACCTTCTACTTTTTCAGCTGCTAAAATATTTCGAGTTTTAACAGCTGGATATTCGCGTCCATTTAGAAAAATAGTTGTATTTTCCATATTAACCCTTCACCTTTTTACCAGAATTTATTTTGTGATAAATCATATTCAATATCCGAAATTAATTCGGGAATTCTTTCAGCACGTTGCTGCTGAGTACTTAAAAAAGATTGAAAATCTATCAACAAATCCAATATTTTTTTACAATTACCAATAGCTTTTTTATCTTCAGCATTTATAGCCTCAGTAAATTCCTCCTTGTATTGTTCAATAGCAAGTCTAAATCCCTCAGTTTCTTTTAATGCTCCAATTTTTTCACGTTTTGGAAGCTCTTCTTTTAAACTTTCAAGTTCTGCAATCATTTGTTTTTTTGATTTTGGCATATTAATTTCTCCCAGAATCTCCTAAGAAAAGCGGACTAAAAGATTCGAAAAGTCCGCAAAACATCTATAGGAGTATTTTTATAAACAATTCAAATCAGCACATAAACTTGGCAACAATTTTCTATTCATAAAATAAAAATCGACCAAATTTTTCTGCTGAATATAATTCATCACAACACCAATCCTCGAAATAACAGGCATTAATTCATTCGGTTTTTGTCGAATAATGTTTGCAACAATATTAGTTATTGCATTAATTTTTACCGGTCTTGGTGTATTGGCTAATTTTTTAGCTCTAATAGCTCTCTCAAAAAATTTAAACATTTTTTATCCTTTCTTATAAATTTTGTTAAATCTCACAACATTCTAGTAAAAAACTTTTATTCAAGTTTGCTATCTGTTAAAATAAAAAGAAATTCAGCAATAAGTCTGTTACTTTCCTCTTTTGAATAAACAATATCATCAAAAGTAGCTTGTACAGTGATTTCGCCAATTTTCTTTCTAAAAATAACTTTATCCATTTAGACCTCATTTTCAGCATAAAAATTTAATTTCACTGCAACACAGAGAAACGTCTATTAAGATTTTTTAAACAAACGTAATTAAACAGACAATGATTGCTTGTCTTGTGTTATTATGTAATTAAATTTAGATACTCTCGGTTTTTATATTTACACACTTTACGTAAATTGTCAACACATTTTACAACATTTGTGTAAAAATATCAGCCAAACACATTAGAAAAGGTTATATTTCTTGAAAGATAGACTTAAACAAATTCGTGTTACATTACGTTACAATCAACAGCAAATGGCTGAACAACTTGATTGTAATGTCAGGGCATACAGAAGTTATGAATATGAAACAAGAAGCCTTCCTGCAGAAGTAATAAAATCTTTAAATGAGAAATTGAATGTAAATTTAAACTGGCTATTTACAGGTAAAGGTACAACATTTAATCCGACTAAAGTCAAACCTTTTTCAGATTGTGATTGTCCTGAAATTTTCGATAATTTCAAAATGCTTCACAAGCGCTACAACAAAATGATTGCAGAAAAAGGTTTAAGCGATTTTGATGCATCAGAATTAACGGACATTCCACTTAGCCGACTTCACCAAATTGGATTGGGCAAAACTGATATCTCTATGGGAGAATTATTAAAAATGCGTTCAAAAATTAACTTTGATGCAAATTGGTTTATTTTTGGTTTATCATCAGATATTGCAAATACTGAAAATCAATTCAGCACAGAAGAAGTTGAATTGATTAAAAAGCTATACAAAAAAATTAATTCTTGAATAATTTTAAAACATAATATAAATGCAATTTTCTATTATTTTTCCTTATAAGCTCTTCTTCAGTTGATAATTCACGAGAGAATTTACCATCATATTTATCAATTTTAACATTATTAATCTGTTCAAGTGATGTTTTAGTATTCATATAATAGTGATATTGCGCATCCAAAAGCTCTACATATACATAAGCTATTAAAACAATATTAATTAATAGCAATAAAATTATAAGATTTGATTTTTCGTAAAACGTTTCTGTAAGACGACGAATTACATTTAGCATTAGTTCTTTCATATAATCTCCTGTATTCTTAACCCATAAATATTTACTACTAAAAGCTTATATAGTTCTACATACTACGGGTATGTAAATAGAAATGGAGATTTTTTAAAATATATTTATGAAAAGATTATTTAAAACAATCGGTAAAAGAATTGCTGAATGCAGACGAAAATTAAATTACAGTCAAGAATATCTTGCAGAAAAAACAGGCTTGCACAGAAATTATATTGGTTATATCGAACGTGGAGAGAAACGTGCAACTATTGAAAACATAAGAAATGTTGCCTATGCTGTCGGCTTAAGTTTAGAACAATTATTCAAAGATTTTTAAATTTCACTTAACATAAGTACATGACATCTTTATTTAAAAATAAAACTTATATATACTTTTAGAATGGCACGCACAAAAAAAATTATACCTGGCAAAATAATTTTCAGAGAACAAATAAAAAGTTCTTCATCTAAGAATATTTATACAGTAACTATTTATGACAATTGTATAAGCTGCACTTGCCCAGCAGGCGGGAAACAAATGCTTTGCAAACATGTTATAGAAATTATACATAAAAACTTCGAAAAACTAAGAGAACAGATACCTGAATTTTTTGCAATTTTAATAAAATTTATAGAAGCAAAAAATAATAAATCTGTTGATAGAAATTTATTGCAGCAATACGCAAAAGAAATAATTTACTTAAATAAGGAAATTACAGAAAAAGCTCATAATAATAAGGAAAATTTAAACTCCACAAGAAAGACGCCCAAAAAAGTGGCCAACAATGCAGATTTTAAAACCTGCCCAAAATGTGGTCATATATGTGATAAATCATTTGAAGAATGTCCAAACTGCAATAAAACTGTTGATAAAGAAATTTTCACAGGATGCTTAAACGGTTTAATTTTTATTATAGCATTAACATTTTCTTTAGTAAAAATGTCTTTCATACCTTTATTTTTGGGAATAATCATATGCTTTATCATTTCTTATAAACACCAGGAAAGAAAAAATGATGAATTTTGCTAAACAATTTTTCACTCCTTCTGGTCGTCCTGTTTCCAGAGTAAGGATATATACAAGAGTATCAGATGATGAACAAGTTCAAGGTCATAGCCTTGCCATGCAAGAAAAAGAAGATACAAACTTTGCCAAAAGGCACAAACTTCTAATAACAGGCAAATATACAGATGCTGGTTACACTGGAAAAAATATGAACCGCCCGCAGCTGAAGCAGCTTCTTGCTGATATAAAATCAAAAAAGAAAGATTTTGATGCTGTTATAGTTTGGCGATGCGACAGACTTATCCGAAACAACGACAGTTACCACAGCATAATTAAACCATTATTTGACAAATATGATATTGCAATTTTATCTGCAACAGAAAATAATGATACTACTAACCCTTACGGCAAATATATGCGTAATATGCAGATAAATAATGCCGAACTAGAATCTGATATCAACAGTATAAGGACTATAGCAAATTTGAGGCAAAAATGCGAACAAGGTGATTCTCCTGTCGCAAGACCACCAATAGGTTACAAACGGAAATCAAAAAAACATGGAAAAAAAGCAAGCGGAAAAATTATTCTTGATACTGACACTTGTTTTTATGTAAAAAAGATTTTAGAACTTCATTCAAAAGGGCTATATTCTGACAGAAAAATTGCATATATGATGAGAAACGAAGGTTTTTCAAAATGCACAAAAAAAATGGTTGAAAATATAACAAGAAAACATTTGTATTTTTACACGGGAAACTTTTATTTTTCATTAAAAGATGAGCATGGAATATCTACAAAATGTGAATACAAAGGGAATCATGAGCCCTTAATAAGTATGGAATTATATTATAAAATTTTAAGATTACATAATGATGATATTAAATATCAATGTAACGAAAATAAACATGACTTTTTATATAAGGGCTTAATTTTCTGTCCTATAAATACAAAATATTTAACAGGTGAAAAACAAAAAGGACAAAACAAGAGCGGAGAATATCAATACTACAGATGCCACAAACCCGTAAAAGATAATGAAGTTTGTAAAAATTGTAAAAAATGCTTGAATAGTTTAATAATAGATGAAGCAGTCAACAATATATTACAATCATTTGATTTAACACCAGAAAAATATAATGAAATAAAAGATTACTATAAAAACTTTTTACAGATACAGACAGATTATGATGAAAACAGAAAAGCACAGATTGATATTCAAATAAAAAAATTAAAAAATCGTCTTAATCAATTATATGATGACAAATTAGACGGTTTGATTGATGTAGATTTATATACTAAAAAACGAGATAACTTCAGCAATGAATTAAATGAATTAACACTAGAATATACAGCTTTATGCAAAACAAATCAGATTTTAATAGAGCGAGTTGAAAAAGTGTTCGAACTCTTCAAAGACTTGTCAGGACGTTATTTTGGACTTTCCATAGAGAAAAAGCGTGAAATGCTAAAAATATTGTGTTCGAACTTTTTTTACAGCGGTTCAAAAATCGACATAAAAGTGAAGAGCGCCTTTGTGACACTCTTTCGAACCTTTGTATTTTATTCTGATTTATCCGATCTTGAACCGAATTCATCTAAACTTGTAAATGGGGCGCCTGATGGGATTCGAACCCATGCATATCGGAACCACAATCCGAGGTCTTAACCACTTGACGACAGGCGCCATTGACATTTATTATAATAACATAAACAACAACTAAATCAAGACTTTTTTATTAACTTATTCTTTGGAACATATATCCAATACCGCGAGCTGTAAGTATTAGTTCAGGATTTGCAGGATCAGATTCTAATTTTGAACGTAATCTTGAAATATGAACATCAACTACACGAGTATCAATTCTATGATCTGGCGGATATGCCCAAACATGTTGTAAAATTTCGTTTCTTGAGAATGCTTGACCTGAATTATTTACCAATAATTCTAATAAGCTGAATTCCATACCTGTTAAACGAATTCTTTCATTTTTTCTGTAAACTTGACGACGTGCTGTATCAATTTTAATATTACCTGTAGTAATAACATTTTTAGTAACTTTTCCTGCCGGAGTAACAGTTTCTCTGTTATTTGTACGTCTTAAAACAGCTTTTACACGTGCTTCAAGTTCTTTAGGTGAGAAAGGTTTAATAACATAGTCATCAGCACCTAATTCCAAACCTGTAATTCTTTCTGAAACATCACCCAATGCTGTCAAAATGATAATAGGAACGTCAGAAGTTCTTCTGATTTCTCTAGTAACACCATAACCATCCATTTTTGGCATCATAACATCTAAAACTACCAAATCAGGATTGTTTTTATTAAATGAGTTTACAGCTTCTTCACCGTCTTGAGCAGTGTAAACATCGTAACCAACCATTTTCAATCTTGTTTCCAAAATACGTCTGATACTTGCTTCATCATCAGCCAAAAGAATACGCTGGCGGTCTTCAGTTTCATTTGGCATTTCTGTGTTTTCAGTCATTGTCTTTTCCTTTTTGCTAAATAATCTAACACCTTTAATATATCATAAAATATAAAATATTACAAAATATTTATTTTTTTAAATTTTTTTTAATATTTGTATAAATATATTAATGTATTTTGTAAAAAAAAGCAAGTACTTTCGCGAAACTTTTTAGACAGCTGAAACTATGTTTTTAAATTTTTCTAAATCTTCAGCCGTATCGATACCAACAGGCACAAAATCAACAACAGAAGTTTTAATTCTCATCCCATTTTGCAATGCCCTAAGCTGTTCAAGGCTTTCCACCTGTTCATAAGTTGACTGAGGTAACTCGGTCATTTTAATTAAAGCATTACGTTTATACCCATAAATCCCTAAATGACCATAAAAATCAGCTTTGCCCACATTTCTTTCAAACGGAATTTTAGAACGTGAAAAATACATTGCAAATCCAAAATTATCAATTACACACTTGACAAGATTAGGATTTTGTATCTCATTTTCATCATGTAAAATCCTTATAAGCGTTGACACATCTACATTGTCAACCTCTTTGACATTTTTTATAACTTCATCTATACTCTCAGGCTTAATTAAAGGTTCATCACCTTGAAGATTTACAATATAAGATATTTCAGGATGACGCATGACAACTTCTTTAATCCTATCAGAACCGCATTTATGCTCTGTAGAGGTCATTTCAACATTCCCTCCAAAAGCCTTTACGGCATCAAAAATTCTTTCATCATCAGTAGCTACAATAATCATATCAGCAAGTTTTGCCATTTGAGCTTTTTCATATACCCACTGAATAATAGGTTTACCCTCAACTTTTATAAGTGGTTTACCTTCTAATCTTGAAGACCCGTAACGTGCAGGAATAATTATCGCAGTCTTAGTCATTTTCAATCTCCTTTATGTAATTTTTTAAATATAAAATATCATTTTTATTTATTAAAAACTGTATAGAACAAATTTGTGAAAAAATAATCAAATCTTCACGCGGATGTGCTATTTTTTTGCCTAAAAATTCGGAATAATACTGAGTTTTTAGAAAAGAAATAAAACTATGATTAAAATTATTTACAACCAAAGCTTGTCCGCAAGCTGTAAAAACCAAAAAATCCTTATAAACAAGCAGTTTTACGGGAATACTTTGACTATAGTCAGTCCCGCAACATTTTTTTTCATTTCCAAATCTTATCAAAGTTAATCTTATTATTTTTATCGGTTTACCAATTTCTTTTTGCAATTTTAACCAATTTTCAGGAAAATGTTTCTTTAATGAAATTTTGCATATACAAGAAAATATTATATTAAAGCATAAAATCCCAAAAATTAATGCAATAAGAGATATAACAAAAGTAAATAATTCCAGACTACTATACATTAATTATAGCCTTCTTACAATCAGTGCAACCCATTGGTCTTGATGCGCTTCTTCTATAAGTTCCAAATTATGTTTTTTAATTGCATCCAATACAACAGGCTTTTTCTCATCCAAAATCCCGGATAAAACCATTATTGCACCATTATTCATGATATTTTTCAAATCACCCATAATTTCAGCAAGAACATTATGTAAAATATTTGCTAATACAAAATCAAATTTATCGGTAATTTTATCAGCAGTATTCAGTTCAAAAGTGCATTCAACGTTGTTTTTAAGAGCATTTTCTTTTGCAACATCAATAACAGTTTCATCATTATCACAACCGTATGAATAAGAAGCACCGAATTTTTTAGCACAAATAGCCAAAATCCCCGACCCCATACCGATATCAGCAACTTTTGCATTTTCAGGCATATATTTTTCAATAGCTTTCATACAAAGCTGTGTAGTCTGATGAGTTCCTGTTCCAAAAGCACATCCGGGTTCAAGTTTTATAATAACTTCATCACCATCATACTCAATCCAGTCTGGTACAACCGTAATCTTATCGGAAATTTTGGTTACAGTCCATTTTTCTTTCCATTTTTTAGACCAATCTTCATTAGGCTTATTGGAAATTACAAAATCCCAACTTCCAAGTTCCTCATCAGAAAGTCCGCGAGATTTCAAAAGTTCACGCTCGTGTGACAGCAGTTCTGACAAATTCTGAGGTTCTTCAGTTAAAAAAACCTTTAAAGTTCCTTCAGTTGTAGATATCATTTCTAAATCTTTATAAGCTTCTTCTGCCAATACTACACCTTCACATGGCAAATTTTCAAAGCAAAATTCTGATACAATATCTTCAATTTCAGGATTAATTTTTATTTGCAACTCAAAATAATTATCCAAGGAACACACCCATTTTTCTGAATTTTTGATATCTTTGTTCTTTTAAATCTTCAACAGACAATTTAGAAAGTTCCTCAATACTGTCTAAGATAGTTTTCTTCATATTAACAGAAACTTCTTCATAATTTGTATGTGCACCGCCTGTAGGTTCTTGAATTTCGCCGTCAATAATATCAAACTGCATCAAATCTTTTGCTGTAATTTTCAAAGCTTCTGCAGCATCGGAAGCTTTTGAAGCATCACGCCATAAAATTGATGCACAACCTTCAGGGGAAATAACAGTATAATAAGCATGCTCAAGCAAAAATACCTTATCTGCCACAGCAAGTCCCAAAGCTCCGCCAGAACAGCCTTCACCTGTGATAATAGCGATAACCGGCACTTCTAATTTTGCCATCTGCATTAAGTTAACAGCAATTGCACCACCCTGATTTGTTTCTTCTGCACTTATTCCCGGATAAGCGCCCGGAGTATCGATTAAAGTAATAATCGGAAGATTAAATTTGCTTGCATGCTTGAATAATCTTAAAGCTTTTCTATAACCTTGAGGCTGGGGCATGCCAAAATTGTATTCTAAGTTTTCTTTTGTAGATTTACCTTTCATGGTACCAATAATCATAACAGGTTTACCGTCAATTTTAGCCAATCCGCCGATAATAGCTCTATCGTCCATACCTTCTCTGTCCCCATGAAGTTCAATAAAATCCTCACAGATATTATTTACATAATCCAAAAAGTTAGGACGTTCAGGATGTCTTGCTATTTGAAGCTTTTGAGAAGGTTTCAAGTTTGAATAAAGATCCTTTCTGTAATCCTGCGCCTGCTGCTCAAAAGTTTCAATTTCTTTATTCAAATCCATGCCTGACTCCAAACTTATTTTTTTTAATTCTTCAATTTTTTCTTGTATTTCTAATATTGGTTTTTCAAAATCTAAAACTGCTGTCATTATTCCCCCTTGTGCATTTCTAAAATATTTGCAAGAGTTTTTCTTAAATCTTTACGAGCCGAAACGACATCAACCTGCCCATATTTCATCAAATATTCTGCGGTTTGGAAATCAGATGGGAGTTTTTGTCTGATAGTCTGCTCAATAACACGTCTGCCCGCAAAACCGATTCGTGCACCTTGTTCTGCGACAATAATATCGCCAAGCATACCGAAACTTGCAGTAACACCGCCAAATGTAGGCTCTGTTAACAAGTTTATATATAGAAGTTTTTCATCATCAAGACGAGAAACAGCACAAGATGTTTTTGCCATTTGCATCAAGCTCAAAGCACTTTCTTGCATTCTTGCACCGCCTGATGAAGTAATAGCAAGAACCGGCAAACGAAGCTCGATTGCTTTTTCAATAATTCTTGTTACTTTTTCACCAACAACACTGCCCATTGAACCGCCCATATAATCAAAGTCCATAACTGCTGTTGCAACTTTGTTACCTTCAATGGATGCAATACCTGTAATAACCGCATCATCAAGACCGGTTTTTTTATTAGCTTTTTCTAATCTGTCTTTATAGCTTTCAGTATCAACAAATTCAAGCGGGTCAGTAGGTTTAATTTCAGTAAACAATTCTTCAAAAGAATTTTCATCAAAAAGCTGGTTAATTCTTTTTCTTGCATTTATTCTGAAATGATAATCACATACAGGACAAACCATATCATTATTAATCAAATCTTCTTTTAAAAGCTGAGCATCGCAATGAACACATTTTACCCACAAATCCGGATTAATATCCAGTTCGGCTTTAGCTTCTGCTTCACGACGCTGAATTTGAGCCTGTTTACGTTTTTCGAACCAATCTTGAACTGTCATAATTTATATATCCCTATTAAAAATCATATTAATACAAGATAATTATACACCAAAAAGAAAAGTGAACCAAATTTCATAGCAAAATTTTACAATTAATGTTCTTTTCTAAAAAATTTTTTCATATCTTCAGAAATTTGCACATTCTGCAAAGACATATGATACTTTCTCAAATTTGCAATTGCTTCTTGTTCTTCCAACAAATCGCGTCTTTGAATTTTTATTGAAGATTTAACTTTTTCAAATTCTGACGGAGATTTTTTATCAATATATTTTGTAATAATATCATCGATATCATGCGAGCCTATTCCATATTTTGAAGAAACTTCTGCAACAGTAGCTCCCTGAGGTAAAGAATAAAGCCAGTTTACGGTAAGTTTATCCCCCTGTGAAATTGAATTAATACCTTTTTGATGGGGAGTATACATAATATCTGCAGGATTAGGACTATGTCCCAAGCCGATTGCATGCCCAATTTCGTGTAAAATTGTATGATAAACTTCACTCTCATCCATATATCCCGCATGAACCAATCCTTCTGTCAAACCGATTGCAACTTCTGCGCCATAAAGCCTGTTTGCTCCGTCAAAACTAAAATAACAATGTCCCAGAGCCTTTCTTTCAACACGTTTCCAGTCAACATTTACATTAGAAGCCAGCAAATTATCAACAACCTTAAACGAAACTTTTCCCTTTGTCGCGTTCTGCCACTCATTAAGCGCCCTTATAACCATTTGTCTGTATTTTGCATCCTGCCCCTGTTTTGAATAAAATTTCATAGGCGCAATATAGACATTTAACGGCATAAATGTCCAGCGCATAATTTTCCCTTTTTTTAAAGATTCACCGACATAGGTATATTTTTTCATATTTTTATTATATAATAAAATTCGATAATTGACTAAGGAGAGGAAAAATATATGAACATTATGCAAATGATGAAACAAGCTCAAAGCTTGCAGCAAAAACTTAAAAGTACTCAGGAAGAACTTGCAAGAACAGAAATTACAGGAGAATCTGCAGGCGGTGCAGTTATCGTAACTTGCGACGGTCAAGGTAAATTCAAATCAATCAAATTAAAAGCTGAAGCTATTAATCCTGAAAATCCGTCTTCAGTTGACTCTGAAACTGTTGAAATGCTTGAAGATATTATTTCTACAGCTATCCAGCAGGCAAGCGACAGAGCTTCTAAAGAAATGGAAAGCAAAATGAAAGCTGTTACAGGCGGTATTAATATTCCGGGATTAAATTTCTAAAATGATTTACCCGAAATCAATAGCATCATTAATAGAGCACTTTCAAAAGTTCCCCTCTGTAGGGCCTAAATCTGCTCAACGAATGGCATTTTACTTATTGAGAATGCCTATGTCTGAAGTGGAAAAATTTGCTCAAAGCATGATTAGCGCAAAACAAAACACAAGAACTTGCGAAATCTGCTTTAACTTGTCTGCAACAAGTCCTTGCGAGATTTGCCAATCATCACAACGTGACAAATCAATAATTTGTGTTGTTGCGGAAACTAAAGACTTGATTGCTGTTGAAAAAACTAACGAATTTAAAGGATTGTACCATGTACTGCAAGGATTAATTTCTCCTATGGACGGAATCGGAGCAGATGACATAAGAATAAAAGAACTCTTAAACCGCTTAACAAACGATGAAGTCAAAGAAGTTATCCTTGCACTCAGTCCTTCTGTTGAAGGCGAAGCTACAAGCCTTTATTTGAGTAAGCTTATAAAACCGTTCGGTATAAAAATTTCACGTATCGCGTTCGGTTTGCCTGTTGGAGCAGATTTGGAATATGCCGACGAAATTACGATAGCAAAAGCAATCGAAGGCAGACGAGAAATTTAAAATTACCATGGATAGTCATTAGGTATTTTCCAATTATTATTCATAATTGCGGCAGCACATACATCTCCAGCAAACCATCCGCCGCCATCCCCACACCGTGATTCTATTAACAAATCCTGATTACTATGACCATAACCAGCAGGAACGAGTTTGCCAATACTATCTGTTTTTCCAATACAACCATTAGTAGAACAAGTATAAAGATCCGTATTAGGTTTTGTAGACATTACAAATACAAATACATCACGTCCTAACATATTGGGTTTTTGAGTTCCATTTATATCAACAATAACTCTGTTATTATATCCTCCATAACTTCCAACAGATGATATTTTTACAACCATCCCATTTGCTAAGTACAATATTGGACCTGGATATTTACTTATAAAATAATAATTATAACAAATCTTCCCTGTTCGTGAAAGCGTTTTTATTTGAGAAAAATAATATTTTTTATCATTTGGATACACTTCCATAATTACTTTTAAGTATGGAGAAAAATATTTCTTAGTATATTCTTCTGACGATAAATTATAATCCCAAAAAGCAGAAGAACCATTACTTATTTCAGACATTGATACTGCATTACTAAATAAAGTATATGCTGCTTTTAATTTCGTTTCTGTTATTCGTTTTTGATTATTAGAAATTAAAGTTGGTATAGTAATTGCACAAACTATACCAATAACCCCCAAGGTAATAAGTATCTCAGCAAGAGTAAATGCTAATTGCGGTTCAGCCCCCCCCCCCCGACTGGTTGAGAAAAGCTTGTAAATAATCTTTTGATATTTCTGTCCATTTCTTTCTATATTATATACTACTACAATTGATTTTGCAATCGAAATGAATTAGAATTATTTTATGATTAAAGTCAACGATTTATATGTGGAATATCAAGTTAACAAAGGCTTCTTAGGAGGAAAACAAACTATCCATGCCGTTAATGGTGTTACTATTGAGATAAAAAAAGGAGAAATTCTGGCACTTGCGGGAGAATCCGGGTGCGGCAAATCAACACTTGCAAAAGCAATCCTGCAGCTTGAACCGATAAAATCAGGGGAAGTTGTTTGTGATACTAAGGATTTGCGAAAATTTGCCCAAATGGTTTTTCAAAACCCTTATGCAAGTTTAAATCCTAAGATGAAAATTGTTGATACACTAAAAGAACCGCTTGAAATCAACACTGATTATTCAAGAGAAAGAATCCTTGAAATTGTAAAAGAAAAAATTAAACTCGTAGGGCTTGATGAAAGCTGTCTTGAGCTTTATCCGCATGAATTTTCAGGCGGTCAACGCCAAAGAATTGCAATCGCAAGAGCTTTGATGCTTAATCCAGAATTTATCCTTGCGGATGAACCCGTAAGCGCGCTTGATGTAAGTATACAGGCACAAATTATAAATCTTTTAAAAGAATTAAAAGAAAAATACGAATTAACATTTTTACTCATTACTCACGATATGAGCGTGATTAAATATCTTGCGGACAGAACCGCCGTAATGTATCTCGGGGAAATCGTTGAAATAGGCAAAACTGAAGATATTTTTGCAAATCCGCTTCATCCGTATACAAAAGCACTACTTGGCGCAGTTCCACAAATTGATAAGATAGAGAAAAAAGTTTTATTAAAAGGCGACCTTCCTTCGCCTGCTGATTTACCTAAAGGATGTAAATTTCATACCCGCTGTCCGCGAGTTATGGAAAAATGTAAAACCTGCCATCCGCAAGAAAAAGGCTTAAACCACATTGTAAAATGCTTCCTATATGAATAAATCTGTGTTATAATCAACTTATGGACAGAAAAATCGTTACAACAAACAGAAAAGCATTTCACGACTACAATATTTTGGAAAAATATGTAGCAGGAATTGTATTGACCGGAACTGAGATTAAATCAATTCGCAAAAACGCAATTAATTTAAAAGACAGCTTCTGCAAAATTGAAGATAACGAAATTTTTCTGTACAAATGCCACATTTCACCATACGAGCAAGGAAACAGGTTTAACCACGACGCAGAGCGCGTCAGAAAACTTCTCTTGACTAAAAAAGAAATTCTAAAAATGCAAACCAAAGTAAAACAAGACAGCTATACAATAGTTCCATTGGAAGTGTTTTTGTCACACGGGTTTGCAAAAGTTGAAATCGGACTTGCAAAAGGTAAAAAACTTCACGATAAACGTGATGACATCGCAAAAAAAGATTTGAAACGTGAAATGGACCGTGCATCCAAAATCAGGTATTAAAAATGAAGATTATTCTTTTGGGTAAAGGCGAAATGCTGAGCAACCTCATAGAAGGCACAATTGATGCTGAATGTGAGATTGTCGGAGTGTTCAGATATGAAAGTACAATGCACCGAAAATTTTCTGATTTTTTTAAGACTTCCCACGACTTAACCCTAATAAAACAATACGGATTACATGAGATTAAATGTAAATCAGCAAATTCGGAAAGCTTTAAAAAAGAGATTTTAAGACTGAATGCAGATATAATTTTGGTCGGAACCTGGGGTGAAAAACTTAAAAAAGAAATTATTGACCTTCCGACAATTGCAACGGTTAATGTTCATCCGTCAATGCTTCCGAAATACAGAGGTCCAAACCCTTATTTACAAACTATTCTGCATCGCGAAACCAAATCCGGTATAACATTTCATCTTGTAAATGAGAAGTTTGATGAAGGAGCAATTCTTGCTCAAAAATCAATCCCAATTCTGCCAAATGATACAGGAAAAGAGCTTAAGGAACGAACCGTTTTTCAGGCGAGATTAATGTGTGCGGAAGTCCTAAAAAAGCTTGAATACGGGCTTGTAATCCCTATTGCGCAAAAAGAACAGGACGCAACCTATTTTCCTAACATAAAACCTGAAGATATGATGCTTGATTTTGAAAACGAAACGGCAGAACAAATTCATGCCAGAATTCGCGCCTTTTATCCTTGGCTTCCTTGCTATATAACTTATAAAGGCAGATATTTTATTCCAAATCCGTATAAGTTAAAAATAGTCAACAGCAAAACCGGTAAATTCACAATCAAATGCAAATGCGGAAAATACCTTGAAATGAGTGACGTTAAACCTTACAGATTTTTCGGTTACTAAAAGCAGAAGTTCCTTTCACCGTTTTCTATCTTTGCGAGATTATCTTCGGTAGACTTTCTAAGATTTGTAAGCGTTTCAAGTTCTTTAGAAATCAACTTATCACCAATCTGTTTAGTTTCAGGTGATGCATAATCTTGCAAATACTCTTTCAATGTCATAATGGCATTCGGGTGGCAGAAGTTTTGTATCTGCTGAGATTTACAAATTTCCATAAACCTGTCGCCAGTTCTTCCGCTTCCGTAACATGCCGTACAGAAACTTGGCAAATATCCGAGTTCCATAAGCCATTTGATAACTTCGTCCAAAGAGCGTCTGTCGGAAACATCAAATTGCGCAGAATCATCTTTTTCGGGCATCGGGTTAAAATATCCGCCGACACTAGTTTTTGAACCGCCTGAAACCTGAGAAACACCCAGTTTTAATAAGCGTGCGCGGCATTCAGCACTTTCACGAGTTGAAACAATCATGCCTGTATACGGTACTGCAATTCTTATGCAGGCTGTAATTTTTGCAAAAATATCATCATCAATTCCGTTATCAAACTCATCAGGATTAATATCATCAGCTTTTTTGATACGCGGAACACTGATTGTATGAGGCCCTACACCATATACAGCCTCAAGATGTTCAGCATGCATCAATAATCCTGCAAATTCATAACGGTAACTTTCCAAACCAAACAATACACCTAAGCCCACATCATCAATTCCGCCCTGCATTGCCCTGTCCATAGCTTCCGTATGATATTTATAATTATGTTTAGGCCCTGTCGGATGGAGCGTTTCATAACTTTCTTTGTTGTAAGTTTCTTGAAACAGAATATAAGTTCCGATTCCTGCATCGTGAAGTTTTTTGTAATTTTCAACTGTAGTTGCTGCGATATTCACATTTACACGACGGATTGCACCATTTTTATGCTTGATTGAATAAATAGTATTAATTGATTCCAAAATATACTCAATCGGGTTGTTAACCGGATCTTCGCCCGCTTCGATTGCAAGACGTTTATGTCCCATATCCTGAAGCGCAATAACTTCATTTTTAATATCTTCCTGCGTAAGTTTTTTACGAGGGATGTGAGTATTTTTCTTGTGATAAGGACAATATACACAACCGTTTACACAATAATTTGAAAGATAAAGCGGAGCAAAAAGCACAATCCTATTTCCGTAGTAATCTTTTTTGATTTTTTCAGCAAGCGCAAAAATTTCTTCATCTCTCTGATTGCTTGCTAAAAGAACAGAAGCCTCTCTATGAGTCAACCCTTTGCCAAGTTTTGCCTTCTCTAAAATTTCATCAACAAGTTCTAAATTATCTTTATTTTCATCTGCATATTTTAAAGTTTCAAGAATTTCCTCGTGAGAAATAAATTTTTCTGCATTATGTGATTTTTTATCGTACATTTTTATCTCCTAAAAGTTTATTATTCCGCCGCCAAGCAAATGCTTATCATTCAAATCATATATAACGCCCGACTGCCCTCGTGTAACCGAGTTTACAGATTCTTCAAACTCAATATCTGCAAATCCGTCAAACAGCCTTACATGAGCTTTTTTGTGAGGCATGTTGTAGCGAATTTTGACCCAAGCGTCAAACTCAGTTTTTTCTGGCATGTAACTTAACCTTAAGCCTTCAATTTTAACAACTTTTTTGTAATTATCCTCTTCACGACCAACATAGACAATATTTTTCACAGAATCAATATCGATTACATATAGCGGATAAGGAGCAGCAATGCCAATTCCTCTGCGCTGACCGACCGTAAATTTATAACTTCCGTCATGCTCTCCCCATTTTTTTCCTGTAAGGATATCTATAAAGTCACCTTTTTTAGTACCGAACTTATCAGTCAAAAATGATTTAGTGGTAACAGGTTTTTGAATAAAACAAATGTCCTGACTTTCTTTTGAATCTTTTGGCGGAAGGTCATAATCTATTGCCATTTGTTTTATCTGAGCTTTTTCATAATGATAAAGCGGAAAAATTGTTTTGGACAATTGTTTTTGCCCCAGCCTGTATAGAAAATATAATTGATCCTTATGCTCATCTTTTGCAGGATAAAGCTTATAAACACCATTATCACATCTTACATCAGCATAATGTCCTGTTGCAAAAACATCTGCTCCCAGTTCATTAACAGCATAATCAAACAAAACTCCCCATTTTATAAATTCATTACACATAATGCAAGGGTTTGGAGTTCTGCCGTTTTTGTAATCTTCTATAAAATAATCAATAACTTTTTCATTAAACTTTTCAACAGCATCAAAAACATAAAGCTCAATTCCGAGCTTATCCGCAACGCGCTTTGCATTATCAGGCACGTTACTTTCAACCATTTTTCCCGTAAGCCCGATAACCTTATATCCCTGTTGTTGAAGCAATAATGCGGTAACTGAACTGTCAACTCCTCCACTCATTGCAACAACTGCTGTTTTTTTAGTTTCATTCATAAAATAATTATACTCCCAACATATTTATAGTAAAATTATATTAAAGGAGTATAAATCATGGAAATAAAAGCAGTAATTTTAGCCGCAGGCAAAGGAACAAGAATGAAATCAAACACACCAAAGGTTTTGCACAAAATCTTTGAAAAACCTTTACTGGGTTATGTATTGGATAATGTTAAAAATATTACAAATGAAGCATTCGTAATTGTAGGACACCACGCAGAAGAAGTAACAGAATTTGTAAACAAAAATTATGCTTCTGCAAAAACTGTTTTACAATCACCACAACTCGGTACCGGTCATGCTGTTTCTATGGTTTGCCCGTCTTTAGAAAATTTTGTTGGGCAAGTTATAATCCTTTGCGGAGATACTCCGTTGATTACCGAAAAAACATTGAAAGAATTTATTGACTATCATAACTCCTGCAACTCTGATTTAACCGTCATGAGTACGATTTTTGAAAATCCGGCAAATTACGGCAGAATTATCAGAGAAGCAGACAATTCACTAAAATGTATTGTTGAAGAAAAAGATGCAACAGTAGAACAAAAAGCAGTAAAAGAAGTTAACGCAGGCATTTATTGTCTTAACTGGAGTAAAATCAAACCTGCATTTTCACAGCTTACAAGCAACAACGCACAAGGCGAATACTATTTAACAGATATTATTTCTTGGGGTAAGAAAAACAACTTGAACGTAAATGCTTACATTTTAGAAAACAGTGATGAAATTTACGGCATAAATTCTCGCCAAAACCTTGCAACAGCAACAAAAATTATGAACGACCGCAAACTTACAGACTTAATGGATAACGGGGTTACAATCGTTGACCCGTCTTCTACATGGATTTCAGAAGATACCGAAATCGGCGCAGATACAGTAATTTATCCTTCAACTTATATTGAAGGTAAAAATAAAATCGGTCAAAACTGCAAAATCGGACCTTGTGCTCATCTTAGAGGCGATGTAGAAATTGCCGACTACTGCAAAATCGGTAACTTTGTAGAAGTTAAAAAAGCAAAAATTGATCATAATACAAATGCAGGACACTTAAGCTATATTGGCGATGCGGAATTAGGTTCACATGTAAATATCGGCGCAGGAACAATTACTGCAAATTATGACCCGATATCAAAAACAAAAAGCAAAACTGTTTTAAAAGATAATGTAAAAATCGGTTCTAACACAGTACTCGTAGCCCCCGTCGAAATCGGTGAAGGCACAAATATCGGTGCAGGAAGCGTAATCACAAAAAATATCGGCGAATGGGCGCTCGGCTTAACTCGCGCCCAGTTAAGAGTAATTGAGAAATGGGTTAAGCATTAATTACCATTTTTTACCATGGATAGTCATCGTCTGGGATTTTCCAGCCGTTGCGCATAATGCGTTCACCACAGAAATGTCCCGCGTAAATATCACCCTTTTCCATGATTGCTTTACTACAGCCATAAGCCTGATGGGTCTTTAAAGCACTATCAGAAAGACCTTCACCATAAAACCTCACAGGTTTACCAATTTTTGAGCCTATAATGTCTAACACAAAGATATCTCTTCCTTCTTTATTAGGTCCTTTCTTGCCGTTAATATCAGCATAAACCCAAATATATCCGGCACCACCTGATGGCAAAAAGGATAACAAAGTACCATCATTGAGTTTTACGATATAATTTGCTAAAAATCCGCCATTATTATTATGAATAGAATAATGCTCCTTTGAAAAACAATTTGATGAAATGCATTCAGATGCAACATTTAAGTAAGGTATATAATGTTTCTGAAAAAATTGTATAAAATCCAAATCATAAGAATTTGGAGGATACTGCCAATATTTTGCCTCTTCGCCTGTTTCAACTTCAGAACGTTTTGCTGCATTTGAAAGAACACTATATACTTTTTTCAAGCGCTCTGCCGTAACGTTTTTTTGGTATTTAGTAATAAGAGACGGCATTGTCATCGCAGCAACTACACCAATAATCCCTAAGGTAATTAAAACTTCAGCAAGAGTAAAGCCTAGAGTGCCCCCCCCCCGACAAGCCGAGCACAGGAGCAAGTTTGATTAAGATTCTTCATAACAATCTCCTTTCAAAAGAATTATATCACAAATTTATTCGTGCTAAAATTATTTTATGAGCACAAAACAAATAAAATGGACTATGTTTACAATCACTGCAATTGGCAATTTTATTGCCATGCTTGATTCTACTACTGTAAATTTGGCACTTTATCCGATGTCTGTTGATTTGCAGGTTTCAATGGGGCAAATCCAATGGGTAATGATTGCTTATATGCTCGTTTTAACAGTATTTTTACCGTTTTTCGGCAAACTCGGCGACATATTTCCTAAAAACAAACTCTATTCAACAGGTTTTGCAATTTTTGCAATAGGTGCATTTTTAAGTTCAATCGCTAAATCGTTTGAGCTGTTAATCGCATTCAGATGTTTAGAAGCACTCGGAGCTTCAGTAATGCTTTCTAACGCACAGGCAATTATTGCAAGCATATTTAAAAATGCAAGACGCGGAAAAGCTTTGGGGCTAAACGGCTGTATTGTCGCAATAGGAGGGATGAGCGGGCCTGCTTTGGGCGGGATTCTAATCCATTATTTCGGTTGGCATTCAATCTTTTATCCTTGTATGATAGTCGGTATTTTGGGCGCATACTTTGCTTATAATCTTTTACCGCACAACGTAAAAATAAATCCTAAAAACTTCAAATTTGATTATAAAGGTTTTATTTATTTTTCTGTAAGTTTATTTGCATTATTACTTGCAATCTCGGAAGGTCACAGCTGGGGCTGGAATTCTATAAAAATTATCGTACTCGGCGCAATCACACTTGTCTTTGGAGGACTATTTTACTTCAGAGACCATAAAATCAACTACCCGCTTATTAATTTTGCATTGTTCAAAATTCAACCGTTCACATTCGGAAACTTAGCTGTAATGACTTCGTACATGGCAATGTTTACAAACAGTATTCTTCTTCCGTTCTTTTTGCAGGAAATTTTAAGATACAATCCTATGGTAACAGGTTTATTAATTTTACCATATTCAATAACACTTTCTGTTACAGCTCCTATAAGCGGAAGATTATCTGGCAAATACGGAAGCAGATATTTAACCCTTGCAGGTCCTATTGTCTATTGCATTGCGCTTTTGATGTTTACATTATTGAGTAAAAATGCACCAATGTGGCAAATTGTATTGGCTTCGGGAATTATGGGTATCGGAAACGGACTATTTCAATCACCTTCAAACAATGCAATTATGACAAGCGTAAAAAAAGAAGAACTTGGAATAGCATCGGGAATACTTGCCCTTTCACGCAATATGGGAAATATCTTAGGCGTAGCTGTTACAATTACATTATTTGAAACATTCAGAAACTTATTTATAGAACATGGAAAAACTTACGAAACAGCATTCTTAACCTCATACCGCACAACAATGTGTTTTGGTATTCTTTTCGGACTTGCCTGCCTGATATTTGCGTACATTGCTTACAAAGAAGAATGTGTAACACTTGAAAAATAATCTTCCCCGTTGTAGAATTTAAGTGTACAATTTACACCATAAAAGAGGAATTATGACAAATACAAACGAAAATATAAGAAACATCGCAATCATTGCCCACGTTGACCACGGCAAAACAACTCTTGTTGACTGTCTTTTAAAACAAGCGGGCGCATTCAGAAGCAACCAACAGGTGCAAGAACGTGTTCTTGACAGCAACGATTTGGAAAGAGAACGCGGAATTACAATTTTATCAAAAAATATTTCAATCAATTATAAAGATACAAAAATTAACGTTATAGATACCCCGGGTCACGCAGACTTTGGAGGAGAAGTTGAACGTGTTTTAGGTATGGTAGACGGCGCATTATTAATCGTTGATGCTGCAGAAGGTCCTATGCCACAAACAAGATTTGTATTGTCGAAAGCTTTGGAATTAGGTTTAAAAATTATTGTTGTTATCAATAAAATAGACAAACCAGCAGGTGAACCGCTTACTGCTTTAGACAAAGTTTTTGATTTATTTACAGAGTTAACAGACAGAGAAGACTTAATCGACTTCCCATATATATTCTCAAGCAGTTTAAACGGATTTGCAATTAGAGATTTGGACGATGAAAGAAAAGATATGATTCCGCTTCTTGACAGCATTTTAGAAAACATTCAACCGCCTAAAGGTGATGCTTCAAAGTCGTTCCAATTCCGCGCAACAACTCTTGATTATAACGAATATGTAGGCAGAATTGTTATCGGACGTATCGAAAATGGTTCAGTTAAATCACAGGAACAAGTTTGCGTAGTTCATGCAGACGGTTCACAAGAACGCGGTAAAATTACAAAACTATTCGGTTTCCACGATTTAGGCCGTGTTGAAATTGAAGAAGCTTTTGCCGGAGATATCGTAGGTATCGCGGGATTTTCTGATGTTCAAATCGGCGAAAGTATCTGTTCATTAAGCGACCCTCAACCATTACCATTGATTACTGTTGATGAACCAACATTACAAATGAACTTCTCTGTAAATGACAGTCCTTTCGCAGGTCAGGAAGGTAAATTTGTAACTTCACGTCAAATCAGAAAAAGACTTTATGATGAACTTGAAAAGAACGTGAGTTTACGTGTTGAAGATACAGATTCAACTGATGTATTCAGAGTATCAGGCAGAGGTGAACTTCACTTAGGTATCTTAATTGAAACTATGCGTCGTGAAGGATACGAATTCCAAGTTTCTAAACCGGAAGTTATTTATAAATCAATTGATGGACAGCATTGTGAACCTTATGAAAACTTAATTGTTGATGTTCCGGAAGGTTATGCAGGCTCTTGTATTGACAGACTTGCAGGCAGAAAAGCAGAAATGCAGGAAATGAATAACGCTAAAGGCAGAACAACAATGGTATTCCATATTCCAGCCCGCGGACTTATCGGTTTTAGAAGCGAATTTATCAGAATGACACGCGGTGAAGGTATTATGTATCATACCTACCTTGAATACAGACCATTTGCAGGCGATATTCCGCGTCAAAGAAACGGTTCAATCATTGCTCACGAACAAGGAGAAGCAATCCCTTATGCTTTAGCACAATATGAAGATAGAGGGACATTCTTTGTAACTCCAAAAACAAAAGTTTATCGTGGAATGATTATCGGCGAATGTAACAAACCTCAAGACATCGTGGTTAACATCTGTAAGACAAAGAAATTAACCAACATGAGAAGCGCAACAGCTGACGTTATGGTAACACTTCAAGCACACAAAGAAATGTCACTGGAAGAATGTATGGAATACATTGCAGATGATGAGCTGGTTGAAATTACACCTGAAAACGTCAGAATCAGAAAAGCCGACTTAACAAAGAAAATATATAACTAAAAGCCTCTTAAACGAGGCTTTTTTAATAGTTCATTTTACCTTCTGTAATAACACGATATGCGCAGCTTACACCGCTCTTATCTTTATCGCATGTATTAGCCTGACTAAAATCTCCGCCGCCAGATCCGCTTATAACACCATTCACATATGGTAAAATCTTACCTGACTTGTCATTATGATTCATATAAAGGAAAAACACATCACGTCCAACTCTATTTGGGCCTTTAGCACCATTTACATCTATTGTAAAATACATTTTTGGTCTTCCCCAAAGTACTTGACCTCCTTGTGTAGAAAAAAAAGTAATTCCCAAGAAAGTACCATCTTCCAGCTGCATAGGAAACGAACGACAAAAGATACAGTCAAAAACACCAGCAGGATTAATTTCACCATTTAATGCTTTATACGTAACCAGTTGTTTATTATAAGCCTTGCTCCATAGTTCAGGAATTTCAGGACAGTTATGAATAAAACTAGAACAAGCTCTTGCTACCTTCAAATGTTTTTTATACAAATTTAATATATAGTTATTATCCGAATCATCAGTAGAAGTACCTGCAGTCCAACTCCAAGCAGTAGGAGGTCCTTCTTCTTCAATTATTTTATTAGTAACTTGCTGTATAGCAGAATAGTTCTTTTTCAGTCCCTCTACATAACCTCTGTTTTGAATATTAGTAACTAAAGTTGGTAAAGTTAATGCAGCGACAATCCCAATAATTCCTAGGGTGATTAAAACTTCACTCAGAGTAAAAGCTACAGAAATGCCCCCCCCCCGTAATTTTAATAATTTCTCGTAACTTTTCATAAATTTACCTCCTCAGTTCCAATGAATTTTGATAATCTGCATATTCAGTAATTTGTCTGCACCACTCACGCATAATTTCATCTTCAGTCAATTTATAAGAAATCGGTTTTCCGACATGAATATGAACATTACGTCGTGTAAACGGTTTCAATTTCGGATATCCGTCAAATCCTGCAATAGCAACAGGTACAATATCAGCCTTTGCATTTTTGGCAATAACGATAAACCCTTTTTTCAACTCGCCTAAATCAGAACCGTAAGGTCTTATACCGCCTTGTGGAAATACACCCAAAGACCAGCTTGTCGCAAGGATATCTTTAACTGTTTTAAAAGTTGCAATTTCAGGTTTAGTTCTGTCAACTGCAAATGCTCCAAGACGTTTTACAAGCCATTCGAACTTATCACCTTTTTGAAACAATTCTTTTTTTGCCATGTAAGCAATAGGTCTGTTGCAAGCCATTGTAACCATAGGCGGGTCAAAATGCGACACATGATTTGCAGTATAAATAAATTTACCGCACTTTGCTTTAGTCGGAAGATTTTCACGTCCGGTTATTTTATAATTATAAAATATCTTCATAAAAGGATGAACAACTACATAAAGAAACCCGTAATAAAACAGTGTTCTAAAAAGATTGTATTCATGCGGATATCTTCTGTTATAATTTCTTTCTTTACTCAGCATTCTTAACTCCTAAATCATTTTCCACATATTCAAATCCTGTAAGCTCCTGAATTGCCTCAATCCATTTTTGAACAACAACATCAGGATTTTCATCATAAGGAATAGGTTTACCGATTTTGACCGTAACTTTACCAGAAAACGGTAAATGTCTGGCTTCTTCTGTACCAGTAATTCCAACAGGCAAAACTGCACATTTTGTAATTTTAGCGAGTCCTGCAAAACCTTTATTAACAGAACTTATAATTCCCGGCACACCACGTGTTCCCTGAGGAAATATTCCGAACACCCATTCACTTTTTTTAATTTCCATTACTGTTTTAATAGTAGACGGACCAAGACTTTCTCTATTAACTGCAAAAGCCCCGAGCCAATCAATCCACCATCTTATAAACGGAATATCAAATAACTCTTTTTTAGCCATAAAAGATACGCCTCTGGGCATAATCCCCACCATCATAGGCGGGTCAAGTGTTGATAAATGGTTAGGACACACGATATACGCATTGTCTTTCGGTATATTTTCAAGCCCCTCAATTTTTAGCCTATAAATAAGTTTCAGTCGAATCATATAAAATATTTTACATATAAAAAATTGAAAAATTCTTCTCCAAATATTGAATTCTGAAGCTGTTCTTTTCGTATAATTCTTGTCTTTATCCCAGAACATTAAATTCTCTCCTATCAACACTTATATTATATATGCAAAATTTGCACATTACAAGTTTTTCGTATATATTTATAACATAGGAGAGAGAAATATATGAAAACATCTGCAAATCTACTTGAAAATGAATTATTTAAAAGTGTTTACGATAAAACACCCGATTATGTAAAAAACTCTAATCTTATGGATTTTTCAAACAAAGGAGAATTTACATTCACACTAAAAAAAGAACATCTTGAACCGTTTGATGCAGAGAAAAATCCTGAAGGATTAAATCTAAAAGAATGGTTTGCAAATTATGCAAAAGAAGCAAAAGTTTCAACAGCAGGTATCAGAGGACCTCAAAACATTTTATACCCTCAAGATACACGCTTTCCGATAAACCTTGTTGGTATAGTTTTGGCAACATTAGCTAAAGCACTTGTTGCAAATGAAAAATATAAAGGAAAAGAAATTGTAAAAGTTGCAGGCAGAGAAGTTCGCTATAATTCAGACTTATTTTTAGATGCAATTACACGCATTCAAGCTTCAAACGGTATAAGAACTCTTGTTCCTCAAGAAAGAAAAACAATCCCGATTTGGCTTGCATCCTTTTTAGCGTTCAAACTAGACTTGCTTGGCGGTGAATATATTACATCAAGCCATGGAATTTCGGTAAAGAATGCTACAAAAGACTTGAACTCTCAAGGAAGCCAGTATCTTCCCGAAGAATCAATGGAATTTGTTAATAAAATTCAACAAATTTTTGATGAAACAGAAAAAGAAGGAACATATAAAATAAAAATTTCAGCACAAGATAATCCGCTTATTGATGAAAAAGTTTTGGCTAAAGTTGATGACGGTGTTGATTTGTATGTTGAATATTTGAAATCTGGAGTTGCGCAACAAAGCAGTCTTGATTTAATAAAAAATTTAAACGATAAAATTGTAATCGAAAATGTTGGCGGTTCTGCATACAGAACTTTAAGCAGAGTATTGAAAAAACTCAACATTGCTGAAAAATTTGTATGGTTTAATATTGAAGAAGACCCATTCTTCCATTCAATCGGAAAATATGATAAAAACGGCACTTTCTACGATTATTCTGTCGATGCTACAGTTATTGCCAAAAGAGAAAACGGTGAAAAGTTTTTCCCTGTAATTGAAACTTTACATTACGATGAAAAATTAAAAGATATGCCGATTGGTACAGCTGTTTTAATAACCGACCCTGACCATGACAGACTTACAATTACTCAAACAGAAAGTGTTTCAAAAATATCAGAACTTGAAAAAGCTGGAATTGATTATATTCAATTAAACCACGATACAATTTTAACTGTATTCACCGCAAATCAGGCATTCTTAATGCTTATGGATTTCTGGGCAAAACAATTAAAAGCACAAGGTTTATGGGATAAACACCCGAGATTTATGATTAAAACAACAGCATCCGCAATTTCTTGGGATGAATGGGCTAAAAAACAAGGTGTCAAAGTTGTAAATGTACCTGTGGGCTTTAAAGAAATTGCTAATATTATGAAAAAAGTTGAATGTCAGCTTGATACAGAAGTTGTTGTTGATGATGTTTTTGGAAAATCAATCAATCTAGGCTGCAATCCTCGCTTGTTATTCGGCGGTGAAGAATCAGGCGGAATGATTATGGGTACGGAAGAACTCATAAAATCATATACCGGAAGATGCGCGGTTGCAATGAGGGAAAAATCCGCAACAGAAGCAATCATTGTAGCCTCAGCACTAATCTCTAAACTTCAAAAAGAAAATATTTCACTTTCAGATTATCTGGTGAAAATATTTGACGAAAACGAAATTATCGGACGTTTTGACACTCGTGTCGACATTGCTTATTATAATGAATCTGAACCTGATATTAATAAACTTAAAGAAGCTAAAATCGCCGGTGAAGAACAACGTACCAAAAACGATTTATTTTACCTTTCTATGGCAATGGCTGTAAAAGAAGGCAGAATGACACTTGATGATGTTAAAGAAGTGCTCAATGACACATTCAAGAGTCTTATTTTTGACAACCTTGTTTCAATAAAATTTGTAGGTGATGGAACTTATCTGGAATTCGCAGACAAATACATAGAAATAAGACCGTCCGGAACTGATGCAAAAACAAAAGCTTACGGAGGCGGTTCTGATAAAGGAATTATTGAAACTTACGCAGATAATTTAGGAAATTATTCAGGCAACAGAATCGAACTTCATAAAAAATTTATAGATGATAAATTCTATAACGAAACCAAAGATAAAGCTATGGAATATTACCTTGCGTTTGTTGAAAAAGATGCAAATAACACACCATTTGTAATTCCCGAATATGATTTTTAATGACGCTTTATTCGCTTTTTACAAGAGGTTTTTGCATAATCTATAGCTTCAAATTCAGAAAAGAAAACATGATGTTGGTTATCAACAATATCATGTTTTTTTAATTGTTCATAAACTTCTTCATTTTTCAAAACCAACAAAGTTTTAATACGTTGAGATTTTAAACGCAGCATAATATCTTCCAACGCAAAAATTGCAGAAATATCCAACAATTCTTCACTGTCATAAACCAAAATCAAATAACGAGTACCCAAAAATTCATCAAACTGTGAAATTAATTGGGTTGCAGAACCAAAGAAAAAAGCTCCGCTTATATGCACAACACGAATCTTATGCTTATACCTTTTTTCCAACAGCTGTTCAGCCATAATCAAGTTTTTATCGACTGTTTTATCAACCAATTTTGCATTATCTGCAACCTTTTTCGCATATAGTAATGAAGCCAGAGTAATTCCCGCACCAACTGCAACAATCAGATTATAAAAAACAGTCAATAAAAATACAACCGACAACACCCACAAATCATCTTTTGGCGCATGCTTCAAAACTTTTAAAAACTTCGTATCAATAATATCATAACCGATTTTAATCAAAATGCCCGCAAGTACGGCAAGAGGAATTTGAGAAACAAATCCGGAAAATTTATAAATTAAAAGTACAAGAACAACAGCCGTAACTACAGGAGCAAATCTTGTCGCTGCACCTGTTTTCAACCCTGCAACCGTTCTCATTGTAGCCGCAGAACCCGGTAAAGTTCCGGTTAGTGCACAACAAATATTCCCAACACCTTGAGAAGCCAAAATTCTCTGAGGAGAAACTTGAACCTTTGTAATAGAATTGCACACAAGCCCTGTCAAAAGACTTTCAGAAGATAAAATTACTGCAAGCATTACAGAATATTGAAAATATGTTATGAAATCATGCAAATTTGTATGCGGCAGACTTATTGCAGGCAAAGATACAGACACTTCCGAAATTCTTGCAACATCCAGTCCCATTGAAAAAAACGTACAGATTACAAGTGCCAGAATTTGCGACGGAACGTATTTCCCCCACTTTTTAGGAAAGAAAAATACAATAGCAAGTGTCAAAAAACCAATAGCAACAGCCTCAATATTCGGACTGCATTTAAAAAGATTTTGTATACTTTCAATTGTATTAGAAGAAGCGCTTAGACCTAACAACGGATTTAACTGCATAATTATAATAATTACGCCAACCCCATTCATAAAGCCTGAAATTACAGGATACGGCACATATTTCACAATCTGCGGAAGTTTTGTAAGTGATAAAATTATTTGCAAAATTCCTGCCAAAAATATAATAAAAATAACAGCATTTAAGTCCTTATTCAAATCGTACATAACAGATGCAATAACAATTGCAACAGGCCCTGTAGCACCGGAAATCATCGGAACTTTTGTTCCTAACACTCCTGCAACAAAGCATAAAATAATTGCACCCCAAATCCCTGCACTTGCGCCAAAACCTGTTGCAACACCAAATGCCAGAGCCTGAGGCAGAGTAATAATTGAGGCGTTCAGTCCGCCCAAAATATCACCCGCAAAAATTCGCAACCTGTCTTTCATAAAATTCATTATAAATAAACTTTATGATATAATCAAGTTGTAAAGGAGGGGTTTATGAATAAACACATTGAACACACATTACTCAAGCAAGACGCGGTTAAAGAAGATTTTATAAAGCTTTTTGAAGAAGCTAATAAATATAAATTTTTGGGAGTATGCATCAATCCTGCTTATGTAAAACTAGCAAAAGAACATCTTACAGACAGCAAAATCGTAACAGTTGTAGGTTTCCCTCTCGGCGCAAACAGACCTGATGTAAAAGCATTTGAAACCGCAAAAGCGGTCGAAGATGGCGCAGATGAAATTGATATGGTAATCAATGTTACTGCAATCAAAAATAAAGATTATGACTATGTTATTAACGATATAAAAACAGTTAAAGAAGCTTGCAAAGACAAGCCTTTAAAAGTAATTTTAGAAACAGATTTATTAGACAAAGATGAAATAAAAAAAGCTTGCGAACTTTGTATAGAAGCAAAAGCAGATTTTGTAAAAACGTCAACAGGATTTGTAAAAAATGGCGTCGGCGCAAAAGCAGAAGATGTAAAACTTATGTTTGATACAGTTTCACCATACGGCTTAAAAGTAAAAGCTTCAGGCGGGATTCGCGACAAAGAAACAGCATTAAAAATGCTTGAAGCAGGTGCCGAACGTCTTGGTACAAGTTCAGGTGTAAAAATTGTTACAAACTAGCAAAAAATCTTTTGTTCAGGTTTTCTAAACAACCAAGGAGAAATAAGCATGCAAATTATTCCGTCATTTACAGCAAAATACAAGTATTCAAAAACACCCGAGGAACGCAAGTATAACATCTTAAAAGAAAGTTATCAGAGCTCGCAAGGTATGGCCACAGCATTTGGAACCTTTGCAGTGCTTGAAACATTTGACAAATTTATGCTTATAAAAGACAAAGCCAACAAACCAGCAAAAGAACTTACTAAACTTGCGAAAAAACATACAAAACGCAATGCAATTATAGGACTTGCATGCGGTGTAGCATGCTATTTAATCGCATGGCCATGGTATAAAAAAACTGAACCTTTTCAGATTAAAATTCACGAATGGGCTGATAAACAAAACAGAATAGCAGAAAAAGCAGAGCAGCTTGTAAAAGAAGAAGATAAAGCATTGAAAACTGAAAAAGAAACCTCAAAAGAAAAATAATCTTGACCATGCTATAATATTTATTAAGGAAATAGCATAATGGGTGATGAAGATAAACAATTTGACGCCACCCCGAGAAAACTCGAGCAGGCAAGAAAAGAAGGACAAGTTGTTAAGTCAAAAGATTTTTCAACAGCAGTTTCACTGCTTATTTTGTTTTGTGTAATTTTTGGACTTGCTCCGTTTATCTGGGATCAAATTATTCAACTTTACACTCTCCTATATGAACAAATCCCTAACGGACACCTGTCCGATGTCGGTTTGACTTACATATTTTCAGTAACTGCAAAATGCACTGTACTTATTATCGGTCCAATATTATTTATTGCCTGGTTTGTTGCTATAATGGCAGACTTTATTCAGGTAGGTCCTCTTGTTGCAACAGCTCCGCTTGTTCCAAAACTCGATAAACTTAACCCGACAAAATATTTCAAAAATATTATGTCTATAAAAACCCTGTTTGAACTGTTTAAAAACATTGTTAAAGTAGTTTTATTGGGCTTTATCGGCTACAGCGTTTACATGTCACACATTGAAACAATACTGATGCTTGCAGCCATAGACAATAATTTCGCTGTAATGATAGAATTCGGCAAACTTATTACTGACTTTATCTTCAAAGCATGTATTGCATTTTTGGTAATTGCGGCAGCAGATTACGGGGTTACTAAATGGAAATTCTTAAAAGACCAAAAAATGTCTTTTAAAGAAATTAAAGATGAATATAAAAACACCGAAGGTGACCCAAACGTTAAAGCTGCACTTCGCCAGCGTCGTATGCAAATGCTTCAGCGAGGCATGATGGACGCAGTTCCTGATGCGGATTTTGTCGTAACAAACCCGACTCACATAGCATGCGCCTTAAAATATAAAGCAGAAGAAATGGCATCTCCTATGCTTATTGCAAAAGGTACAGAACTTATTGCAAAAAAAATTATAGGTATTGCAAAAGAGCACGGAATACCCGTTATAGAGAACGCTCCGGTTGCCAGAGCTTTATATAAAATGGTAGATTTAAACCAGCAAATCCCACCGGAATTGTACAAAGCAATAGCAGAAATTTTACTTTTTGTATACAACTTGAAAAATACAACAAATAAAGGTAATATAAAATAAAATCTATGCTAAAATATATTTATAATCATGGTTATGCAAAATAGAAACAAATTACAAGAATATATAGATTTAGTACAAAGAGTAGCTAAAGTAGAACACAGAAGAATACCATCACATATGGTAGACTATGAAGAACTTGTGTCTATCGGAATTTTGGCTGTACAAGTTTTGATTAAAAATAAAACTCCGGAACAACTGGAGAAATATAATGCTGCATACATTGCAACAGCCGTAAGATGGGCTATTAGAAACGAATTAAGAATAAGATATAAATGGTACTCTTTAAAACATAAAGCAGACGATGAGGTTGACGAAGAAGAAGCTGTAGAAGGCATGGATATGCAAAAAGCTAAAGTCCGCGAAGCTGTTTATGAAACTATCTTAAGTATTGACGGTTTAGCTGCAGCTGCAAGTGATAACGATTCACCGTTTGATTTCTTAAAAGACGGGCATGCTCAACCTGATGAACAGGCAGAAATTACTGAAATGGGTCGAATGATAAGAGCTGCAATTGCAAAACTTCCGGCAAAAGAAAGAACTGTAGTTGAATATCGTTTTTACAGAAACATGCAGGTAAAAGATATTGCAACTCAAGTTGGTTTATCACCTTCACGTGTTACGCGTATTGTTCAGGCATCTTTAAACTCGGTTAAAGAATACCTGAATGCTCATGAACAGTTTGGTTATTAACCTTTAACTATTTTAATTCTGTCGTCTTCTTTAATTTCTAAAGGTTGTGGAAGATTTTTAATATAGTTTGCAGTATAAACGTTTTTATCTACGTCAAATTTCTGTACAACATAATCAGGATTAGAATTTACCGGTAAATAGTTATCACCGCCGTATGCGAAGAAATCGTCGCATGCTACAGTGAATTTTCTTGTTTCACTAGGATTGTTTACATCAATTTTTGATTTTGAACCGTCTTTATTCACATACTGTAAATCCATAAGCTGTCCTTTATCAGTTACAGTATATTCCAATCCTGAAACAAGCAGAATTCCTGGTTTATAATCCGATTTTTCAAATGATTTTGCGCCAACTTTTATAGCATCTACTATTTGTTTTTCAGATAATTGACAAATTAACATTTTATCTTCAAACGGAGTAATATCGCTTATTCTTCTTGAATCAATTTTGCCCTCAGGGAAATAACCTCTTATATTTCCGGCATTAAGAATAGCAATATCAGTACCGAGTTCGTGGCGCATTGCATCTACAATGACATTTCCATGCGGATTATTGGAAATTAATCTGTTTTTAGGTGCAGGCGGAGCTGTTTTTATTTCTGCTAAAATTTCAGGTTTGCCAATAATAGATTCTACTGCCGTTTTAAATGGTAGAGTTCTTGTATAAATACCTGAACGCATAACGCTATTTTGAGCTTTTATAAGTTTTCCGTCTTTATCAAATACAGTTTTTAAAACACCTGCGAATTCTCCGTCTTTACCGATTTGAGTAAGAAGAACAGGTTCTCCGGATTTAGAATAAAGCAGGTTATCACCTTCTTTTACACCTTTATACAAATCATGAGTATGACCGCCTAAGATAATATCAATACCGTCAGTTTCTTGAGCAAGACGTTTATCCATATCTTTTCCGATATGTGATAATACAATAATTTTATTAATACCTTGAGCCTTTAGCTTATCAACTTCTTCTTGAACCTTTTTAATTGTCGTATCAATATCATCAATTGTAATATCTTGAAGAGACTCCCTAGTCCCAACTCTTTCCAAAGCATCAGAAGGTGCAGTACCTATAATACCGAATTTTTCACCGTTATATTCTTCAATTTTTGATTTCTGAATTTTTCCTGCCATAGGGCTGTCTGCTTTTACACTCACGTTAGCCGCAAGCAAGTTATATTTTGCACCAGATAATGTTGAGGCAAGAGCATCGGGAGTTGCATCCATTTCGTGGTTGCCTAGAGCATTTGCTGTAATTCCAATCCAATTTAAAAAGTGACTTGCAACCTTATTTTTCATAGGATTTGAACCAAGCAGAATATCACCTGAGGCAAGTTTTAATTTAATTCCGTTTGATTTCATAGCATCAAACTGTTTTGATATAGAGCAAATCCTTTCCATTTGTGTCATCTTGCCATGCAAGTCCGCAATATAGAAAATATCCGCTTCAACCTGCTGTTTTTCAAATGTATCAGGCTTTTGCGGCTGCAATTTCGGGGTTGTATTATTGTTTGTTTTAGGAGCAGTTTGCGGTACTTTACTTACTTGCTGTGTTGCGTTTATTAATAAATTCATACTTTTTCCACCTTTGCTATATTAAATGTCCTCAAGAATTTTTTTGCTAAAAAAAGACTTAATGTTAACAAACATTAAGCCCTTTTTTTCATTTCTTTATAAGACTATCTTGATTGCCTATTATCTTTTCGTATGACTATAGTTATTCGTAAGGATAACTATAGTCTCCCTTTCGTATAACTATAGTCATACGAAAGAGAAAGTAATCATTCTATTTTCCGCCACGACAATTTTATCGGCTGTTTTTCAGCCGATAAAATAAAAATGCCCGCAAGAAAA
>CAMTMK010000004.1 GCA_947073645.1 uncultured bacterium | reverse complement strand
TTACTACTGGAACTAAAATATGCATCTACATTATTTTCTGCCCAGCGCCAAGGGGATGTTTGGATACTCTGGTCAGCCTTCATCTTGGTCGTCATTACCGGAGCCATACAAGCCAATACAATACTCATTATAAGTAAAACGACCATCATTTCGGCAAGAGTAAAAGCAAGCGCAGCCGCTTGACCCGACAAACAGGTTTTGGATAAATTTTCAAATAACAGAGATTGAGTTAAGCCAGCCTTAAGTGCCCCCCCCCCCGAAGCTGTGCAATACTTGTGTGTTTTAAGCTTTTTCATACGTTTTTCTACTCCCTTTTTTTATATTATAACTCTTTTGAAGTATATTATCAACCTTTTGAAAAAATTAAACTGTTATTTTCTACATATAACTTGATTTTATCGCCTTTTAAAAATTCACCTTCAAGAATTTTCATAGACATAGGAATTTCTACAAACTGTCTTATTACACGACGTAAAGGTCTTGCTCCATATAAAGGCTCGTAACCCTCATTTGCAAGGAAATCTTTTGCATTTTCGTCAATTTCAAGTTCAATTTCCTGATCTGCAAGACGTTTTTTTAACGATGATGTTTGAATATCCACAATAACTTTTAATTCATCAAGTGTTAAAGGTTTAAACATTACAATCTCATCAATACGGTTCAAAAATTCAGGTTTAAATTTTTCACGCAATGCAAGATTTAAGTTGTTTTGTTTTTCTTCAGCCGGCATATTTTCATCAAGAATTACATCACTTGCTATGTTTGATGTCATAATAATTACGGTGTTTTTAAAATCCACCAATCTGCCCTGACCGTCAGTTAATCTGCCGTCATCAAAAACTTGAAGCATCAAATTAAACACATCAGGATGCGCCTTTTCAACTTCATCAAACAAAACAACAGAATAAGGTTTGCGTCTGACAGCTTCTGTTAACTGTCCGCCTTCTTCATAACCGACATAACCTGCAGTTGCACCAACAAGTCTGGAAATTGAAGCTTTTTCCATAAATTCTGACATATCAATACGAATAAGTGCATCTTCATCGTTAAAAAGAATGTCTGCAAGTGTTTTACCGAGTTCGGTTTTTCCAACCCCTGTAGGTCCTGCAAAGAAAAATGTTCCGATAGGACGTTTCGGATCACGCAAACCTGAACGTGACAGACGAATTGCGTTTGCAATTTTTACAACCGCCTCATCCTGCCCGACGACACGTTTGTGCATAACTTCTTCCATACCGATAAGCTTTTTGGACTCTTCTTCCATAAGGCGGTTTACAGGAATTCCTGTCCATTTCGCAACAATTGATGAAATATCATCTTCATCAACTTCTTCTTTAAGCAGTCGTTTTTTGCCTGATTGGAAAGATTTTAATTTTTTTTCAGCTTCTATCATCTGGGCATATTTAACTTCTAAAGAAGCTGTCATTGTCGGATTTTTTTTGTTTATTTCAATTTGAGATTTTAACTTTTCAATATTACGTTTTACGCCGGCATAAGAATCAAGAACTTTCTTTTCCGCAAGCCATTGTTCTTTAAGTTTAGAAATTTTAGCATCCAAATCAGTAATTTTTTTATTAATTTTTTCAAGTTTTTTGAAAGCTTCTTGAGAACCATCTTTTTCCAAAGCTTTTTTATTCATTTCCAATTGCATTTTGTCGCGGATGTAAATATCAATTTCTTCAGGCATTGTATCTATTTGAATTCTCAAAGCCGAAGATGCTTCATCAAGAAGGTCAATAGCTTTATCAGGAAGACATCTGTCTGCAATATATCTGTGAGAAAGTTTTACGGCAGAAACAATTGCGTTATCCATAATCTTAATCCCATGGAAACCTTCGTATTTGTCTTTTAGACCTCTCAGGATACTGATTGTTGTATCAACAGAAGGTTCATCAACCATAACGGGCTGAAAACGTCTTTCCATAGCCTTGTCTTTTTCAATATACTTGCGGTATTCATCGATTGTTGTAGCGCCGATTACTCTGATGCTTCCTCTTGCAAGCATTGGTTTTAGAAGGTTTCCCGCATCTGCAGAACCGTCGGATGAGCCCATACCCATAATCGTATGAATTTCATCGATAAAAAGCATTAAATCATCTGCTTTTTCTTCAATTGCTTTAAGAACCGATTTCAAACGCTCCTCAAATTCACCCCTGTATGAAGCTCCTGCAAGAAGTGCACCCAAATCAAGCGCCAGAATTTTGTCATTTTTAAGACTTTCGGGAACATCTCCGGACACAATTCTTTGCGCCAAACCTTCAATTACAGCAGTTTTACCAACCCCTGGCTGTCCAATAATTACGGGATTGTTTTTAGAACGTCTGTTTAAAATTTGGATTGTACGGCGAATTTCATCATCACGACCGATTACTGGATCTAATTTATTATTTTTTGCACATTCTGTTAAATCTGTTGTGTATTTTGCAAGTGCATCATTTTTTTGTTCTTCTTTCTGCGGAGTTTCCGTAACATCATCAGCATTTACAATATGGCTTACAACATCTGTCATTTTTTCATAAAGTTCAAGCCTATTTACTTTGCTCTGCTCCCAGAGGAAATTTAAAGTTTTATTTTCCATTCTGAAAAGCGCTAAAAACAAATGTTCAATGCTGATTTGTTCATCATTGCGTTTTTCAGTTTCTTCCTGTGCAATTTTCATCAACTTTATGGTTTCTGTGGTAAATCCTACATCAGAAAATTTTGCGCGCGGAATATATGCACGTTTGGAAAGATAGCTGTTCAACCTGTCGGCAATTTCAGGGTTTCCCAATCCTACACGTTCAAGGATAATTTGAGGCAAATCGTTTTGGTCAAGCATTAAAGCAAGCATAATATGCTCAGGCATTAATTGAGGATAATTCCTTGCAACTACTATTGATTTAGCGGATTTTATAATCGCCTGAACATGATCGGTTAAAAGCATTTTCTTATTCCTTTTTTTCAAATTATAAATGCTTTATAAAATCACGACATCATACGATTGCTTGACTTGGATGAATATTCAACATTCCGCTCATCATACTTTCGTAAGAATAAATGCAAGGATTGTCGCGATAATATTTTTTGATAAGTTTCAAATACTCGCCATTATCTTTGTTAAAATATTTCAAAAGCACTTCCAAAGGCAAATTTCCTCCACCCCTGCCTAAACCAAAAACCGTTGCATCAACGGAATATGCACCGAGTTCTATTGCTTTTAAAGAATTTGTAAACGCCAACTGCAAATTGTTGTGTGCATGAAAACTTATTCTCTCAAACCCGCAATCCTCAAGTTTTTTATAAATTTTTTCGACATCATCAGGCATAAATGACCCAAAACTGTCGGCAAAATAAATTGAGGTCAAAATATCTTTATTTTTCCAATTTTTCAAAAGCTCATAATCTTCAAACTTGTCAGCCGTCATAAGGTGTAGAAACACCTCAAACCCTTCTTTTTTAAAGTTTTCCACCGCCTGAATTGCAACCTTGATTTGATTTGGATAAGTTGCAACTCGCACGCAATCTGCTTCTTGAGATACAGGATGAATATCTTTTGCATCAACCATCACAACTGTCTTAATCTTTGATGATTTAATACATTCGGGAAAATCATATCCGACTTCAATGTAATCAATTCCCGCATTTTCTGCACAGTGCAATGTTTCAAGGATACATTCATCCGAAAAACTTTTGATATGCGAGCCGTCGCGCAATGTACAATCCAAAATTTTAGTCATAATTTTATTTTATCACAAAGTTTCCACAAGAGCTTTTGCTATTTTCAATGCTTCGTTAAAAACGTATTCATTACGCAAAAAGTCCTCACGTTCAATGTATTTGCTCACAATTTTGCGTGCATAAGTTCCGATTGCAATACCGTTATAATTTATTCCGCATATTTTAGCAAGTTCTGCTGTTTTGGAATTTGTTCCGCCTGACAGCATTATATAAACGGGTAATTTAGCATTCTGAACAATTTCTGCGGTTGCAACAGCCTGCAAAGTTGTTTTGTAATCATCCCTGCCCCCGCTCATCGGAAAACCGTCTGCCTGAACAATTGTTGTATAAGGTTTACGATTTTTAATCATCTGTTTTATTCGGTCAATCATTTTTTCTTCCGACAAATGACCTCGGGCAGTACAGATACTTAGTATACCGTCATAAACAGAGTTTATATAATCCCATTTTTCAACCCAATCGTCACTCTCACCCATTGCATGAAGCTCAATGCAGTCTATACCAAGTTTTATTAGTTCAGGCAAAACCTCTCTCAAATCCTTGTTTTCAGATACAAACGAAATTGCACCATGCCTGCAGACTTCAAAACATTTACCGCAGCCAATGCATCGTGCTGATTTAACCTTACAGTGTTTTATAGTTTTTTGAGGGCAAATTTCTTCGCACTTGTGACAGCCTGCGCATTTTTCATAATTTATTTGCGCTTTTCTCACATGTGGGTCGCCTTTAATCCCTACACTTACGCACAAATAACCTTCTCGTTCTTGTAATCCGCGTTTTGCAGCTTCAACAATTTCAGGTTTCGCAGACAAGTCAAAAAATTTGCACCCGGCTTTAGAATACAATGCAACAAGTTTTTCTACCTCTTGTGCATCCTCGTTTCCCGCTCCGCAGACAAGTTTAAAACATTTCCCTTCATCCAAAAGCATTATTTCACCATGTAGTTATAAATAGTTTCCGATGCTTTTACGATAAACTCTTTGCCTAACGGTGAATTATGAGGACGTTTTGCAAAAATTACAACAATATATCTTTTTCCGTTCGGCGCATAAACAATTCCCGCATCACCAAGCATTTTGCCGATATCACCTGTTTTATGCAAGAATTCTGCACCTGCAGGCAAGCCTGCTGCAATCAGACGGTTATTATGAACATGTCCCATATAGTCAAAAATCTTTTCACGTGATGATGTGCTCAAAAATTTAGGGTTATCAATATTATAAAGAATTGTCGCCATGTCACGTGCTGTAGAATGGTTTGTACCGCCTAAATCAGGAAGCCAGGTTTTTATATAAGTATTTTTTAACCCCCAGCGTCTTAGAGCTGAATTAACATCTGTCATAGAGCCCAATTGCGCCATAATCATATTGGTTGCTGAATTATCAGATTCCGTAATCATCATTCTTGCAAGGGTGTCAATTGAATATTTTGAATTTTGCGCTTTGAACTGTAAGCTTCCGGAACCCTCTGTTCTGTAATATTCTGTCAAAGGCATTTCATCAAACAAATCAATCTGACCTTTCTCAATAGAACGGAAAAGCTGAACAAGTACAGGAACTTTAATTATACTTGCAGTTGCAAAAATTTCATCTGCGTTAATATCTGCATAATTGCCTGTCTGATAATCCCATACATACACAGAAGGGTGGATTGAAGGATAAGCAGATGCAAGACCTTTTAATTGATTTTCCAATCCTGAAAGTGCATTTGCTTCTGTTAAAGCTGTCATTTCAGGTTTTTTAATATTTGCACTTTCCAAAGAACGCATTCCCAAATACCAATGGTTTGAAAGGTAATTTGAAGTCGGGAAAAGTAATTGCTGATAATCCGCTTTTACATTTTTGTAAGGTGTCGGATTAAACATATTTTTTGTAACTTTATTAAAGCCGTAAGGCAAAACAGTCAAAGCAAGTGCTGAAACAACAGCTACAGAAACAATTCTGTGAATTAAATAGTTGCGCTCAACTTTTTTCTTATCCGCAGTCAATCTGTTTGAGCGAAGCTGTGTTCCTCTTTGAGGAGCTCGTCTTTCAACAGTATGCAAAGGAGTATTGTATTCGCGTCTTGCATAATATCGATTGTCATAATATTCCCGTCTTGCTAATTCCGGCATAAATCCTCCCCAATCACAAATGTATTACTATTTTACTTCACATAAATTTAAATGGCAAGCAAGTTTACATTTTTAAGATATAATATTTACAAAAGGAGAAAACGGGAACGAACGTTAGTGACTAACCAAAATATTCAAAGTAGCACCAATATTTACGGAAAGGGTAAAAAAATGGAAGATTGTATTTTTTGCAAAATAATTAACGGAGATTTTAATACAGAATTTGTTTACGAAAACGAACACGTTGCCGTGTTCAAAGATATTAATCCGAAAGCTCCAGTACATCTTCTTGTTGTACCAAAAGTTCATGTGGCATCACTTAACGAACTTGAAGATAAAAATCTTATGGGCGAACTTTTGCAGGCTGTAAAAGAAACTACAAAAAAAATCGGTTTAAAATCTTATAAAACATTGATTAATACAGGTAAAGAAGCAGGTCAGGAAGTTTTCCACCTGCATGTACACATATTAGGAGAAATAAATGATTAAGAACGGAATAGAAAACGGATATTACCACGAAATTACACCCTCAGGGTTTGGAATTGCAATTAAAGCCGGAAAAGTTTTGTACTCAAAACAATCAGAGTTTCAAAAAGTTGAAGTTTTTGAAACAGAAAGCGCATTAGGCAGAGTGTTAACTCTTGATGATTTGATGATGACAACAGAAGGTGATGAATTCCACTACCACGAAATGATTGCACATATTCCAATGATGCACCACAAAAACCCGGAAAGCGTTCTTGTAATAGGCGGTGGCGACGGCGGAACTGTTAGAGAAGTTTTGAAACACAAATCAGTTAAAAAAGTTGTTCTTGCTGAAATCGACGGATTGGTAATTGATGCATGCAAAGAATTTTTACCGACAATTTCATGCGGACTTTCTGACCCTCGTGTTGATATTCAGGTAGTTGATGCAATCGATTTTATCAAAGACAAAAAGAATGAATATGATATCGTTCTTATTGACTCAACAGACCCGATGGGCCCCGGAGAAGGCTTATTTACGGAAGAATTCTATACAAATGTTAAAAACTCATTGAAAGAAGGCGGTATTATCGCAGCTCAATCAGAAAGCCCGTTTGTTAATAAAGAAGAAATCAAAAAAATGTATAACTTGTTGAAAAAAGTATTCCCAATCTGCTCAACTTACACATCAAATATTCCGACATACCCTGGCGGATACTGGGCTTGGGCATTCTGTTCAGAATCTGTAGAACCGCTATCATACTTTGCGGATGACAGATATGAAGACATCGTAAAAACTTGCAAAATCTATAACAAAGATTACCACAACGCAAGATTTGCTTTGCCTAATTACTTAAAGGAACTTCTTTAGGATGAATTTTACAGAAAAAACCTTAAATTCACAAATAGTTTACGACGGTAAAATTATTACGGTTCTGAAAGATGATGTCGAAGTCGCTGACGGATACAAATCTTTCAGAGAAGTCGTAAAGCATTCGGGCGGAGTTGTTGTTTTAGCAATCCATGAAGATAAAGTCATTTTTGTAAAACAATTCCGCTATCCGATGAAAGAGGTTTTGCTCGAACTTCCCGCAGGTAAACTTGAAAAGGGCGAAGACCCGTTTCTTGCTGCAAAACGAGAATTGGAAGAAGAAACAGGATATTGCGCGGACAAATGGACTGATTTGGGATTTGTCTACACATCACCCGGATACAGCGACGAAAAACTTTATCTTTACAAAGCGGAAAACCTGCATTTTACACAATGTCATCCGGATGAGGGCGAGATTTTGCAGCCGCTTGAAATCAAAATAGATGATGCTGTAAAAATGATTAATAATGGTGAAATTAACGATGCAAAAACACTTTGTGCGTTTATGAGGGGTTTAAACGGGAACGAGCGTTAGTAAGTGACTGACCAAAACAGTCATGATTAATCCAAAATCTACAAAGAGGGATAATAAATGATTAAAATGATTGCAACAGATATTGACGGAACGATTGTTGATTGGAATTTAGGAGACTTCACTCCAGATGTCAAAAAATGCATCAAAAACCTTTGTGCAAGCGGAGTAAAAGTGGTTCTTGTTACAGGCAGAATGCACTGTGCCTGCAATCATATCGTCAACGAGCTCGGACTTGAAACTCCTGTTGTATCTTATCAGGGTGGTTTAATCAAAGATAAAGACGGCAATATTCTTTATCAGCAAAATTTGGATGCAGATTATGCAAAACAAATTATAAAATGGGCACAAGATAATAATATCCATATAAATCTCTACATTGACGATAAATTGTATGTAGAAAAAGACAACGATTTTGTAAAAAAATACACAGATGGTAAGTTTGTACCATACACTGTATGCTCATTTGATACTCTCAATATCAACAATGTCAACAAAATTCTTGCAATTGACTACAATGATGCACAAAAAGTTACAAATTGGGTTAATGAACTACAAAGTAAATTTCCCGAACTCTACATTGTTAAATCAACACCATTTTTCTGTGAAATCGGAAGTAACAAGGCTAAAAAATCACTCGGTGTAGAATTTCTTGCAAAAAAATGGGGGCTTAAGAAAGAAGAAATTTTGACAATCGGAGACCAAAATAACGATATTGAACTTCTAAAATCAGGCGGGATTAAAGTTGCTATGGGAAACGGCACACCCGAATTAAAAGAATGTGCCGATTTCATAACCGATACCGTTCAAAATGACGGTTTTGTAAAAGCTGTTGAAAAATATATTTTTACGACATGATGGCACCCCCCCCTTCTTTTCAATACTTAATTGAAAAGCGGGGTCCCTGTAGCACTTTATTTTTCAGGAACAGTAAATTTAGTTCCGCATCTTAAGCAGAACACCTGCAATCCAGGCTCAATATCATCAACATCATCAAACCCTTTAATGTGAACTGCTCCATTTTTATCTGTTTCAACTTTATATTTAGTACCGCATTTCGGACATACTACAAATTTAAAACCGTTAATATCATGTATCTGTCCTATAGGACTTTCTTCTGTTTTCGGTTTTCTAGTATATGCTTCCAAATTGACTTTATGTGGAGTTTCTGTTTGGACAGCACCGTCAATAGGGTCTGCAATTACTGCATTTCCATAAGCTGTTGCTTCTTGAGCTATTGATGATACAGGATAAATTTCCATTTTAAAGTTAATAATAGCATTTGCACCTAGTTTTTCGGCATTCTCAGACATTTTTTTTAACGCAACTTGACGAAAACCTGCGCCCTCTGATGAATTACAAAACCCAAAAACAATATCTTTATATTCTGAAACTTTGTAACCGTGTATATTTTCACCTGCAGAAATTAACATTATTTTACCTCCGGAATTGTAAATTTAGTACCACACTTCAAACAATAAATCTGCATACCGGGCTCTGCATTATCAACATCTTCAAGCCCTCTGATATGAGAGTTACCGTTTTCATCAACATCAACTTTATATTTTGTCCCGCATTTTGGACATACTACAAATCTATATCCTGCATTTTCTAAAATTTGTCCTTCTGGAGATTCTTCATACATTTTTTCAGGTAAAAAATTTGTTTTTCCGGCAGTATAAGCATCAACAAATTCTATAAGAATATTTCCCAATCCGCCTGTCGGAACGTAGTTTTTAATTGGTCTTATTACAACAGCGTTACCATATGCAACTATTTCTGCGTTACCTGCATATGTCGAATTTATAATTTCAAATCTAAAATTGATAACAGCGTTTGCACCTAACTTCCTTGCAGAATCTAAAAGTCTTTCTAAAGCTCTTTTTCTTGATTCATCAGATAACTCGGTATATGAAGTCAATTCTCCGCCAATAAACTGTTTAAAGCCCATAAAGAAATCTTGAACAAAATCTTTAGAGCGCATTGAAATACCCCAGACCATTCCTTTATAATCCATTATCTCATAGCCTTGAAAGTTTTCTTTTTCAGTAACTAAAATTCGGTGTCCAACTTCAGGACGAGTTCCTGATAATAAGTCTTCTCTGTTTATCATTTGATTTCTCCTTATTGTAAGAATATTATAAATTTACATTTTGCACATCCTATGTTAATATTAGAAAAAAAAGGAAAAAAATGTATAGAATAGGTTTAGGATACGATATTCATAAATTAACAGAAGGCAGAGATTTAATAATCGGCGGAGTTAAAATCACTCATGAAAAAGGTTTGCTCGGGCATTCCGATGCAGATGTTTTAATCCATGCAATAATAGATGCACTTCTTGGTGCATTGTGTTTGTCAGATATTGGAACACTTTTTCCTGATACAGACCCTGCATATAAAGGAGCAGACAGTACTGTTTTACTAAAAAAAGTTTATGAACTTGTAAAAGAAAAAGGTTATAAAATTTCTAATTTAGACAGCAACATAATTGCTCAGCGTCCAAAAATGATGCCATATATTCCAAAGATGAAAGAAGTTTTATCACAAATTTTAGAAACAGAAGAAATATCCATCAAAGCCAAAACGAATGAAAAAATGGACGCCGTCGGCAATGAGCTTGCAATAGAAGCTCATGCCGTGGTTTTACTTAACTTTGCATAATTGAGTTTCCTCTATCCAAATTCGGTTATATTTCCTGCAATTTTGTTCATTTATTTCAACTAAATCATTATCGATTTTAGTTTTTATTCCTTCTGCACAAACACCAATATCCAAGCACATATTTATTTGTACAAATTTCGTATATGCAGGCTTGATTAAAAATAATATTAAGAATATAATTATTAAAACTTTTGTGTTCATAATCACATTATGAACTATTATTTTTTAAATATATTAATAATAATTCCTGAAAAAATTTATTTTTTATGAGGCGGTCTTAAATCCCACATTAAAATTGCACAATCACATATAGGATATTCTCTGCCGCGCCTTCTGCCTTCGTGATTTGCCACCTGGTCACGTGCAGAATCTGCCATTGCTTCTTCTACTGAAACTTTATGGGTATGAATATATGTAAAAGAATCATACATCTCTTTTAAATTACTCAATGCATCAGCTGTTAATGAACCTAAAATACCTCTTTGACCGGCTTCACAATTTGCTTTTGAATGATAAAATTTATCCATTGTCCCGTCATATTCACCTAAGAGTCTTGCGTAATTTCTGAAAAAACTCATTGTTGTGTCATAAATTGTATTCAATGGTGTTAAAAGTCCCATTATATCTGCAATCAGAATTTGCATTTTAAATTTTTGCGCATATATTTCTGCATAAACCCCGTCGATATTATATTGACAATCAGGTAAATGTTTTCCATATTGAGCTTCTAATATATCTAATGTTTCATCATAAGAATTTGTAATACTTTCAGCCTGTGCAATAATTCTTTGAATATCATCTGTTTCATTTTGAACTTCATATCCTAAAGTATCAAAATCCCTGAAAATATCCTGTAATTGTTCATAATATCCTGCACAATCCTCACAAAGCTCATCTTCTGTTGTTTCTTCAACATAACATTTACAATTCGGATGAGGTTTTTCCGGTATTTCATCCTTACTGTAAAATTTTTGATTATCTAATGTCTGACATTTTTCACATGCATTCGGCTCTGTATGCCAAATATATACTGTATTGCTTATTCCGCCTTTTAATACCATAACTTTCCCCCTCTGATTTATTATGTCAAATGTTTTAACCCCTCGCAAGTCAGCGATAATGTATGGACAATATCACTTTCTTTTGTTACCATAAGATACCATAAGGAGAATTTATGGATTTAGAACAACTTCCTAAGTGTCCTGTTGAAACAACACTTGCACTTATTGGCGATAAATGGAAAATACTTATTATTAGAGATTTGCTTAACGGTACAAGACGTTTTGGAGAATTAAAACAAGTTTGCAGCGGCATTTCTCAAAAAGTTCTTACTACAAACCTCCGTTCTATGGAAGATGCGGGACTTGTTACAAGAAAAGTTTTCAAAGAAGTTCCGCCAAGAGTTGAATATACTTTGACTGATGTAGGCTATAGTCTTGCTCCGGTGTTAAATGCAATGGCAAGCTGGGGAACAGATTATAAAACTTTCTTGAAACTCTTAAAAAAACATAGCCAATAAGGTAATTTATTCTCAAGGTTTAAGTTATATATAATAATCCAATAGCAAAAAATATTTTTTGCATGTTATTATATAGATAGGAGAATTTAAATGAAACAGAAAATGAATTTGCCAAAAATAGACAACACTCATTTAACATTACTTTTTCCACATATGAGTTCTGAAACAAAAGAAAAAATTGTTTATCGAAAAAACGGTAAATCAATCGATAAAATTATTGAATTTGATGCAAAAACAGGCTCCAAAATAAAAACTACACATTACGATTATTTTGATGACAAAAAAATTCGTTCTATTGATGAGTTTGATAAACAATCAGGTAAAAAAATCCGCACTATTAATTATGTTCTATATAAATCTGTTGATGAATATGATTTAGAAAGCGGAAAGAAATTACGTACAATTAATTACAACGTAAAAGATGAAACAAAAATATCTTCCATTCAAGAATATGACCTTGAAACAGGAAAAATAATAACAGTTTCAATTTATAAACGTGACGGGAAAACTATAAGTATTATAAAACGTATTGACCCTGTAACAGAAAAGGTTACAAATTGGGTAAACAACGGGATAAAAACACAACCTTTTGAACCCGTAAAGTTTTCTACAAGATGTTACGATAATATCAAAATGATGGATAATGAAGAAAAAGAAGATATTGCCAAATTAATTGATAATTTATACGGCAAGGCTTTTTAATCCAGATTTTCTTCAACAAATTTCTGCGGGTTTTCGATAATATATTCAAGTTCTTCCGGAGCTTTTATACTTCCGTAATCTCTTCTCTCACCTTCGTTTGTATATGCGGCAAAACCATAATCAAACATTCTGCCCATAGAAGTTTGAGTTAATTCAATTACGTTAATATTTTCAAGCGGAATATCTGCTTCCTCAGGGTTTAAAATACCGACTTTTATATGTACAAATTTATTTGTAATTACCATTCTGTCAGATTTGTATCTTGCAATCGGATAAAATATAAATCCGAGAATTGCTAAAGTTATAATCCAACTGAAAAAGCTATGAGTGTTTAAGAAAATATTCCAAAAATAGAAAAAGAATAAAGGGGTTAAAAATATTGGTACAACAAGGTCTATCCAATGTTTTTTCACTACATATAAAACAACTTCTTCAACATCATCTGCAATATTTACTTTTGTTTCAACAGCTTGAACTTCATTTTGCAGGTTAAACCCGCAAAATCTGCAAAAATTATCATTCTCTTTTACTTCTTTTCCACAATTCGAACAGTACATTTTAACCTCATGCTTCCAAGTAATTCTAGCATATGATTTGACTTTAGTCAATGAGCGTTATAACATGGAACTACTATGAATAAACAAGAACTTTTAAATTTATATAATATGGAACTTGATGAACTTTTAAAGGTTTCATCACAATATATCAAAAACGAAATAGAATTTTGCTCGTTAATAAATGCACGCAACGGAAAGTGTTCACAAAACTGCAAATACTGTGCTCAAAGCTCTCATTATTGTACAAATATTGAAAGCTATCCGTTAGTATCTATTGAAGAAGTTAAAAAAGTTGCACTGGAAGCAAAATCTCATAAGGCATCAAGATTTGCAATCGTAACCTCCGGCAGAACTCCTGATGAGGGAAGAGATTTTCAAATCGAACTTGATATGATTAAGGAAATCAACAAAATCGACGGTTTAAAATCTTGCGCATCAATCGGAATTTTAAATGAGGAGCAGGCAAAGCAATTAGCCGAAGCTGGTTTAACAAGATTTCACCACAACATTAATACCTGCCGTTCTTATTACCCCGAAGTATGCACGACTCATACTTTCGAGGATAGAGTAAACACTTGCAGACTTGTAAAAAAATACGGTATGGAGCTTTGCTGCGGTGTAATTTTAGGAATGGGTGAAAGTATTGAACAGCGTGTAGAAATGGCTCTTGAACTGGCTGAAATTCAACCTGATTCAATACCTATTAACATCTTAATGCCGATTCCCGAAACTCCGTTTGAAAACTATTTAGACAAAATTGATGAAGAAAACGTTTTAAGAACTCTTGCAATTTTTAAAATAGCAAACCCGAATTCCGTATTACGTTTCTGCGGCGGCAGAATGAGATTGTCGGAAGAAAACCAGAAAAAAGCCTTAAGCACATGCGTTGAAGGGATTATGGTCGGCAACTATCTGACAACTGTCGGAAAAGCCCCGGAAGAAGATATCAAAACAGTTTCTGAACTTGGAAAAGTTATTGTTTAGTTTTAATAATATTGACATATTCTTGTACGTAATATATTATAATTTATGGGTAAGCCTATTACCTTACTTTCAGAGCACAAACTGTAAATTTGCAAAACTTTGAAAGGGGGTGATTAAGATGATATTTATTACAAGTGAAAAAGCACTATTTATATTATTTCTAATAATAATAGTGCTTAGTATCATCAAATAACAGGGCTTTTAATGTGTGGACTGCAATCCACACGCCCTTATATTTTCATTATTTCCGATTTTGAGGTTTTTGTCAAGGGGGCGCCGAACAGAGGAATGAAAAATGCTTTAGCATTTTGAAAGTCGAACAAACATAATCGGAAACGACGCTTTTCGATTTGTTTGTGAGCGGTTCCGTTTAACGCGAGGCGCAGGAAAGCCGAGCAGAGCCACAGTTTTATTTGGAATTTTCAAATTCAGTCAAAAATTGAGCAGGTGTTTTATTAAATCCATTGGCAATTTTTCTTAAAACGTTCATTTTAATATCTTGTTTAATATTTTCAATACGCGACAAAATGGCAGAATCAACATCGGTAATAAGTGCAAATTCATTTAACGATATATTCAACTTTTTGCGTTCATTTTTTATATATTTTCCAAGTTCTGAATATTGCATTTATTTATTATGAATAATATTAAGAAATTATTCATTGAGATTTCTCAATATGAAGGAATGCTTTCTGACTGTTTTCATATTCTGTAATCAATTCTCCTAAACTCATATTGAAACCTTTTGGTATTTTGGTTATATTCATAAATAAAATATCACTTTTACCAGTTTCAAAATTAGATAGAGTTGCAGAGTCAAGCCCACAATTTAAGGCAAAACTATTTAGAGAAATGTTTAATTTCTCTCTTTTTAGCCTAACAAAATTTCTAAAATCGTAGTATTGCATTTTCTCAATTATGAAATATAATAAAAGAAATTTCATTGAGAATTCTCAACACTAATGAGGTAAAATGTCCAAACTACTACACATCAAAAAACTTATCTGCAAAGTTCTTACTTGCTGGATGCCGTATAAATACCGCATTCTATACCGTGAAGCTTTGTATTGGTTTTCGTTTTTTGACTGTTTTCGGTTCAAAAATGCAAACTATTATATTGTTTCTCTTGGCTCTAATTGTTTACCACGCGTGCTTACTACCGCAATCAAGCTCAAACCTCGAAGGTTCTACGGCGAAAAAACTTATCCTTTTGATTTATTCAACAGTAATCTAAAATCAAACATTGAATTAATTGAAACCAACTTTTCAAACTTTTTTGTAAATATCGATTTAAAGAATTTTCCACATGATGAAAATCTTACACAAGAAGAATTTGTTAAGCGGTATCAAGACAGAATAAAGAATTTTCAAGATGTAATGCAATCCAATAAAATCCTTTATTTCATCTATTCCGATTACAAGGGTGTACCTTCAAAAGAAGATATACAAAAACTTTATAAAGTATTAGAAACCAAGCGTAACAGAAAACCTTTCAAATTAATTGTTCTGACATCAGAATATATTGACAATCCCGATATAATCCAATTTCCTTACAATTTCACAATAGATCATGGAAATTGGTTGGTTTATATGATTAATGAATACAAAAGTTACAACAACAAATATACGGAATATTGTGAATGGATAAAGAAAAAGTTAGAAACAATTATAAATTATTAATCGAAAAATAAACTTCTTTAAGACGCTTTTTGCTGATGTGGGTGTAAAGCTGTGTTGTTGATACGTTGCTGTGTCCGAGAAGTTCCTGTACAACACGCAAATCCGCACCGTTTTCCAATAAATGTGTGGCAAAACTGTGTCTGAGAGTATGCGGTGAGATAGTTTTGTGTAATTTTGTACCTTGATTGTGGATAAATGTGTAGACTTCCTGACGCGTAACCTCTTTTCCGTGTTCATTAATTAATAATTTTAAGGATTTTTTATTACACTTTTGCAAGAAAAATTCACGCTCTGGCAAATATTTTTTTATTGCGCTGACAGCTTTTGTCCCAAGCGGAACTATTCTGTCTTTTGAACCCTTGCCTGTGCATTCGAGGTATTTGGTTTTCAAATTATAATCGTTTATTTTCAAGTTTGTAAGCTCGGAAACTCGGAGTCCGCACCCGTAGAGAAGTTCAATGATTACTGTTTCAAGTTTTGTAAGATTTTGATTTAAAATATCTTCTATTTCAGCGACACTAATAACTTTAGGAAGTTTTTGCGGAACTTTCGGCTGTTCAAGAGTCAGGGCAGGATTTGTCGGTATGATTTCGTTTGTACAAGCCCATTTAAAAATCCCGCGGATTGATGCAATTTTGCGCGTTATACTTGTTGGCGAATACTTTTTTTCATGAAGATTTCTGATGTAAGTGTTTATTTGTGTTCGCTGAATTTTTTTGAACTCACCGCAAAAATTTAAAAAGTCGCTCAAATCTCTTCTGTAGGCATCAAGAGTGTTTTGCGACAACCCTTTTTCTATTTCCAGATAATCAAGGTATTCAGATAACGTTTGCATCACTAGATTATACTACATATTATGTTTAATGACAATCGAATTTTATATGGTATAATAATGAACAAAATGATATGTTTATCGTTTTATTATCGGAGGGAAATAATGAAAAAAATATTATCTTTATTTATAGTAATGATTATGACAGCTGTAATGGCATTTGCAGATGATGCACAAGAGGCTTTAAAATTCTTTAACAGCTACGTTTCTGCTGCAAACTCTTACAGTCCGACAGTTGCAACAATGTATTCACCAAACGCTAAAATTATCAGACAGGTTATAAAACCGGACGGAACTTTAGTAAATGTTGATACAGATACTGCAACTTATATCAAACAAATGAAACTTGGACAGGCAGGTGCAAAACTTAGAGGTTACAAAAATACTTATACTAATATCTCTGTTGCAAATGCAGGAAACGGCGCTTATAAAGTAAGCTCTTTAAGACAACCTTCAGGCGAAAATTACAAACTTAAAACATATATGATTGTAAAAAAAGAAAACGGCGCTTGGAAAATTACCGAAGAAATGATGCAGACTAAAGTGCAAACATTCTTAAAATACGCAAAGAAATAACTATGCTTACAAAATTCAGATTTTTAACAGCGGGTGAAAGTCACGGAAAGTGCTTGACCGCAATAATAGAAGGTATTCCGTCAGGGTTTGAAATAGACCCTGACTTTATCAATGCTGAGCTTAAACGTCGTCAAGGCGGATACGGCAGAGGTGCAAGAATGAGTATTGAAAGCGACACTGTGGAAATTACATCAGGTGTTCGTTTCGGCAAAACTCTCGGCTCACCCGTAACTCTTGTAATCCAAAACAAAGATTGGGAAAACTGGCAGAAAATAATGAGCGCTTGTGCAGACGACGTGACCGACGAAAAAGCTTTCACAAAATGCCGTCCCGGACACGCTGATTATGCAGGAAGCATAAAGTATAATACAAAAGATTTGAGAGATATTCTCGAGCGTTCCAGTGCCCGCAAAACAGCAATTGAGGTTGCAGTAGGTGCAGTTGCAAAAATGATTTTGAAACAATTTGATATAACTTGTTCTTTTAAGATTTTACAAATAGGAAATGCAAAAGAAAATTTTGAAGCTGAAATCGATAGAGCAAAAGAAGCAGGCGATACACTGGGCGGAAAGTTTGAAATAATATATCAAAACCTTCCTGTCGGTTTGGGTTCTCATGTGCATTGGGATAGAATGCTTGACGGCAAAATCGCACAGGCTGTAATGAGTGTTCCTGCCGTAAAATCTGTTACAATCGGCAACCACCATGCTTACAAAATGACAGGAAGCGAATATCACGACCAAATGTATCTTGAAAACGGAGAAATTATCCGCAAAACAAATAATGCAGGCGGACTTGAAGGTGGTATGACAAACGGTCAACCGCTTGTTGTTACTGCTGTAATGAAACCAATTCCGACTTTAAGAAAACCATTAAATACAGTTGATTTATCAAATATGACCGAATGTGAAGCTCATTTTGAGCGTTCAGACACCTGCGCTGTTGAAGCTTGTTCTGTTGTTGCAGAAGCCAGAATTGCCTGTGTGCTTGCTGATGAACTGCTTTTGAAATTTGGCGGTGACAGTTTGGCTGAAATGCAAAAAAGATAGATATTATTACGGGTTGACAAACCACATTTTTTATGTTATAAAAAATGTGGGGTAAATGTATATTTATAAGTCTTGTTATTCGACAAGACTTTCTTTTTGTTTAAAGTGTGTTTTTTTATTTGTAAACTAAATGTAACAAATCAAATATTTTGTTAAAGTTTTCCAAAAACATGACCGAGATAAAAATTACGGACAATATGTTATACAATTGGAGGTAATAAATTGAATTCAAAATTAGAGACAGCAATCGACAGTAATGTTATTGCAAACGGGATTATGCGTGACTTAGTTGATGTCGACCGAATGGAAAAAATGCTGGAATGTGAGCTTAGTTCGTCAGATTTGTTTAAAATTGATTGTGCTATCCTGTCACATTTGAGAGAGACAAAAGATTTTTCAAGAGATTTACTTGAACAGCTAGAAGCCGGAAAATTAGAAACAGTAGCCGTAAAACCCCAAAAATCACTCGATTTCGAATTACAAAACATTCAACAAGAAGCTATTATGGATATTACAATGCCAATTCAGCAGTTGTTTGATGATATGACGGCTTTTGTGTCAGAAGCGTTAAAATAAAGGAGTTTAGATGAATATTGATGAAAAGTTAGAGATTGACTATTCCAAGCTGACACTTGTTGATGAAGTTTCAGAAACAATGATTTTGTCACAAGAATTATTGGATAAATATGCAATTATTATTGATGAAAGTAAAATTGAAAAGATTATTGCAGAAATGCCTGAAGCTCATACAATGACTTTGGAAGAAAAACTGCAATATATCAAGAAAATTCTTGATTACGACGTAACAGAACCTATAAAAAACCTGTTTGATGACGTTTTGAGCTTTGTAAGTAAACTATAGAGATTACAAGTTTATTCAGAGCCTAGTGGCGGGTGGAGCGGCTACGCTCCTCTGAGCGTTCACGTACAGATAATTTTATAGGTGTTCCGAAGAAACCGAAAGCTTCGCGCAATTTGTTTTCAATATAGCGTTTGTAATGGTCTTTCATTAAATCAGCGTTATTTGCAAAGATTACAATATGCGGAGGCTGAACACCTGTTTGAGTTACATACATGATTTTCAACCGCTTGCCTTTTGAAGATGCAGGCGGATTGAGCATGTAAGCTTCTTTTATAATCTTATTCAGCAAACCTGTTGAAATACGTTTTGTGCATTCTGCATAAACATTTTCAGCTTCAATAAAGATTTGGTTTAGTCTTTGCTTAGTAACAGCTGAAATATAAATTTTTGGTGCATATTCTAAAAACGGAATATCATTTGCAAGTTTTTTATTGTATTGATTAATTGTATTTGACTGTTTATCTTCAATCAAATCCCATTTATTAATTGCAATAATAATCCCTTTGCCAGCTTCTGTAATAATAGATGCAATTTTTTTATCTTGGTCGGAAATACCCTCTTTTGCATCAATTACAAGAAGTGCAACGTCACAATCTCTGATAGAGCGGATTGCACGGTCTACGGCGAATTTTTCAACACCCCAGTCAACTTTTGCTTTTTTCCTGATACCTGCAGTATCAACGATTATAAATTCTCTGTCTTTATAAGTGATTAAACTGTCGATACTGTCGCGTGTTGTACCAGAAACATCAGAAACAATTACACGATTTTCGTTGAGTAAAGCGTTTACGATAGAAGATTTTCCTGCATTCGGTCGTCCGACAATTGCAATTTTAATTGTATTATCTTCTTCTTGTTCAATATCTTGTTCAAAGTCTTCTGTAACGATATCCAAAAGGTCGCCGACACCGCCGGAGCCGTGAAGTGCTGAAATTCCAATCGGTTCACCGATTGCAAGTGAGTAAAAATCATTTACCATTAAAAGACTTTCTGGGTTGTCAGATTTGTTAACAGCTAAAAACACAGGTTTTCCCGATTGGCGCAAAATGTTTGCAATATCATAATCAACGGGATTAACTCCTTCTTTTCCGTCAACGATAAAAATAATTTTATCAGCTTCTTCACAAGCTATTTTTGCCTGGTCAAAAATTGAAAGCATAATTTCATCTTCGTCACCCGGAATTATTCCACCTGTATCGATTACGGTAAAAATTTTATTTTGCCATTCGACATCAAAATAAATTCTGTCGCGTGTTACACCGGGTAAATCGTCAACGATAGAGTTTCTTGTACCTATCAAACGATTTACAAATGTTGATTTTCCGACGTTTGGACGTCCTACTATTGCTACAATCGGTTTAGTCATACAATTATAATAACATAAAAAATATTACGAAATGTAAAATTAAATTTACAATAGGCTGAAACCCTGTCATAATGCCTTCATAGCATAGCATAGCATAGCATCCGTGCGCCCATAGCAACTTTTTTGACCGCTTTGTTTTTTCTTGTTTGTGTGATAGTTCTAAACTGGAAGCGCAGTTGAATGCATTAATCGAAAAACGTGATAATCTTATTAAAAAATCAGCATAACAATTGTTAATATAATAGCAATTTTAAAGCTTTATGATTATTATAATTTTTGAAAGGTAGTTTAAATATGTACATAACCCCAATTAATAATAGTGTGAAGTTTTCGGCACAGAAACCGATTAAAAACCGTAAATATAATACAGAACCTCAAAAAGAGGATATGATAAGTAAGAAAAAAGTTAGCGGAATGGTTATTGCAACTGCGCTGGCTGCGGCAACTCTTGGCGGGGTTATTGTTCATCACAGAGCTTCAAAAGCTGAAGAACTTCTTTTAAAAAGTCATAAAGAAGATATCGCAAGATTTAGAAAATCTTTGGAAGAAGCTTATAACAGTTTACCTTACGCGGAAAATATAACACTAAAAAAGCAAGTGGCAAATTTAACATCAGATAATGAAGTTTTAAATAAGACAAACAAAGCGTTACGCAAAACAATTGAAGAAACAAAAGCAAAATTTACTGATATCTTTGAAGGTGATTTAGCTCCAAAAGATGTGCGCGAAAAAATTCTTGAAAGATTAAGAAAAACTATAAATGAAGGCGATTACGGTTATGATATTACAACTCCGCCTATTACAGGTAAAAAAGGACCATCTTTACCGATAGCAGGTGAAATTCCGCTTCCGACACATGTTGGAACAACAAACAGAGCCGGTATGTTAGATTTGCATATCCCTCAAATCGGAAGTGACGGCAGGTTTAGTTTGGAACTTCCTATGGGCGAAGCAAAGATTTCAACAATGCCGTCTAAAAATTTCAAATCCAGAAGAGGTGAAATCGGTATTTCCGAGGAATATTCAGAATCTGTAAGGTGGAATAGTGATAAAGTTGCACGTGATATTATGCAAAACTTCTATGACGGTCACGGACAAACTCTAGATGGTGTAAAAATGGCATTTACACCTGCAGGAAACGGCAGATACAGAGTAAGAATTGACGGAAAATCAACTTATACCCCTGACAAAGCTGTAATTCTCGGTGCTTCAGGTAAACGCGGTGATACAAATTCAGCAGGCGGCTACGGTGAAGGTTTGAAAATGGCTGTAATAAAACTTTTGAAAGATTACGGCGCAGGTGACGTAAAAGTTGCATCAGACAACTGGCAGTCAGTGTTTAATCTTGCAAAGAGCGACCTTTGCGACGAACGTTTACTTTCATATTCTCTTGACAGAGTAGAACCGTTTAAGGGAAATTTTGTTGAATTTGAAACAGACAGTATGGAATTGTTGCAATCATTGAGAAAAACGGTTAACCGTTTCTACCACTCAAGCAATCCTGATTTTAGATGTCCGGATTTTGAAAACAGTCTTATGGGTATAAAAGTTTTACCGGAAGGTCAAAAGGGCGGAATTTACATTGCAGGTCAAAGGTTTGAATTTGACGGTAATTTTGATGGACTTGATGGTGTTACAATGTTTATCAAACCAAATTTGAACAAAATATCAGTTCTTGACCAGTCACGTGACAGAATTTCTCTTAACGAATCTAATTTAGGTAGTATTGCAATGTGGCTTGCACGTAATAATGATATGCCAGCTAATGATAAAGCAAAACTCTTAAAATCCTTAGAAAGATATTGGGACCATAAAAATTATGGTCAAGAAGGTCCGATAGATAGTTTTGTTGAAAACTTCTTAAGATATATAGACCAAAGAGATGTAGTTAAGAAATTACATATAAAATTCCCTGAAAAATATGTTGCTTATTCAGGTGCTTCACCTGAAATTGTAAATGGTTTGAAAATGAATGGTTATAAAGTTTGCAAACCACAATTTTCAAATATCGGGATGCCGACAATCCGTGATATTATGGGTGATGCAAGAGCACATGATGTTGTTATTCCAAACGATACTCAGAAAAAGAAAATACTTATCCTGAAAGAAGCTTTAAGAAAACTTTCCCCGTCATTAAAGGATAAACACTTTACAGCAGATGAACTTGATGCACATATTTATATGTTTGACAGAACTTCTTCAAGAGACAGCAGATTACATTCTAATGCTCTTGCTGAAGCAATCGTTGATAGAGGTGTTTCTAAAGGTTTCTGGATTGATCAAGGTTACCTTGACAGAGCAAGCTTCAATGATGTATTGGAAACAGCATTACATGAACTTTCTCATAAAGCAGGCGGTGATGAAAGCGCTGAATTTTCTTACAAATTGACAGATGTAAATAGGGATGCAATTGGTCAATTGCTTGATGATATTAAATCAAGAAACGAAATTCAAGCACTTGCATCATTGTGGAGCAGTTTATAAAAAAAATAAGCCTTTAAGGCTTATTTTTTTGAGCTTTTATCTGCAAGTTCCGAATCTAATCTCAAGAATACAGGTTTAATATCTTCTTTTTCGATTAGTTTTCCGACTTTTATATTATCTGCTGTCAAATCATCAAGTTTTGTACTAATGTCAAATGACAATTGTCTTGCCATATCTTTAGCAATATTCGGGCAGTACGGATAAATTAATGATGCGATTATACACATTACATCAAGTACATTTGTCAAAACTTGTCCGCATTCAACCATTTTTTCTTCTTTTGCCAAAGTCCAAGGCGCATTGTCCTGAACATATTTGTTTGTTGCATCAACAAGCGAAATTATTTCCAATCCTGCTTCTGCAAGTTCAAAGTTATCAAAATGGTTTTTAACGATTTGAACTGTTCCGAGAGCTTTCTTAGCTAGCGGATTTTCTGACTTGAATTCAGCTTTAATCTCGCCGTCAAAATATTTTACAAGCATTGAAAGGGTTCTGTTTAACAAGTTACCCATGCTGTTTGCAAGGTGTGCGTTAACTTTTTCTTTGAAATCATCATCCGAATAGTTTCCGTCACGTCCGCAAGGTGCAGATGTTGCCATATAGTATCTGAACGCGTCAGGATATTCCATATTGAAGCTTTCCAATACAGATGTCGGAGAAACCACGTTGCCCAATGATTTTGACATTTTTGTTTCGTCGATTGTAATCCAGCCATGTGCAAAAATATGTTTTGGCAACGGTAAATCCAATGCCATCAAGAAAGCAGGCCAGTAAATGCTGTGGAATTTCAAAATATCTTTACCGATTACGTGAACATCACAAGGCCAATATTTTTTGAAATCTTCGGAGTTTTCGTCATATCCGAGAGCCGTAATATAGTTTGAAAGCGCGTCAATCCAAACATAAATTGATTGTTCATCGTCACCCAAAACATCAATACCCCATTGAACATTTGATTTTGCACGTGATACCGAAATGTCTTGAATATCTTCCAGTTGGTTCAAAACTTCATTAGCTCTGAATTCTGGCAGGATAAAATCAGGATGATCTTTAATATGTTTGATAATTGCATCTTTGTATTTTGAAAGTTTGAAGAAGTAATTTTCTTCTTTTACAACTTCAGGTTTTTTCAAGTGGTCTGGGCAAAGTCCGTCTTCTGTCAAATCTTTAGGGTTCAAGAAACATTCACAACCCTGACAGTACAAACCTTCATAAGAGTGTTTGTAAATGTCGCCCTGTTTCAACAATTTGTCAAAAATATGCTGAACAGCAGCTTCATGATAATCATCAGTAGTTCTGATAAATTTTGTATAGTCAATATCCAAAGCTTTCCAGGCATCTTTGAACTTTTGCGCGTTCATATCGCACAATTCTTTAGGTGTAACCCCTTGTGTTGCTGCGGTTTTTTGGATTTTAATCCCATGTTCGTCAGTACCTGTCAAGAAATAAACATCATCACATCTTTGTGAATAATGTCTTGCAATTACATCTGTTAATATTTTTTCATAAGCGTGTCCGATGTGCGGAGCACCGTTTACATAATCTATTGCTGTTGTTAAATAAAATCTCTCCATTTTTATTTCTCCTATAAAAATAATTTTAACACAAAAATTATTTTCTTTTAAAAACTACATATCCCGTAGTAATTTTAGCAGGTTCAATGTAGTTATAATTATCTTTTACAAAAGCACAAAACTCCAGTGCATAGTCTTTACAAATGTATTCAAAATAATAATCTTTCATATTTAGATTATTAAATACAAAGTATTCAGGCTTATTTTTGTTGAAATGTTCAATGATTTTATCTTCTCCGAAAGTTTCAACATACAATGGTAACATAGAATTATAAAAACCGTCAGATTGTCTGTTAGTAAGAAAATTTATTATCATTCCTTCCGGAAAAATTACAATTTTATCAGTAGATTTTGTGTTTTTGTTTATAAATTTAATTAGTGATTTGCTTTCATATGCTGTATTTGAAAATGTATATATATTTCCTTTAGGTGTTGTTATTTTTGATTCGGGCGGTGTAACGTTACTAAGCCAAATAAGAAAACTTAACATAAAAATATAAATTCCGACAACTTTATCAAATCTGCGAGGAAGTAGTGACAGTAACGCAATTAATAAAAGCGAAACATAATATGTGCCGTAACTTCCCATAATCAGAACCCAAAAAACTTTTGCACTCGCCAAAAGCACAGAAACTGTGAGTAAATTCCAATTTTTGAACCAAATTACTGCGAAAAGCAAAATCGGCAAAAATCCAAACATAACTTTTGCATCAAAGAAAATTACAGCCAAAATAAAAGAAATTATTGTGATTATTTTTTTGTCTTTCCAAGTGCCCAAAAGTATTCCGCCAAAAGGAACTGCGAATTTCAAAAACAAAATTAAATCCGTCAACAAAGCTTTCGGGTGAAAATATATTCCGCTATTCTGGTAAAAGTATGTTAAAGTCTTACTTTTTGCCATATCTTTTACAATTGTGAGCGAATTTATCAAATCTGAAATCTGCAAACCCTGTAAAAACAAAATTCCAAAACTCAAAATCGGTACAGAAATAAAACTCAACAAAGCTTTCCAGTCTTTTTGTTTAAAGATTAAAAACAAAATAACAAATCCGTAAAGCAAAAAGTCATATTTGCAAGTAATACAAACACCCGCCAAAAGTGCGCTTAACCACAATTTATCCTTTATAAAATAAAGCGAATAAATAAACGCGATTAATCCATATAATACTGCCCAAGAATAGGGAAAATGGAAGTTAAAAATACTTGTAGTTGTAACTCCGACTGCTATTGTAAAAAGCCCTAACCCAAAGCTCAAAAACTTTGACATATAGCGATTTGCCAATAAATAAACCCCGCTTACGGTAAGAAGTGAGCACACAGCCCCCGCACCGTATAGAGTGGAAAGTTTTGCGCCAAAAATTTTATACAAAACCGCATTAATCTGATAAGACAACGGGCCGTAAATATTAAACAAATCTTTATATAAAACGTCACCTGCAAGAATTCTTTCAGGGTAATAAACCTCGCGTCCAAAATCAATCAGAAAACCCGAGTAATGCCCTAAAAACATTGCCAAGCCCGCAATACACAAAATCCACAAAATAATAAGATATTTATTCATATTACAAAATTTAACAAAAATTTATATAAAAAGCAATTTTTGTCGAAAAAATAACTTTATATACATAGGTAGGTTAAATATAATGGAAAATTGGGCAAGTAATTTAGATATGTTAGCGCAAAACGGTGTTTTAGATTTTGATGCCGCATCGTTTGTAACAGGTCAAGCTCCCAGATACGTCGGTGCACCGTCAGCTCCGCCGTCACCATATTTGGGTCCTCCGCTTCCGTCCGCTCCTGCTTTGAAACAACCTCAATCGGATGAATTTCATCAGGAAAAGACGAAAATTCCTACCAAAAATGAAGAAAATAAAGATTACATCAAAAATCCGACTTGGAAAAAATTACTTTTCGGCGCAGTAGCTATAGGCACTGTCGGGGTCGGTATCTGGAAGTTTAAATCAACTTCCAAATGGGTTAAAAATACTTTTAACAAAATTAACCTGAAATCAACAAAAAAATTCTTTGTTGATAAAGGGAAAGCAATCGGAAACTTCTTCAAAAAAGGATGGAATAAATTATTCAAAAAGAAACCATAAAAAGCTCCCATTTGGGAGCTTTTTTTATAATTATTAAATATCAATTAAAGTAAAATCTTCACCGAGTTCGTCTTCTATCATTTTTATTAATTCAGACAATTTCAAATCTAATGCTTCTGCAATTCGCCATAAAGTTACAAATTTACATTCAATTAATGCTTTTTCAATTTTTCCTAAATTACTATCATTCAAACCATATTCATTTGCTAATTTATTAACAGAAATACCTTTTTTCTCACGTACTTTCGTGATAATTTCACCAAGTATTTTTGTTAAATGTAAACTTTTTTTGTCTTTATATTGCATCCAATAATAATAAATAATAATATTTAGAGTATCCCGTTATGTATAACGAAAGGTTTTTATGCACAATACTTCTTAAAATTAATCTACCGATGCAACAAGTATATTATAAATTTTTTTAAGTTCTTTTTCATTTCGCCCTGCTGTCATAGAAACTATTTTCTTTTGCAAATCTATTTCTTTATTAGTATATTCTATAAAATTTTGTTTAAAGAAAAATGCAGGTTCAACATTAAAGAAATTTGAAAAATTAATAAGACTTTCACAAGAAATAAATGTTCTACCTGTTTCAATAGCTGTAATAGATTTACGTTCCAATCCAACAGCTTCCGCAAGTTGTTCTTGAGTTAATTCTTTAGCAACTCTTAAGAGTTTAACATTTTTTCCAACATTCTTATTTACTTGTTCAATAGTGTACATATAAATATAATAAAGTCTTTTTACTTTCCACACGACGAAACATTAACACTAAAACAATTTCAAGCTCGGTACTCCAAAAGAATACAAAATTTTTTAGATATATTAAACTCAAATAAAAAAGTTTATTATATTTATTCTAATTTTGGCATATTGCCAAATTCCCTTGATATTGAAAAATTATATGAAATATTAAAACTCAAACGTAAAGGAAAACCTTTTGAATTAATTATGTTGTTGCCAAAGTCAACAGATGCGTCAAATGTAATTCAAATTCCTTATGAAATTAAAATTGATGATACAAGAGTAAATGAATTTGTTATAGATAAATTCAAACAATACGATAGTAAATTCACGAAATTCAGGGAATATATAGGAAAACAACTTAAAAAAATTATTCTGTGCGTTTAACTTTTTGAACAATTTTATCAATGATTGAAAGGTTTGCAAAATCGTCGCGGATTTCTTGAGCTTTGCGCGAAAGCTGGTTATAAACCTGTGAATTTATTTCACCGCCGATTAAAATCAATACTGATGTGTAGTAAAGCCAAACCATCAACACAGCAAAAGCTCCGATTGTACCGTAAACCATGTTGTAAGTTTTTAAGTTGTTTACATAAATTGAAAATCCCCAAGACCCGATTAACCAGAAAGTTGTAAAAAACCAGGTTCCCGGAATTGCACTCTTGCGCTTAAATCTTTCGTTTCCGCGCAAATCAGGCAGAATATAATAGCTTAAAAATGCCATTAAGAACAATGCCGCAAACGCAACGGGCCAGCGTAATGTTAAAAGAGTTATTGCAACGCCTGCCGACATATGAAAATGACTTACCATAAGGTTTATAATAGCCTTGCCGAATACGATTAAGTTTATACTTAAAAACATTACCATAGTGTCAACAAACACCATTAACAATGATAAAAGTCGTGTATAAACAAAATTTCTGGTTTCATTTACTTTGTAAGCTCTGTTCAAACCTTTTAAAACAACCGCAATACCGTTTGTTGAAAGAACAAGGGTTACGCAAAAACCGATAATTGCGATTAATCGGCCGTGAGAGAAAATCATAGCTTCCGACAGAACGGTATTAATCAAGCTCATTGCCTGTTCAGGCATGAATGTTGCAAGAAAGCGTAAAATAGGAGTCATCATTGATTTGTGACCCATCCAGCTGAAAACAGACGTCAAAAACAACATAAAAGGGAAAATTCCGATAACCATCATAAATCCCATTTCTGCCGCCATTCCGTAGAAATCGTTTTTTATAACAGATATGATTAATCTTTTCAGCCCTATTATGAAAGGTTTTAATTTTGGTTTCAATTTTAAATCTCTCTATGTTTAATTTCTTTCAACATTTTTTTCACAGCTTCGTCAATAGGAGCTTTAATTGTACAACCTGCTGCAAACTTGTGTCCGCCTCCGCCGAAAACTTCACAGATTTGTGCAACATCAGCAAACTTACTGCGCATAGAAAACTTTGTTCCGCCTGATTTCATCTCTTTTGCAACAAAAGCGAGTTTTGTAGTGACGATTGCACGTAATTTTTCTGTCAAACCTTCCATACATTCATCTGCAGCGCCGAATTTTTCCATATCTTTTCGATAGACTACAGTATAAGCAAGTTTGTCATCATATAAAAACTTTGCCTTATTTACACAATGTGCCTGAAACATTACAAGAGTTTTGCTGTCGGATTCGTAAACTTTTTTGTAAATATCAGACGGGTTAACTCCGATTTCAACGAGTTTTGAAGCACATTCAAAAGTTTTCGGTTTTGTATTGTCAAATCTGAAAGAACCAGTATCTGTAAGGATTGCGGTATACAGACAAATTGCAGTATCAAGATTAATTTTCCAACCCATATCTTCAAAACATCCGAACAAAACTTCGCCCGTTGAACTTGCATTTGCATCTATAATATTCAAATCGGCATAACCATTGTTTGTTTTGTGGTGGTCAATATTTACGGTATATTTTCCTTTTTCAAAAAGTATTCCCGCATCACAAATTCTGTCAAATGATGCAACATCAACATTTATAACAAGGTCATATTCTCTTGATTTATCAATATCATCAAGACTTTTTATACAATTAATATTTGGCAGATATTCATAAACAGTTGGAACTTTTGAAACTGCAAGCATATCGCATTTTTTCTTAAAATTTTCGAAAATTGCCGAATATAAACCGCACATAGAACCTAAAGTGTCCCCGTCGGGGTTTACATGTGAGATTATTAATATATTTTTGGACGATTTTATGATATCATTTAACTTAGTGCAATCCATTCTTTAATATTAACATAAAAAAATGAAAAAGGTTTTATACACAGATTTTGTAACAACAGAAACGCTCGTAGAAGAGCTTTTCGGCAACAACAAAGAAATAAGAAAAGCTATTACCCGCAGTAATTTGTATAAATTTTGGTCAAAAATTGCGGGTGAAAAGTTTGCCGAGCGTTCAAAACCGTATTCAATGATGGGTGGCGGGGTAATGGTTATTGCATGCGAAAATGCAATTGTTGCACAGGAATTGACTTTGAGAAAAACACAGCTTCTTGTGAAACTTGAACCTTATTTAAAATCGTTAAAAATGAACGTTAAGGACCTTCGTTTTGACCCGAAACGCTGGGGTACTTAATTTTATTTGACAATTGAGCTTCAAATTTATATAATAACCTTATGGCAAAGATTATAAAAGTTTTAAAAGGAACAAAAGACATTTTACCTCAAGAAGTCGAACAGTGGCACAAGCTTGAAAAAAATGCATTGGAAATATTTACAAAATACGGTTACAAAGAAATCAGAACTCCGATTTTTGAAATGACCGAACTTTTTGCGCGCGGTGTGGGCGATACAACAGATATTGTTAACAAAGAAATGTACACGTTTGAAAAAAGCGAACGCTCATTGACACTTCGTCCCGAAAACACAGCAGGTGTTGTCCGCTCATTTATTGAGAATAATATGACAAGACTTTCTGCACCGGTTAAACTCTGGTACAAAGGCCCGATGTTCAGATACGAACGTCCGCAGGCAGGAAGACAAAGACAATTTCATCAGGTTGGTGTGGAAATGTTCGGGATTAAAGAACCTTCCGCTGATGCCGAAGTTATTGTAATGGCGACAGAGTACTTGAAATCATTAGGTTTGAATGATTTGGAAGTTGAGATTAACTCTCTTGGGTGTCCGACTTGTCGCGAAGAATATAAAAAGAAAATTAAAGAAGTTTTGAAACCTGAGTTTGAAAACTTATGCGAGGATTGCCAAAACAGATATGAAAAAAATCCATTAAGACTTTTAGACTGCAAAGTCGACAGTTGTAAGGAAATTTTCTCAAGACCTGAAATCCAGAAAGTTATTCAATCGGATTTTATCTGCGAAGAATGTGCTGAGCATTACAAGACATTGAAATCATATTTGGATAAACTTGGTGTTAAATATGTTGAAAATAAGCTTCTTGTAAGAGGTTTGGACTATTATAACAGAACAGTATTTGAGATTAAGTCAAACAATCTTGGCTCGCAAAATGCAGTGTGCGGAGGCGGAAGGTATGACAGTTTAGTGAGAAACCTTGGCGGAGAGGACACTCCTGCTGTGGGCTGGGCAATGGGTATGGAGCGTTTAAACTCGCTTTTACCGGAGATTGAACCTCAAAAATTAGACGGTTATATTGTTTCAAATTCACCTGCAGATGCATTTGTTTTCGCGCAGGAATTGAGAAATAAGGGTTATAATGTTGAATTTGATTTAGCTAATAAAAAATTCACAAAACAACTTGAAAAAGCTTCAAAATGTGCAAAATTTGCATTAATTTTGGGTGAAGACGAGATTAAAGCCGGAACTGTTTCGGTTAAAAATCTTGAAACATCAGAACAGGTTACAATTAATAGAAATGAGATAGAATTATGAATTTAGATGAGATTATCTTGAAACTTTGTACAGCTTTTAACCGCTTGTTTAACGATTTCAAAGGCATTTATGCCTTTGGTGAATGTATTAAGGGTGAAATTGACGACGATATTGAACTTGTTGCATTATTTGATGTTGAAGACAAAGCTAAACGTGAACAGATTTGGCCGATTGTAGGTAAAATCGAAACAGAATATGATGTTTGTATTGACTTGTATCCATATACCGATGAAACTTTCAAAAAAGATGAGTATATTTATGATGAGGTTATGGAAGAAGGCATATTTTATGATAGAAAGGGAGTAAAACAATGTCACAAATAACTATACGTTCAGACAGAAAAGACGATTACAAATTCTTCTATAAAGGTGATGAAGTAGTTTTGGGTGCAGGTAAAATTATCAGTATTGCAACAGGATTGGATGATGTTGTATTACCGACTTGCGAGATGAAAATTATCAACAACCTTATCGTTATAAAAGGCGGAGAAGAATAGGTTACAATACAAACTGCGTTCCGAGGATAATTCTGTGACTGTCATCCATGTTTTGATTGTCGCAGAAAATGTAATTCAAAATCACACGCAGTGACTGACCTTTGATAAACCAGTTTATACCTGCTGTATATTCGCGTCTTTGGTCGTTTGCAATATCTCTGTTGGGGTCAAACTGGTCGTAGCGTGCAATTAATTGTAAGCGCGGATGAATTTTATAGCCGAGGGTGTAATTAAAACCTTCGGCTTTATTTGTGCTTACTCTTGTTCCGTTGTAGCCGTCTGCTATACCATATTCAAAGTTTGTCCAAAGTTTTTTGTATTTGTAGCCTACATAAACACTTCCTACAGTATAATCAGTTTTGTTATGACCTGCATTCAAACCTCCGCCTAAGACAAGTTTTCCATATCTTCCGTCTGTTTTACCGAAAGGTTTTACATTTATCCAGCCTGTAAATTCAGGACCTGCAAAGGGGGTTCGGAAATATCTGTCAGATGAATTAAATGCCATGCTGTAATCCATCAAAGAATAATCCCCGATAAGTCTTACACCGAGCGCTCTGGTTGAGCCGAAATTTCTTGCGATTTGAGAACGGGTTACAAATGGCAAAATATATGAACTTGAACCGCCTTCTTTACCTATTTGGTTTCTTGAATATCCTATTACCACACGGTGATGCGGAATATTGTTGTTTACAACATACGCATCTGCAATAAAATTTTGCATGTAGTTTAAATCATTTTTGGGCATAGGGTTGAATCCGATTTTAAAATCGGTTTTTGTGTTTTTAAATTTGCCGATAGCGCCGAATTGTAAAGTATTTATATCATATTCAGTGTCATAATCTCCCGTATTCCATATTCCTGAAAGGTTTCCGCGATATGCACCAAAATATTGGATTTTTGAAACAGGACCTTTTTTATATCGGTAAGTTAATTCTTCTTTAAGCAAAAATGTCGGGACATCAGTTCTTGTAATATCTTTGTTTATAATTTTTCCCATTAAAGTATCATCATCGATTTTTCCGTCATCATCTTTATCCCAATCAAAACTGTCAAAGATTGAGAATTCTGATTCAATGTTATCTTCGGCTTCAACTATTTTTTTAGCATCATTAACAGACGCCTCAAGATGAACGGCGTCTTCTGCAAAAGAAAACCCTGCTGTAAAAAACAATATTAAAAATGACAAAAAGATTTTGTTCACAATTATTAATGTATCATAAAATTTATGCAAAAAAAAATTTTTTTGGTGTATATTATTATAACTATGACAAACGTAACAAGACAAGAAAAATCATTAAAAGTACATGCCCCGATTGTAGAAGCATTAAAAAAAGCACATGAAACCCCGTCTTATCAGTTTCATATCCCTGGGCATACAAGAGGCAACGGTTCTTTGCCAGAGTTTAGAAAACTTATTGGCAAAAAGGCACTTTCTATTGATACGACCGATGAATTTGACGGTCTTGGAACATTACACCCTGCAACGGGTCCTATTAAAGAAGCACAAGAATTGGCGGCTAAAGCTTTTGGCGCTAAAAAAACTTTCTTTTTATTGAACGGTTCTACAGCAGGAAATCTTGCTCTTGCAATGGCTTTGACCAAAAAAGGCAAAAAAATTATTACAAACAGAAACTGCCACCGCTCAATTTTGACCGGCATGATTATTTCAGGTGCTGAACCCGTATGGCTTATTCCTAATCGTTTTGAAGAATGGGGAATTTGGGGAAATGTTACTCCTGAAATGGTAGAGCAAATGATAGAAAAAACTCCGGATGCAGGCATGGTTTGGATTACAAACCCGACTTATGAAGGGGTTGTATCTGATATTAAATCAATTGCGGCAGTGTGCAAAAAATACAATGTTCCATTGATTGTTGATGAAGCACATGCATGTTTGTGGAATTTTAATGGACATCTTCCGACATCTGCACTTAAACTCGGTGCTGATGCTGTTGTTCATTCACTTCATAAAACAGGCGGAAGTATGAGCCAGAGTTCAATGCTTCATATTGCGGAAAATTCCTCACTTGATGTTGATGCGGTTGAAAAAGCTTTGAAGTTATTGCATACAACAAGCCCTTCATTGATGTTATTGGCAAGTCTTGATTCTGCACGTGCAAATCTTGACAGCCCTCGCGGCAAAAAACAGCTTGAACGCGCTGTTCAGAATGCAAAATATCTTCGCCGTGAAATAGATAAACTTGAACATATTCACGATTTAAAACCTGATTTCGGATACAAAACAGATATTACAAAAGTGTTTATTCGTGATGACAGACTTTCAGGAAAACGTCTTGAAAGTATTTTGGAAATTGATTTTAATATAGAAGTTGAAAGCGCATCAGATGCGGGACTTTTGATTTTGTCAAATATCGGAAATACACGCGCTGATATGCAATATCTTGTAAAATGTCTGCAAACGATTGATAAAACAAATTACACAGACATCTGCTATCTTGAAAAGAAAAAATACATGCCGATGTTAACACCTATTATCAAAATGACATTGCGCGAAGCTTATTATTCTCATAAGGAAACTATTCCGAAAGAACAAGCTGTCGGAAGAATTTCAGCAGAAGTAATCGCGGAATGTCCTCCTGGTATTGCAGTGCTTTTGCCGGGTGAATTAATTACAGAAGAACATATTCCATACCTTGTTGATTACGATACAGTTGAAGTTATTAAATAAGCTTATAAATCATTCCATGGATAATCGTCAGGCATTTCCCAGCCGTTTTGCATAATTACATATGCACAGCCCCATCCTGCCCATTCTGCATAACCGTTAGGATTTTTTAATGTTCTTGTGCATGGTTTCATACCGTATAAATCATTTTTTACTGGTACAAGTCCTTCTTTTTTATTTATATAGAAAATAAATCCGTCTCTGCCACATCTGTTGGGACCTTTTGCACCATTTACATCAAGTTGAATTTCCATGCTTGCTGTATTGTGATCACCTCTAACGGATAAACCAATACCATTTTTTAGAATTACTGAATATGCAGTACTGTCGCCTATTGCAAATATTCTTTCACAAGCACCTTTTCTGGGTTCTGTATGTTTAATTCCACAATATTGTCCAACCTGTAAAAATTCATCCAGATATGTAAAATAAAAATTTTTTGCATTATTTCCCCAAGTTTCGGCATTTTCAGGGTCATTATTATAAAACCACATATCAGTCGGCCCGTTTTTGTTAACGGAAAATGTATATGCATTTGATAAAATGGCATAAGCATGTTTTAATTGAACGACAGTTTGATGTTTTTGATAATTAGCAATCAATGTCGGCATTGTCATTGCCGCAACAACCCCGATAATTCCTAAGGTTATTAAAACTTCAGCAAGCGTAAACCCTTTTATAATGCGGGACTTGCGGGGGGGGGGCAATTCTGAGTAATAAAGTTTTTCATATTTCTAACTCTTTTGCAGTCTATTATAACAGAATTTTTAAGTATTGTAAAATAATTAAAATTTGTTATAATTGGGAAAAATGTTAATTTTCTCTATCAGGCAGAATTGATTTTGCGTTTACAGATTCAAAATATGATATTACCTGCGGATATGAAGATATTGAAAAGCTTGAAATTGAACTGCATTTTACTTTGTTGAATGGTAAAAGTTTTTCTATTAGTAACACACCGTTAATAAGATGGATTTAATTTATAATTTTATTTTATGCTTTTGATACAAAAAATATTGATATGATTTATCCTGATAATATAACTGAAAATGTTGAGATGTTTAGAGATTACATTCATGTTGGCGGAAGCTGTAAATATGTGGGCGGATGTAATAATTTATCGCCTATGCAGAATGATAAAATGATTACGTTAAAAGCTATACCCGCTGAGATTAATCTCAAACTTTGGAAAAAGCAGCCCGTGATAAGTATTCAAAAGCTGATATGTATTATAGAATAATATTTAAAGAGCAATAAAAAAAAGACGGGAAAAACTTCCCGTCTTTTTTATTACTATTTCTGTTGCGCCTCGCATTAAACAGTACCGCTCCCAATTAAAACGAAAAACGCGGTTTCCGCTTAATACTTCTGCTCGGCTTAATCAAAAACATAATCAATAATTGCAGCTTCTCTAGCACGTTTGATTGCTCTAACAATCATTCTTTGGTGCTTAGCACAGTTGCCTGTAATTCTTCTTGGAATAATTTTACCAGCTTCTGTCAAGTATCTTTTCAACTTTGCTGCATCTTTGTAGTCGATTGCTTCAACTTTATCTCCGCAAAGACTGCAATTTTTACGTTTTTTCTTGTCGTCGTTATTTTGTCTTGCCATTTTTTTAAACCTTTCTAGCCAATATTTGTGTTGTTTATTAAAAATTTGTCAGTCGCTACGCTTTTTTTGTTAACTTCTTAGAAATTCTATCTAAAGTCCAAACGCTTGCTCCCGTTTTTAGCCTTTCTAGCCTTGTTTATCAGAATGGAATTTCATCCTCATTGATAAGTTCGTTAGCCATATCGTCTGATTCGAACTTAACGATTTCTTCTGTTCCAAAATCAGAATTTGAAGAAACAGCTCCGCCTTCACCCATTCTTTCGATAGTATTGGCATCTATTTCATAAATTCTTTTTTCAGAACCGTCATCCATTTTAACAGATGCTGTTTGAAGTCTGCCTTCAACCAGAACTCTGTCGCCTTTTGAAATTGAAGAAACAACTTCATCAAGAGCGTTACGTCTTGAAACAACTCTCATAAGAATTTCTTCTCTTTCACCGATATTAAGAACAAATCCAGACACCGCAATGTTGTTTTGTGTAAAACGTTTTTCCGGTGCTCTATATACTGTTCCTGTTACTACTGATTTTGCAAGTGACATTTTTTTCCTCTTGTCTTGTTCTTACTGTGCAAGAAACATTGTTCTTAAAATATTATCGTTCAATTTTAATTGGCGTCTGAATTCAGCAACACTTTCTTCAGGCATATTTACAACAGAAGTTACGAAAAATCCGTCTCTGAAGTTTTGAACGTCATAAGCTAATTTTTTTCTGCCTGTTTTGTCAGTAGATTCAACTTTACCTTTCATATCAGCAACTAATTTGCCTAATGATTCGATAGCTTTATCTACTTCTTCTGCATCTAAGTTTGGTTTAAATACAGTTAATAATTCGTAGTTTTTCATCTTAAATTTTCTCCTATTCTAGTGTATGTCCCAATCATATCATGGAAATACCAATTTTTACAATATGTAATCAGCAATAAAGCTGTAATTTGCTGAACCAATAAGGAAAATATCTTTTTCTTTATCTTCCTTAGAGCCTTGCCATTCAACAAATACAGGCCCGCCCAAAAGATTTACCTTTACTTTTTGTTCTGTTAAGTTATTTAAAACACATGCAACTACTGATGCGCATGCGCCTGTTCCGCAAGCCAAAGTAATTCCACAGCCGCGCTCATACACACGCATATCAATTTCCATTTTTGATTTTACTTTTACAAATTCTGTGTTTGTTTTTTCGGGAAAATATTCGTGTTTTTCAATACAAGGCCCATATTTTACAGCAAGTTCCATAGGGTCATCTGCTGTAATAATTACACAGTGCGGATTTCCCATAGATACAGGAAAAATGTCAAATTCTTTATCAAGCGCCGTAATTTTTCTTTCACCGTAAAATGGGATTTTTTTATCTTCTAAAATCGGTTTTCCCATATTAACTTTGATTAAACCATTATCCAAAAGTTCCGGCTTTATAACTCCTGCAAGAGTTTGTACACTGAATGCTTTTTTATTAACAAGTTTATTATCATAAGCGTATTTTGCAAAACATCTCATTCCATTGCCACACATTTGAGCAGTTGATCCGTCTGAGTTATAAAAATACCAGCCGATGTCTGTATCTTTTACTGTTGTATCAGGGATAATCATGCCATCAGCTCCAACACCAAAGTTTCTGTCGCAAACTTTTTTGGCAAGTTCATCCATTTTCAAGCCTGTTTTTTCATATTCTGCATAGTCAATGATAACGAAATCATTTCCGCATCCTTGCATTTTAGTTAATTTAATAGTTTTCATTTTTTACCTCTTTGAATTATTATACAGTAAAAATTTGTAATAATTAAGCAATTATTTTAAGCCGTAAAACTTTATTAAAATATGGTAGTAGAAAAAGTTGTGTTTAATAAAAATCTTATTGGTAAACCTTTAAGAAGACCTATAAAACTTAATCCAACTGAACTGAAGCTTGCAGAACCGTTAACAAAGGATACTGTTAATATAAGTGAAAAAGCACAAACCTGTTTGGAAGAAGCTTATCATAAAGTAAAATGTTGGAATCCGATTGATGAAAATTTAGGTCTGCCCGGCATATATGAAGTTCCTAAAGATTATATAGGAACAGGACATATTTATATTGATAAAATAGTTGCAGGTGAAGGCAGAAGCAAAGGTACAGGCATTAGAACCATACAAAGAATTGTAAGAGAAAGTTTAGCGGATTCTGATTGCCAAGGACGTATACGTTTTGAGGCAATGCCTATTGACATAAGCAAAGGTAATCCTTTAGGGCTTTTTTATAAATTAGGATTTCGTCCAGATAATATTGAATTAAATAAAAAATGTGCACAATGGCTTGCAAATGGCGGAGAAAAAAATAAAGTGCCGTTTTCTATGGGTGCTAATATGTATCTTCCGAAAGAAAATATTGAGCATTGCTTAAATTTTAAGTATTAGATTTATATTTTTCACCCCATTTTTTCATTTCAAGTAAAATCGGGATTAAACTTTCGCCCTTTGCTGTTAATGAATATTCAACTTTAGGCGGTACAATCGGATAAACTTTTCTTTTTATTATTCCGTCTTCTTCAAGTTCTCGAAGTTGTGAAATTAACATTTTAGGTGTAATGCCTTTTATCGTTTTTTGCAGTTCATTGTATCGTAAAACTTTATTCTGATATAAAAACCATATAATCATTACTTTATATTTTCCACCGATAACCCCGAGTGTTAAACCAAGCGGACAGTTATATTTTTCAAGTTTATTTTTCATTGTTTTCCTCTAATTCTATCTTTTTGTATAGTATATTACAAAAAAGTAAATACTTGTAATAAATATAATATTAACTAAAATAAAGAAAAAGGAGAATATTATGACAAAAAAAATTTATATTATAAACGGCTCGCCAAGGAAGAATTGGAATACATCTAAATTATGCGAAAGTTTTGCTCAAGGAGTTATTTCAGCAGGAGGAAGTGCTGAAATAATAAATCTTTATGATATTGATTTTAAAGGCTGCAGAGCATGTTCCGCTTGTAAATTAAAAGGCAGTAAGAATAATGGTTTTTGTTCATATCCTGATGAGTTAAAAGAAATATTAAATAAAGTTTCTCTTGCAGACGGGATTTGTCTTGCGACACCAATATACTTTGGTGATGTATCAGGGGTTATGAAAATGTTTATAGAAAGATTGGTTTATCCGTTTGTAAAATTTGATAAGCAATATACTCCAATTCCACCAAAAAAATTAAAAACAGCAGTAATTTATACAATGAATGTTGATGAAAACATATTTTTAAATCAATACATAGGTCAAAATAATTCAGCTCCTATCGGATTTTTTGAAAACTGGATTACTCATATTTATGAAAAACCGAATAGGATTTGCGCATTCAACACTTTCCAATATCATGATTATTCGAAATATGATGATGAAAGGTGGGATATTAACGATAAAATAAGACAACATGAAAATGTATTTCCTAAAGATTTAGAAAACGCTTACAATGCAGGAAAAGACTTCGTTTAAATAATGGATTTAAAGAATTGACACAGTTGCTAATAAGAAAAGCCCTAAACCTTTATGGTTCGGGCTTTTTAAATGGAGGAGGAGGTGGGATTCGAACCCAACGGTTTAACCGAAATGGGTATAAATACTAACACTCTGACCTTCCTGAATTATATAATACCTCTATGAATTAACATATCAAATGGACACAATATAAATATGAATTTTATTACATTAAATCAATCATATTGTTAATTCTTATTAGCTTATCCAAATCACAATTACATAACTTATTATTAATTAGTTCCCTTACTTTTTCAAGATTTGCTTGCGGTTCAGGTAATAGTAATTCAACAGGTTGGATATTAAATACATCACATATCTTATCTATTGTTTCGGCAGTAGGTAAGTACCTATTATGTTCAATGTTTCTGTATCCTTGCACACTCATACTAATTTTTTCAGCAAATTGTTCTTGGGTAAGTTTGTTTTCAGTCCGTAAACGTCTGATACCATTAGTAATTAATTCTTTATAACTCATAGGTAGATTGTCACTTATTCTTAAACAAATTAAAACTAATTAAGTAGACATGCATGTACTATATTTATGATTATATTAAATCTATAAAGTTGTTTATTTTAATCAATTTGTCGACATCACAATTACATAACTTGATATGGATTAACTCTTTTAATCTATCTAAGTTTTCTTGAGTATCGGGCAATAGTAGTTCAACAGGTTGGATATTAAATACTTCACATATCTTATCTATTGTTTCTGCCGTAGGTAAATACCTGCTATGTTCAATGTTACGATACCCCTGAACACTCATGAAAACTCTCTCTGCAAACTTTTCTTGAGTGAGTTTGGATTGTGTTCGTAAACGCTTAATACCATTGGTAATTAGTTCTTTATAACCCATAGCTATAATTGTTGCTTATACTTAAGTAAATTAAAACTAATCAAATAGACATATTTATATTATACTTAATTATTATAAAACTTGGACAGTAAGGTAAATTATGGAAAGAAAAACATGTTTTTTTATAGGTAGCAGGTATACTACTGAGAGTATTAGAAAACAACTTTTAAAAGTTGTTGAAAAACATATTGTTGAATTTGGTGTTACATCCTTTATGGTCGGTGATTATGGTAGATTTGACCACATTGTACAGAGTGTACTACGAGAGATAAAAGAGCGATATACTAACATAGAATTATATTTACTTGCCCCTTATGTATTTATAAAGAATACAGAGACTCCAAGAGGATTTGACGGAACATTTTATCCTGAGGGATTGGAAAAAACACCTTACCGCTTGGCTATTATTCAAGCAAATCGCTACATGGTAAAGACTTCTGATTATTTAATTGCTTATCCTGGTCATGGCAACTCTCGAGACATTGTTGAATTTGCCCAACGTCGGGAGAAGAAAGGATTGATAAAGGTTACTTTAGTTTAGTGGTTGACTTTACTAAATATGGACACAGAATGGACATGGTACCCAATAAGAAAAGCCCTAAACCTTTATGGTTCGGGCTTTTTAAATGGAGGAGGAGGTGGGATTCGAACCCACGGTACGCGTGAACGTACGACAGTTTTCAAGACTGCTCCAATCAACCGCTCTGGCACTCCTCCAGAATTTGTATTGGATATAGTTTTATTTTATTAAATAAATCTTATTTGTCAAGATGTTGATTTTTTATCATAGGTAATCTTTTTTCCTGTTGAATAATATTGGAAAAATTTTACCAAGGATAGTCGGGAGCAATTTGCCATCCGTCTTGCATTATGAGTGCACTACAATAATAACCGCCATATCTGTTTGTGTTATTTTTATTACAACCTTTCCAACCTGTTAACCATTCTATTGTTTCACACTCTGGAGGATTACACCATCTGTCATTATCGTTGCCTATCAAAATATTTCGTGATAATCCTTTCCCTGTAGGTTCTAGACTATTATTTTTAGGGTTAATTACAAACGAGAAAACATCCTTTCCAACTATGTTATTTTTTATTTTATTGTCTATATCTAAAAGTAAATAAAGTTTGTTTTCGTAAATTGAAACTGTAAATACTGTTCCGTTTTTAATTCTATATGGTATGCCACTGGTATAATAAGCAAAAAAACTTTCTTTGCCGCCCAGAGACCATACTGTACCATATTCATATTGTTTAAAAGGTTGTCCACCTCCATCAATATATGGTATAATATATTTTTCTGTAATCAATTTTGATTTTTCTGATAAGTTAGAAATATTATCAAATTCAGTAATCCAATTTAAAATATTACCGTTATCATTAACAGAACGGGTAATTAAATTTGAAAATGTACTATATTCCGATTTTAATTTGTTTACTGTAACTTTTTTTTGATGATTTGCAATCAAATTCGGCATTGTAAGTGATGCAACAACCCCGATAATGCCTAAAGTAATTAAAACCTCAGCAAGTGTAAACCCACATTTAAAATCATTCCAAAACCCAATGTGGCTGGTCAAGCGGCTACGCTTGCGGGGGGGGGCAATTCTGAGCTTTTAATTTAATCATATTCAAAACTCCTTTTTTATTAGTATAGATTATTTTATACAAATTTTCAATCTTTTTACAAATTTTTCCAACCTGTCGATTGCGATTTTAAGGTTGTCCATTGAATATGCATAAGATATTCTCAAAAATCCCTCTCCGCTCTCGCCAAATGCTGTTCCGGGAACTACTGCAACTTTTTCTTCATGCAGGAATTTTGTTGCAAATTCTTCACTTGTCATGCCAAATTCCTTTATGCAAGGGAACACGTAAAATGCGCCGTATGGTTCAAAGCATTCAAGTCCCATTTCTTTAAATCTGCTCAGCAAAAATCTTCTGCGTTGATTGTATGCCTGACGCATTTCGACAATATCGGCATCACCGTTTTTCAAAGCTTCTATTGCACCGTATTGGCTTGTTGTCGGGGCACACATTATCGCAAACTGGTGAATTTTTGTCATCTGTTTAATGATTTCACATGGTCCGCATGCATAACCCAAGCGCCAGCCTGTCATGGCATAAGCTTTGGAAAATCCGTTAATAAGAATTGTACGTTCTTTCATGCCCTCAATTGAAGTTATTGAAATGTGTTTATCTTTGTATGTAAGTTCTGCATAAATTTCATCAGACATTACAAGAATATCTTTTTCAATAATAATTTTTGCAATTGCTTCAAGGTCTGATTTTTCCATAATCGCACCTGTTGGGTTGTTTGGATATGGCAAAATCAAAACTTTTGTTTTGTCGGTAATCGCATTTTCAAGTTCTTGAGGAGTTAAGCGAAATTCATTTTCGGCTTTCAAGTCAATAATAACAGGTTTTGCACCTGCAAGAATTGTGCATGGTTCATATGAAACATAAGATGGTTGGGGAATTATAACTTCGTCGCCTGGATTTATTACTGCACGAAGCCCTATATCAATAGCTTCTGAACCGCCGACTGTCACAAGAACTTCACTGTTTGGGTCATATTGAACTTTTTGTGAGCGCATCATATAATTGCTGATTTCTTCACGCAAATCTTTTAAGCCTGCATTTGATGTATAAAAAGTTTTACCTTTTTCAAGTGCGAAAATCCCCTCATCTCTAATATGCCATGGAGTATCAAAATCGGGTTCACCAACACCTAGTGAGATTGCATCTTTCATCTCGCTTACAATGTCAAAAAATTTTCTTATTCCTGACGGTTTTATTTCCTCAACAACTTTTGATAATTTCATGGGGTTATAATTTCTCTTTCTTCTTCATTATTAGCTTTATTCATAATTGTACCGTGGTCTTTATATTTTTTCAAAACAAAGTGAGTTGCAGTACTCAATACTCTGTCAAGTGTTGAAAGTTTATCGGTAACAAAGTTTGAAATTTCTTTCAGTGATTTTTCTTCAATAGTTACAAGAAGGTCGTAACCGCCTGAAATCAAATAAACTGCCTTAACTTCGGGATAGTTGTAAATTCTTTCTGCAATTTTGTCAAACCCCTGACCTCTCTGCGGCGTAACTTTTACTTCAATAAGCGCCGTAACTTTTTCAATATTAGTTTTTTCCCAATTTATAAGGGTATGGTATCCTCCGATAACTCCGTCTTTTTCAAGTGCACAAATTTCATTTGCCACATCAATCTCACTTTGACCAAGCATTGATGCAAGTTCTTTTAAATCAATTCTGCTGTTTTTTTCTATAATAGATAATAATTCTTCTTTCATATTTATCTCCCGTAAGAATTATTTTAATAAAAAAATAAAAAGTTATCAAAATTTTTATGTTGCGGTTATAATATTATTGTATTCATGACACCAAATTAAATTTTAATAATAAAAAATTACCAAAAAGGAGGTAAAAATGGAAACATTTGGTATTGAAAAAATGGGTATTATCGGCCCAAAAGCAGTATACCGCAACTTGACACCTGCTCAGTTGACAGAAGCTGCATTACGTTTAGGTGAAGGTTCTTTGAGCAACACTGGTGCTCTTGTTGTTACAACTGGTAAATATACAGGCCGTTCTCCTAAAGACAAATTTATCGTTGATACAGAAAGTATTCACAATGACATCGCTTGGGGTAAAGTAAACAGACCTATTTCAAGAGAAGCATTCAACTCTATCAAGGGTAAAATGGCTGCTTACTTACAAAACAGAGAAGTATTTATCTTCGACGGCTTTGCTGGTGCAGACAAAAAATATACTAAAAAATTCAGAGTTATCAATGAAATGGCAAGCCAAAACTTGTTCATTCACCAATTGTTAATCAGACCAACTGCAGAAGAATTAGCATCTTACGGTGAAGCTGATTACACAATTCTTTGTGCTCCCGGCTTCAAATGTGACCCTGAAGTTGACGGCGTAAATTCTGAAGCTTGTATCGCTATTGACTACGAAGCTCACGAAATCATTATTTGCGGTTCTCAATACTCAGGCGAAATGAAAAAATCTGTATTCGCTACTATGAACTATGTAATGACTAAAGAAAACGTGCTTCCAATGCACTGTTCAGCTAACATGGATCCGGAAACTCATGAAACAGCTGTATTCTTCGGTCTTTCAGGAACAGGTAAAACAACTCTATCAGCTGATCCAAATCGTAAATTAATCGGTGACGACGAACACGGCTGGTCTCCTGACGGCGTATTCAACTTCGAAGGCGGATGCTATGCAAAATGTATTAACCTTACTGAAGAAAATGAACCTGAAATCTTCAACGCTATTAAATTCGGTTCATTAGTAGAAAACGTTGTTATGGATCCTGAAACTCGTGAATTCGATTTCAACGACGGTTCATTAACAGAAAATACTCGTGTAGGTTATCCTATCGAATACATCAACAACGCTGCTATCCCTTCAATGGGTGGAATTCCAAAAGTTGTTATATTCTTGACAGCTGATGCATTCGGCGTATTGCCTCCAATCTCAAGATTAGACAAAAACGCTGCTATGTACCACTTTGTAACAGGTTTCACATCTAAACTTGCTGGTACTGAAAGAGGCGTTACAGAACCACAACCTACATTCTCAACATTATTCGGCGAACCGTTCATGCCAATGGATGCTTCAGTTTATGCTGAAATGTTAGGTGAAAAACTTGAAAAATACGGAACTAAAGTTTACTTAGTAAACACCGGTTGGGCTGGCGGTTCAGCATCTATGGGTGCTAAACGTATGAAACTTGCTTACACAAGAGCTATGGTAACAGCTGCATTGAACGGTTCATTTGATTCAATCGAATTCAAACACCACGATGTATTCAATGTAGATTATCCTACATCTTGTCCTGATGTTCCTGCTGAAATGCTTGATGCGCGCGGAATGTGGGCTGATAAAAATGCTTATGACGAACAAGCTAACAAACTTGCTCAAATGTTTGCTGATAACTTTGCAGAAAAATATCCAAACATGCCTGCTGAAATTGTTAATGCAGGTCCTAAAGCATTGTCTGCAACAAAATAGTTCTATTTATATAGAAATAAGAAAAGCCTCGCTTATGCGGGGCTTTTTTATTGGTGAGTGATTTATATAATGGATAAAAAATAATAAATCACCATATCCTACTATTTTCTATTTATACCTAAAGGGGATTATTTCAAGTATGAATAAGTTTACAATTTACATATAACATATATGTGGAGTAAATTTAATCATGTTAATGGGAAATGATTGTCACGATTGCAGTAAATACAATCGCTTGGAAATGAAAAATGTGAATAAGGACATTCTTGCGTGGCTTGAAGATATTGTAGAAGAAAACAACAGCCGTATTGAAAGAAAAGAATGGAAAAGTAAATATAACAGCTATGTTGTATACGATTACGAACCATTCTGTACTGACGGATTTGAAATAAATTTGGTAATAACTTCATACAACGCTGCTTATTTAAATTTTATTAAATATCTCTATGATGAGAAAATAAGTACAATAGAATATTTAAACAGCTGTATAGGCGTTTAACAAAAAACAGACCCTTTTGAGGTCTGTTTTTTTATTGCTATATAATTTTTATTCTGCACCTTGTTCTTTAGTGAAACAATCTTTGCAGAAAACTTCTCTACCCGGAACAGGTTTAAAAGGTACCTGTGTTTGTGCTCCGCATTTTGAACATACAGCTTCATACATTCTTCTTTGTCTTCTATTGTTGTTTCTGCGGTTTTTTCTGCAGTCAGGGCATCTTTTTGGTTTGTTTACCAAACCTTTTTCTGCGTAAAATTCCTGTTCACCTGCTGTGAAAACGAACTCTGCGCCGCAATCTTCACATACAAGTTTTTCGTCTTGGTACATTTGTCTTTCTCCTAATTTCTATAGTACTTTCGAAACCTAAATTCCTTCTTCTGATTATATACCATTTTTCAAAATTGTGCAAGTCTGTTTAGATACTTGTCGACAATGCAGGAGCAATTCCGATAAAATGACGGATTAAATCAGCATCCCATTGAGTACCTGCACCTTCTTTTAAGATTTTGCAGGCAGTATCAACACTCAAACCTTTTCTGTAAGGTCTGTCTGAAATCAAAGCGTGATAAGTATCTGCAACTGCAACAATTCTTGCAGCAAGTGGAATTTCTTCACCCTTAAGCTGTTCAGGATAGCCCTTACCGTCAATTCTTTCGTGATGATATTTTACCATTGGTATCAAATCACGTAGAGCTTCGTTTGGAGCAAGAACTTTTTCAGCGCCGATTACAGGGTGCTGTTTCATAATTTCCCATTCTTCATCCGAAAGTTTGTCAGGCTTTTTCAGTACATTTTCAGGAATACCGATTTTACCCACGTCGTGAAGAAGTGCGCCAAGTTTAATTCTCTGAACCTCATCTTCAGGAAGATTAATTGCACGTGCAAGAGCTTCTGAATATCTTGAAACAGAAGTTGAGTGACCTTTTGTATAAGGGTCTTTTGCATCAATTGCACCTGAAAGTGAGTTTGCAAGTTCCATCAAGTGGTTTTGAGATACAATATTTTCGTTATTAAATTTGTGAACAAGTTCGTCTTCAAAGTTTATGCCAAGCTGTGAGTGACGTTTTGCAATAACTTCCGCAAAAGAGTTCAATGCATCATCATCCCAGAAATTGAAATCTGAAGAACTGATAATTGCTGACATACCTTCTTTATAACCCTTAGCCTGTGAAATATACATTGCCTGTTCCGCAAGGATAAGAAGTTTTTCCTGGTCTCTTGTGCATTCCGGGAATGTTGCAATACCAACAGACACCTTAACAGGTCCTACATCGTCCACAAAACAGCAAGAAAGACAATACGTAATATATTCAGCCAAGTATTTTGCATCTGCAGTGCTTGTATCCGGCAGAATTATTCCAATTTCATCACCGCCGTAACGTCCTGCTTTATCTGTACTTCTTATGTTTTGCTTAATTTTTTCTGCAAGAAGCTTAATTACTTCGTCGCCTTTTGCGTGACCAAGTTCTCTGTTAATTTTAGAAATATTGTTGATGTCAAGCATTATGATTGAAAGCGCAGAATCATTGTCAGAAGCTCGTTTAAGTTCTGATGACAAAACTTCCTGAAATCCTCTGTGAGTATACAAACCGGTCAAAGCATCGGTATTTGCATAGAGATTTGCCTGTTCAACCAGTTCTACATTCTGCATAAATAATGCACAATAATTTGCGATAAATGAGAAAAGTCCGATATGATTTTCCAAATGGTCTTTTCCTACTGCCATAACCCCTTTACATCCGCTGACACAGTTTAGAGGAAGAATAATTGTAGAAGATGCGTGTAAATAAGGTATGTTTAAAAACTTACTGTTTTCATAACATATTGGTTCACAGCTGTTGAAACATTCAATAACAGGATTTGTATCATCAGACATAAATATCTTTGAAGTATAAGTATTTCCCATTGAATTAAAAAGTTTCATATTAACACATTTTGACTTTTCGTGATAAACTCCGAATGCCGTAAATATGTGATTTAATTTTTCCATAAACAAATTATGTACAGATACAAATAAATCTTGTACGCTTGTTTTATCGGATAAAGCTGAATTTAATGAATAAACAATATCAGAATAATCAATAACTTTGTGAGAACTTCCGTTCATATAACCGCTTCCATAAATTTTATTGGAAGTTTTGTTTGTATTGAAATTGTTTATTTTAGCAACAATATTTGATGTTTCCTGAGAAATAGGGTCGGAAACAAGTTTTGGAGTTTCTTGAACAACTTTTTTAACAGCAGGTTTTTTCAGCGCATTCATCTGTTTCGCCAATGGATTTGAAACAGCTGAATTTCTGCTTTTTTTAGGCGTTTGAGCCTTTTTACTGTCTACCTTATTTTCGTTCAATACTACACCTACTTTACATGTAAAACTTCTAATAAACTATTTTTGCTTAATCGCAAAAATGAGTTTACATTGCTTAAAACTATTTTATAATAGTTTACTTTAAAAGCAATACGCCATATAGACGGCATTGCCCAATTAATAAATCCTTTTACTAACACTACTACATAAGTAGTATAACCTTGATTTGCATGTATTACTAGTGTTTTAAACTTAATTTTTACACAAATTAATAAACTGTTATTTCATCTTTAATAATTTTCGTGCCTGTTAGAAACGGCTATGTTCCTAAAATTTCTTAAGTTTTGCATAGGCAGCGTCCATAGCTTTGATTCCTTGACGTCCAAAGTCAATTGTGTACATCAAGCTTTCACCGATTTGTGCTACTTCCTTGATATGTCCGATGCCGAGTTTGTCATGAAAAACACGTTCACCTTCATTAAAAATATATTCAACAGGAGTTGTATTTTCCATTCTGCGTTGGCGTTCAGCTTCTTGTTCCTGCTGAATACGTTCTTTTTCGCGTTTTTCTTGAAGCATTCTTTTTATTGCATTGTCTTTAAAAAATTCTTTTGTACGCTCTTCATCACGTGCTTTATTTGCTTGTGATTTAACAAGAATTGTGCGTGAAGGAGTTCTTGAAGGCTGCATTGATTTGCCTGATGCAAGCCCTTTTGTAGGTGCTACAAAACCTTTTCCAAAACCTGATGAAGGTTTTACATAACCCGAACTGTCAAATTGTGCCGATGAGTATGAAAAATCAGACTTTCCTGTTTTAGCTTTTGATACAGCATTTTGGAAAGTTGAAGAACCGCTTGTTGAACCTTCAAATCCGATTGAATTCAACAGTTGGCGTGGAATTTCTTCCAAAAATCTTGACGGGTTGTAATACTTGTATTCACCCCACATTTGACGGCGTTTTGCTGATGTAAGATAGAGTTTTTCTTCTGCACGCGTTACACCAACGTACATAAGTCGTCTTTCTTCTTCCATTTCTGACGGGATATTAAATGTTCTCTGGTGCGGAAAAACACCTTCATCACACCCTGCAAGAAATACTACAGGGAATTCCAAACCTTTTGCAGAGTGAAGGGTCATCAGTGTTACGTTGTTTGTAATATCTTCCATTCCGTCTAAATCAGACACCAATGCAACCTGTTGTAAAAATTCGCCAAGCGCATTTTCATTTTCTTCCGGAACAAATTCACCTGCAACGTTTACCAATTCCTGCAAGTTTTCAATATCTGCTTCGGCTTCGGGTGTATTTTCACGCTGTAATTCTGCAAGATAGCCTGTTTTTTCGATTACAAGGGTTACAAACTCTTGTAATGAGTAGGTTTTTTGTGCATCTTTAAATTTCAAGATAAGTTCTGAAAAATCCTTCAATTTTGAGCGTGTTCTTGGTGGAATTTCCAATGCATCTTCAATTCTCTGGCATGCCGCAAAAAGGCTTATATCTTCTTTATCCGCAAAATCTGCAAGGTTTTTAACCGTGGTATCGCCGATTGCACGTTTCGGTACATTGACAATACGGCGGAAACTTTGGGAATCATCAGTGTTATAAATCAATTTCAAATATGCGATTATGTCTTTAATTTCTTTACGGTCGTAGAATTTCAAACCGCCGTAAATTCTGTATGGAATTCCAGCTGCCATACATGCTTCTTCAAGCGCACGCGATTGAGAGTTTGTACGGTAAAGAATTGCATAGCGGTTATAATCGCCTGCACTGTCTTGTTTGATACGGCTTGCGATAAAGTTTGCCTCATCGCCTTCATCCTGCGCTTCAAAGTAATCAATAAGCTCGCCGTCGCCTTTATTTGAATATAGAACTTTATCTACACGCTCTGTATTGTTTTCAATAATTGCGTTTGCAACATTCAAAATATTTGCGGTCGAACGGTAATTCTGTTCAAGCTTGATTAACTTTGTTTTTTTGAAATCCTGCTGGAAGTTTAAAATAATCGTATAATCCGCACCGCGCCAGCTGTAAATTGACTGGTCAACATCACCTACAACGCAAAGCGAGCGTTCATCGGGAATTTCAGCCTCAAGATTTGAATAAAGCATATTAATAAGCTTATACTGTGCCATGTTGGTATCTTGAAACTCGTCAACCAGAATATGTTGAAATCTGTTATAATAATATTCTCTGACTTCTTTGCTCTGTTCAAGCAATTTAACCGTCAACATCAACATATCGTCAAAATCGATTGCATTATTGTTATTTAAAGAATTTTCGTATTCTTCATAAATCGCCGCGATTTTTTGGGATTTGAAATCTCTTGCAAAAGTTGCAAAGGTATATGCATCCTGCATTTTGTTTTTAGCGTTTGAAATAACGGTTTTTACAAGTTTTGGCGCATAAACTTTATCATCCAAATTCAATTTTTTAATAGCCTGTTTAATTACGGCATTACTGTCTGTTTCATCATAAATAGAGAAATTTTTATCTAACTTTTTGCCTGATTGAAAATTATATTTTTCAATATTTTCTCTGAGCATTCTTCCGCAAATACCGTGGAAAGTACCTACCCACATATATTTGACAACTTCTTCACCCAAAATATTGCCCAAACGTTCTTTCATTTCCTTAGCTGCTTTGTTGGTAAATGTTACGGCTAAGATGTTTTTGGGGCGAATGCACTCATGTTTGATGAGATATGCAATTCTTGATGTTAAAAGTTTTGTTTTTCCGCTGCCCGCGCCCGCTAAAACAAGCAAAGGACCTTGAACGGTTTCAACAGCTTCTCTCTGTTCTTTGTTAAGATTACCTAATATATTTTCCATTTCCCTATTCCCAAAATCAATTTTTTGTGATATAATCAGCATAAACTAAAAATGAGTAGATTGCAATTAAAAAAAAGGTGGAATTTGAGATGACAAATATACAAATGAGTTCTGACAACGATGCACAAAAACAACAGTCAATAGTAGTGCCTATGGACGATTTGGATACTGTGTCGTCAAATTCACCTGATACTGTTGATGAATTAGCTATGGAATTGGCTACAATTCAGCAAGCAGCTAAAAAAATTGCTATTATCGGAAGCCGTAACCTTCCTATTACTCACCAACAAATGATTGAAACTCTTGCAACAGCACTTGTTATGCAAGGTAATACAATAATTACATCAGGCGGTTCTTCCGGTACTAACGCAGCAGCAATCCGCGGTGCTATGAAGTCTAATCCTGATAAATTGAAAGTTATTTTACCGCAAACTATCGGACAACAGCCAAGTGACGTTCAAAATCAGCTTATCGGTGTTCCAAACATCGTTGAACATCCTGACAGAGCGATGATGACTTTGGCTGACGCATCAAGAGTTTGCAACAGAGAAATTATTGATGATTGCAACCAATTAATCGTTTTCTTATCTCACACTAGTAAAACTTTGCACAATGCGGTTCAATACGCTGAAGAAGGTCACAAAGTTATTACTGTATTCTACTTGGATTAATCTTTTCACCCGCTTTGATGCGGGTTTAGAATTATATCAGGAAATTATGGTGCTATGAGCGAAAATTTAAAAAAACTTACGGGCAAATTCGGTTTTGAACCTGTTGCCCAACATCTTGTCAACGACTGCGATACTGCGCTTTTTCAAGAACTTGTGGAAAGCGAAAGCTTTTTATTTGATTTTGTAAAACAAAATGTTGCAGAACGTATTGGTGTACAAATTAATGAAAATAATTACAAAAATTTAATTGAGTTTTTAAAATTTTACTCACCGTCTTATGAAGATGTAATTGTGTCAGCACTTGTAAAATATGCTGATGAGGATTTGACGGATTTGATGCTTGAAAAATTTGAAAACGGCACAGATGATGAAAAAACTTATTGTGCAAGATTTTTCGGTGCAATTCAAGATGAACTCGCACATAATTTTTTGTTAGAAAATGCTTATTCAGACAATGAATTTCTTGCCCAAAACTGTGCATCATCTCTGGCACTTTGGCAAGATGAACAATCATATAATAATGCTCTTGAAAAATTAAAAAGTGATGATGAATTTGAAAAACTTTCTGCAGTGAAATTTTTAAGTGCATACGGCAAAAAAGAAGCACTGCCTGAAATTTTCACAGCAATGAGAAATTCTGCAATGGCAGAAAATATTGCAGGAGAAATTCCTTATATCGAAAATCTTTTTGAACTTCTTGATGAATATTATGAAGATGCGCTTTTAACGATTAATTTTATAATCAATGGACTTGGCGAAATTCTGCCTTTGAGTGCAGTGTTTGACTATGAATTTTTTGAAGTTTTTGAAAGACTTATCAATAACTACGATGACAGCAAATCTTCAATAGTCTTATTGAATGCACGTGACAAATTTGATACTTTAACAGAAAATGACGAGTATCTTTTTGACGAGGACAAAAATACCAAAATCGAAGTTCAGGATATTAAAAAATTACTTAAAAATACACAAGATTTAGAAAAATATATTAATGATGAATTGAACGAAGATAGTCCTTTTGTGTTTACGGCGCTTGATTTTGCAACAGATTTGCTGAAAATTCGCGAACTTTTAAAGTCAAATAATCAAACATTAATTTTAAAAACAGCAGAAATCTTGAAAAAATTCGGCAATTTGGACGAAAACGCAAAAACAATTGCATTATTGAAAGTTACTGACATAAATATAAAATCAATAATAAGAGCACTTTAAAAATCTTTTCCTTACCACATTCTATAATAAGGATTATCAAACCCGCGGTTTGTGCGTATTTGTTTATAAACTTTCATGGAAAACGGCAGTTCATCATACTGATTTAATTCTGCAGGAAACGGCTTATATTGAATTTTTGAAAATGTTTCAACAAGTTTTCTGTCATATTCGTCAAGTCCTGATGATTGAGTGATTTTAATATCTTTCAGTGTTCCGTATTTTGTAACCTTACATTTTATTGCAGGTTCATTCGGAATATGGTTGTACGTTGTAGGTATTCTGTCAAAAATGTATTTATTAAGCTTATCCATATAATCTTGATGTGCTTTTTGGGTTTCGGCAGAAGGCTGAACTGGCAAAATCGCCATACGTACATTTTGATAAGCAGGCACAGACGGTGATTGATACTTGTGTACAACATGTTGAAATCCTGTTGTCATTCTGACTGATGCAAGATTTAAGTTTTCGGGAAACGGTTTGAACGGTGCAGATTTTTTGACTGCGTTAATTAAAACTTCGTCCATATCAACTCCGCCAGATTTTTCAACCTTAATATCTTCAACTGAGCCGTCAGGATTAATCTTATAACTTACAGAAGCTGTTGCACTTTCCTCGCCATTATATTTAAAATTCGCTTTTATGGTCTGCTGAACTTCCTTACTATATTGTTCCATATACGCATTGACATCAATTTCGTCAGCATAACAGATATTTGCAAGTAATAATAAAATTAATAAAAATCGTTTCATTTAAATTTTCTCATCATTTTCATGGCTTTGTTCATGGCATGTTTTCCAAGTTTGCCGTTAAATCCGCCAAGACCACCCATATTACCCATTTTGCTCATGTCGGGAAGTCCATGCGAAAACATCTTTTTCATATCATTCATCCCCTTCATCATGGTGCGCATTTGCTCAAACTGTTTAACAAACGCGTTAACTTCCTGAAAGTCCATTCCGCATCCTTTTGCAATACGTTTTTTACGGCTCGTATTCATCAAATCAGGATTATTGCGTTCTTCCGGAGTCATGCTTGAGATGAAAACTTCCATTTTCTTAAATTGTTTTTCACTCTCATGAGATAACTTTTCTTTATCATCTTTGCCGATATTAAGCCCGAGCATACCTAACATATTACCCATTGAACCGAAAGCCTGCATTTGCTTTTGCATCTTGATAAAGTCGTTGTAAGAAAAATTATTCTTACTCATTTTTTCTTCAAGTTCTAATGCCTGTTTTTCGTCAAAAACTTCTTGAGCACGCTCTACAAGTGATACAATATCGCCCATGCCCAAAATTCTTGTTGCCATGCGCTCAGGATAAAAATCTTCAAGTGCGTTTAATTTTTCGCCTGTACCTGTAAGTTTGATAGGTTTTCCTGTGCAGTAAGAAACGCTTAATGCTGAACCGCCTCTGCTGTCGCCGTCGAGTTTTGTTAGAACTAAACCTGTCAAACCAAGCTGTGCATCAAAGTTTTCAGCAACATTAACAGCTTCCTGCCCTGTCATAGCATCTATTACAAGAAGTTTTTCTGCCGGTTTAAAAATTCTGTCAATCAAAAGAAGTTCGGCCATCATATCCGTATCAATCTGTAGACGTCCTGCTGTATCAAGGATTATGGTATTGAACCCTTTGTCTTTTGCATAATCAATTGCACCTTGTACGATTTTTTGAACATCTTGACAATCAGGTATTGTAAATACTTCAACACCAATTTCTGTTCCAAGGGTCTGCAACTGTGTAATCGCTGCTGGACGATAAACATCGCATGCTGTTAAAAGCGGATTTCTGCCTTCTTTTTTAAGCTTTACTGCAAGCTTTGCAGAAGATGTGGTTTTACCTGAACCTTGAAGTCCGAGCATCATAATTAAATTAGGATTGCCTGAAAAATTAAGCGGGTTTTGCTCTTTTCCCAGAAGATTAACAAGCTCGTCATGCACAATTTTAATCAACTGCTGAGATGGGTCAACACCTTCAAGAACTTTTTCTCCTTCGGCTTTATCTTTGATAGATGAGATGAAAGATTTTACAACACGAAGGTTAACATCAGCTTCTAAAAGTGCACGTCTAATCTCGCGTAAAGCCTCTTGCATATTATCTTGAGTAAGTTCTTTTCCGCGGGTTTTGCTTATTATATCTTGTAATTTTTCACTTAAATTGTCGAACATAAATAGATTATAACACAAAGTGATTAATTTAAAAAACATCATCCGTTTTTACGATTTCATTTCGGATTTGGTTTGCTAATATATAACCATACTCCTTAGAGAACTAAGATACACATATCCCTAATCAACAGCTATGCACTTCTTATGTACATAGCTTTTTTTTTATCTGCGAGCAGAGTGAGGACAAATAGTTCTTACATTTTGAACGATATTTTGTTGTTTTTATGTTATGATAGACAGCGTAAATTAGATTGAGAGGGGACTATGTTAGACAATTTAGTATCAAATTACGGCATGATTATATCAGGCGCAATACTTTTGATTGCCTATGTTTTCATTGCCTCTGAAAAAATTCAGAAATCTGTAGTTGCGTTGTTTGGCGCATCTCTAACTTTGCTTCTCGGACTTTTGCCTTTCCATGGACATTATGATGGTGATTTAGGCAAATATATCCGTGGAGTTTTTGATTATGTAGAATTTGAAGTTATTTTCCTGCTTATCGGTATGATGATTATTGTTCATATCGCAAGCAGAAGCGGTGTATTTAAATGGATTGCACTACAGATTTTGAAGGCTACAAAAGGACATCCAAAAATGGTTCTATTTGCATTAGCGGCGTTTACTGCTGTTGCATCAGCATTTTTGGATAATGTTACAACTGTTGTATTAATTATGCCTGTAACTTTTGTTATTGCAAAAGAATTCGATACAGACCCTGTACCGTTTTTGATTACAGAGGTTCTTGCATCAAATATTGGCGGTACCGCAACACTTATCGGTGACCCGCCAAACATTATTATCGGTGCTAAAGCAGGTTTAAGCTTTATGGACTTTGTTAATGAATTATCAGGTATTATTGCAGTGATTTTCTTGGTGTGTGTAGGCGTTTTAATTTTCTTATTCAGAAAATCATTGAAAGCAACTCCTGAAAAAATGGAACATATTGCAAACCTTGATAACTCAAAAACTATTGAAGATAAGGGCTTAATGATACGTTCAATGGTTACATTAGCTCTTGTAATTTTAGGCTTTGTAACTCACGATATTACAGGAATTCCGGCTTATGCGTTTGCTGTTGCCGGTGCATCATTCTTACTTTTATTTGAAAAACCAAAAGAAATTTACAGAGATGTTGAATGGTTAACTATATTTTTCTTTATTGGTTTGTTCATTATTATCGGCGGATTTGAAGCTAACGGCGGTATCGGATTTTTGGCGGATAAACTTATCGAACTTACACATGGAAGCTTGGAAGCTGCAACAATGTTCATTTTATGGGGCTCAGGTATTTTGTCAGGTATAATCGACAATATTCCTTATACAGCAACAATGGCTCCGTTGATTGCACAGGTTCAGCATACTCTGCCTTATGCAGGTGAAGGTCATCACCCGTTGTGGTGGGCACTTTCTTTAGGTGCTTGTTTGGGTGGAAACCTTACAATTATCGGTGCGGCAGCAAACGTAATAGTAAGCGAAACTGCTACAACAAAAGGTCATCCGATTTCGTTTATGAGATTTATGAAATATGGTGCTTTGGTTACATTTATTTCATTGACGTTGAGTTCGGTATATCTTTATTTAAGATATTTACATTAATCAGGCGGGTTATATACCCGCCTTTTTTAAAACCATTTTATAAGCGGGCGTATTTCTCCGCATTCAAGTTCATACTTTTCTGCTTCGTGGCTTCTTAAAATACTATCGATACGCAAATGCTCCTGCACCGCGTTTGGCAAAAATACCTCACCTGTTTCACGGTCAAACGCTTTTGAGTAATTCAAGCCCTTATTTACGCAATATGGAAGCTGAATTTTTTCTCCGTCAAACCATGCAAGCCCGTGTACTCGGCAGACAATTCCGCGATATTGATAAACCGAACATTTGTTATCAATTAAGAACGGGCATTTGTACATTTTGGGATTTTCTGATTTTAGGAGTTTTATTTCCTGACGTACTTTAACCTTTATGTCAGAGGGAAGTTTTATAAATCCTGACATAAGATATTCAGCTTCAAGTCTTGAAAAAGGATACTCACCAATTTCACAGCAGGCTGAGCATCCTTCTTTGCATTTGATAAATTCACACTGTTCTTCAAAATATTTATCTAATTTTTTATCAAATTTTTCAAGAAACAGTTCATATCTTTTTAGCATTATTTAACCTTTATGAGTGAATATTTTCTGCCGTCGATTATAACATCAAAATCCAGTGTTTTGTCAACTTCCGGCATTTTCTTTTCTTTCACAACAGCAACAACATCTTTATCATCAAGCATGTCACCAAATCTGTTCATCTCATCTTTGTCATCTGTTGAGATGTAATATACATGTTTGCCATAGTAATAAAGAACGGAATATCTTCTTTCACTGTTCAGGACAACGATTTTTTTGTTATTTTCTTTTGCGTATTTTGCAAACTGCATTAAATCATCTTGTCCGAATTTATAGTCAAGATTGTAGAAAAGTTTTGTACCGAATGCCGATGTAATAATTATTAAAAGTGCATAGCAGGCAAAAACACCTTTGCGCCAATCTTTTAGGGCACACAGAATACTTGAAATCCCGAACAGCAGAACAATTGTTATGCAGAACCATTTTATGCTTAAAATATCCTGATAGATTTGTTCAGGCAGAAAATATTTCATAAAACATGCTGTAATACCTGCGATAATACAAATTCCGCCGAGGATATAAACCGAAATATTGATTGATTTTTTGTACTTGTTGTTGAAAATATAATCTTCCCAAATGTATCCCAAAATGTTTGCTGTAAAGAAGTAAACAGGCAGAATATATGTAATCAATTTTGTGCTTGATGCTGAGAAAAACAGCATTGTAACCGCAAAGGCAATAAGGTTAAACAGCATAAATTTTGACATTTTAATTTCTTTAATTTTAGAAACACCTACTGCTATGCTTGAGAAAATCCAAGGTACAAGCCCCCACAAAACTGTCAAAATATAATAATAAAACGGCTGTTCTCTATCTATTTGGCTTGATGAGAAAAAGCGGTTTATGTGATGTTTCATTATGTATTCGTCAAAGAATAACGGGTCGTGGATTTTGAACATAATCAAATGCCAGGGGAGTACGATTAAAAAGAATAATAAAAATCCTACAGGCATGTATTTTAAAGATTGTTTAAAAGTTTTGTTCACTATGGTTACAAAAAACATTACTGCAAATGGAACTACAAACCCCGGAATTCCTTTTGCCATAACAGCAAACCCTGAAAAGGCATAGAAAAGATACCAGCAAAGCCATTTACGTCGTGCAAATTGTGATAAAATCCCGAACATTACCGAAAATCCGACACAGGTTGTGACGACAATATCCAGGATTGCAAATTTTGCCAGTATAACAAACTCTAAAGTTGTTGCAAGGATTACCGCTGAAATAAACCCAAAGCGTCTTGATTCAACTTTTTTGCCGACAAAATATACCAAAAATGTTGATAAAGTTCCGTATAAGGCGACGGGAAAACGTGCTGTAAATTCGTTTACTTTACCAAAAATTGCAAATGACAAACATTCACCCCAAAAATATAAAGGCGGTTTTTCAAAAAAGTACTCGCCGTTAAGATAAAGTGTCAAAAAATCTTTGCTGTGAAACATATCCCTTGCCATTGAAACATAACGGGTTTCATCAACATCCATTAATGCATAGTTTCCAATATTAAAAAAGAAAACAAAATAACAAATTAAAGCCAAGCTCAAGAATATAAATGCATCCTTATGAGCTTTTATAAAATCACAAATCTTTTCCATAATCATATCCCTCTCTAGGATATATTAGCATAAAAATAATTTGTAAAACCTGTATAATTGTGTAATTTCATCATCCGACATTTTTTCAAAATCAAGTTCTGATTTCATTTCTTCAATAGATACAAAACTGTCGAATTTGAAAAAATCTTCAACTTTAACATCAAGCACAGAGGCAAGCTTTTCCAATGTAACAGCTGTCACAAAACTTTCACCACGTTCGATTTTGCCCATATTATTTACGGCAATATCAATTTTTTCTGCAAGTTCTTCCTGCGATAAATTCTGCTTTTGTCTTATTTTTCTGACTCGTTGTCCAAACTTCTTTTTGAGATTATCCATATTTATCATGATAATTTATCTGTTTCGGTGGTCAAATAATATTTAAAATTGGATTATGTGTTGACAAACAATCTTAAACGTGTTAATATGAACGAGAAAGGATTGCGCACCCTTGGAAGTACAAAAATGAAAAAGGAGAAAGTTATGTCAACAGTTAAAGAAGTTACAACTCCACCAGCAGGTGATACAGGTAATGATACTGAAGAAGATGCTAATGGTTAAGTTCTTCAGAGCGGGGAGATTTCTTCCCGCTTTTATCATTATTAAATATTTTCTCAGAAAAGGGCGGATTATAAACTTTAAACGTCCGAAGCTTTTTTCTGAAAAAATTCAATGGTTAAAAGCCTATGACTGTCTGCCGATAAAAACTCAATTGGCGGACAAAATTGCCGTGCGTGATTGGGTTGCGGAAAAAATAGGGGAGCAATATTTAAAGAAAATCTACGGGGTTTATGAAAAATATGAAGATATTGATTTTTCAAAGCTTCCTGATGAATATGTTATAAAAACCAACCACGGCTGTAATATGCAATTACTTGTTATTGAAGGCGGGAAGCCCGACGCATCCCAAAAAGACAGGTTCAACGATTTTTTAAAAGTTAATTATGCATACAAAAGCGGTTATGAAATGCAGTATAGGGATATAAAACCGCTGATTTTTACAGAAGAATATATTAAAAACACTAATGAATTGTTCGAGTACTTAATATTCTGTTTTAACGGCGAACCCAAAATGATATTGTTCGCCTCTGAAAAAAGAACCGATAATGTATGCTGTACAATGTTTGATACGGAGTGGAACAATCTGCATTTCAATTATGGCGGAAGTTTGCACGAGTTTGAAGTTCCAAAGCCGAAAAACTTTGATAAAATGCTTGAGATTGCGCGTATTTTGTCAAAAGATTTTAAATTTGTCCGTGTTGATTTGCACAATATTGACGGCAAAATTTATTTTGGTGAAATGACTTTCACTCCCGCAAGCGGTTATATGAAATTTAATCCCAGAAAATATGACAGAATTTTAGGTGATTTGCTTGTGGTATAATACTTGTATGATAAAACAAGCAGAAAAAGAACTTGAAAAACTTTTAAAAGGTAACAGAAATTTTGTAAACGGAACTCCGACCACAAAGAATATGACTTTGGAAACTTTGCAGAAATATGCGTTTCATCAAGAGCCGTATGCTTGTGTTTTGACCTGTTCTGACAGCAGGGTAGTACCTGAAATTATTTTTGACTGCGGAATTGGCGAACTTTTTGTCGCAAGAGTTGCAGGCATGACAACGGGACCGAATGTGGTGGAAAGTGTTGAGTATGCAATTAAAAAACTTGGTGTACCTTTATTAATCCTTCTCGGGCATGACGACTGCGGGGTTATGAAGTATGCAAAAGAGCATTATCCTGAGCCGATGAGTAATTTTTCGTCAATATTGAAATGTGTTTATCCTGTATTGGATAAGAAGGAAGATAACGGGAGCGTAGCGACTGACCAAGACGGAATAAGTTCAGCCAAAGTTGGCGCAGAGGGTAAAAAATGTCACAATTTCTTTGCGCAGGAACATACAAAATGGGTTGAGGATTATTTGATGAAGCATTCTGTTATTATTAACGAGGCTGTTAAAAATGAAAAACTTTTGATTGCAAAATGTCATTTTGACCATTCAACAGGATTGGTAGATTTAATATAGAAAAAGGCGCCGTAAGGCGCCTTAATTGCAGCTATTTTCTTCACCCCACATTTCGTCATATTTTTTCTGGTTTTTTTCATGGTAGCGGGGAGAAATTTTACGTTCGGTATTTTTAATATCTGTATTCAATTGTTTTGCAATTAATATCATTTTTTCTTTAGCATCTTTTTTGCGTTTTTCCATACAGCCTTTTACTATCATAAAAATACCTGCTGTAATCATTGTTGCGTAAGCTGTAATTTTTAAGATTTTCATTAATTTCATAATTAAAACTCCATTGGTTCGACTTCTACCATACGTTCGTAATCTTCAACAGTTACTGTATTTGGTGCTTGCATTTCAGGTTCAAGACCACGGGCAAGGAGGTCGGGTTCTTTTTTGCGAAGTTTTGGTGAAGCTGTAACAATATCCATACCGATTGAGGTATCGATTAGACGAATTGTTTGTTCTGTCGGTGCTCCTTTGCCGTTTGTAATATCTTGAATTCGATAGCTCGGCCAGTCTTCCGGCAAGTTTTCGATTGTTGTGAAACCGCCTTTGCCATCGTGGCGTTTATCGATTTCGTTTTCCAAGATATTTGTAACGTATTCTTTTTGTTCTTCAAAGTGGCAAGGAAGAACAATTTTATTGCCGATAATTTCTTCCGGATCACGTTTTTCATGTTTTTTGAGTAAGTCTGATGCGATTTGAAGATGTCCTAATTCAAATGCTAAAAATTCTTCCCAAACCTGTTTAAGTTTATCATTTTCTTCATCTTTATAGCAGTTATAGTATGTGCAGACTTCGGTAAACTCGTGAAGCAGAAGTTTTTCCAACGGAGTTTCATTCGGGTCAATTAAGCTTTCATACATCGTAACGTGTTCTTCTTCGACGTCACAAATTTCACCGTATGTTCTTCTTAAATCATCATTTGCGTACATCATACCGTGTTCCGCGTAGAAGTTATGGGTTTGCTGTTCACCTGATACGAGTGTATATAGATTAACTTTTGTTTGAGGAGATGCAGTATTTCTGTCATAGTGGTTCATGAGTCTTACACCGCTGCAGTTGTGGTGGTTTTGTGTAGGACGTCCGATTACTACATCAGTCATTCCCTGCAGGATGTTATCGGGGTCAATGCCATGAACCATATATGCCCATTGGCTATATCTGTAAAGGTGGTCAAAGTCTTCTAATAAGCCCATATCATAAACTGATTTTACATATTCATCAGGTTCGTTCTGAGCAAGCCATGCGGTTAAATCAACTGCAACCTGTTCATAGCCTAATGTTGTTTCCAAAACAGACTGGCATGCGGGTGTAAGCCAGTTTACTGTTGTCTGCTGCATATCTTCGATACGTCTTGATAAAGAAATAAGTTTGCGGGCTTCTGCATCATGGAAAGAGCGCGAGAAGTTGTGTTTAAAGTTCCAAGCTTCAACTTCAATACCATTCATCAAGATTTGTCTTGTTCTTGAATAGCAGTCAATATCGTGTTTATCAAAAGGGCGTTTAACTATATCATGCCAGCTTCTAACTTGTTTTTCTACAGGGATTCCCTTTTCTTCTAATGGATTAAATGTCATTTTTTTCTCCTTTTCACCACCTTTGGTGGTATTTTATAAATTAACGCCAGAGGCTAAAGCCTCCGTTACCTTTCTAATGCGTAGGCAAAAATTTCACCAACGCATTTGTTATAAAATCTTCCATCATCGAATGCAAACAAATTTTCCCAATGGCTCAGAGCCGTTCCGTTAATAGAATAAGACGGATTTGTCATCATAAGATGATGGGTTGTTGTATCATAACGCAGAGGAAACAAATCGTTCATCTGCATAAAACTCGGCAGTTTATCGCTTGCCAGATAAAATCCGAATAAAGCTGAATTAATGCGGTTTAATTTTTGTTCGTAAGATAGTCCGCCCTCGTTGTTGTCATTTGTGATTTCAACCCCCGGAGCATATTCGCGGTTGTATTTGAGAGTTTCGGACAAATCTCTTACGGCGTAAAAATTGTCGCCTGTGATAAAATCTGTTCCCGCATTCAGACCCATAAGCCTGTAACGTTCAAAATCGAACGAACTTTTTTCACCGACAAAACTTATATCAGTTTTTCCCGTACGGCATCGGATTTCGTGCAAAATATACTGCATCTGATGATATTCAGGCAGTGCGCCGACGCCTGTATAATTTTCCATATCATATCCACCGATATGTTTTGCAGAATCTATGAACATACATTCAAAGCCTAAATTCATCAGTTTAACGCATTCATTTATATAAATTTCAACATGTTCGGGGTTTTGCCAGTTGAAAGTAACGTCATCTTCATAATGTTTTGCAACTTTCATCTGGTCTGCGGAAATAACATGTCTGAAACCGACTTTAATCCCTCTAAAATGTGCCAAATCAACAAAGGCTTTCAATTGTTCTTCGGGTGAAATTTTATCAACAATGGAATAATCTATAATATTTTCGCTGTAACTTGTATTAAGACGCAAACCGTAAATAGAATTTTCCTCAAACGGACCTTTTTCGTAAGCATCGCCGAAAATATTCTGCCATACTTGTGACAAAATTACGCAGTTTGCCCAACTTTTTGCAGAAGGCGGAATTGCATTTAAAAGCTTTATACAGCTCAAAATCCCCTTGCATGTACAGCCTCCGTCCATTACCGCGATTGCGCGGTCATTAATCTCAATATAATTTGCTAACCTGCCCCATTTGTCGCCATAATTCGGTGTTTCTATATAGTCGGGAAATTTGTCATAGAAAACACCGCTTTCCGATAAAGTTGCAATGATATTTACTGCATCCTTTACCGAAAGCTTCAAAACATCTGCGGGAACAATGTTCCCAAGCCAGCGTTTATTATATGCAGAACCGATTCCATGAAATGCAGTGAAGTTTGCAAATTCATCACGCTGTAAATTAATATTTTCATTTAAAGCTAAAAGTAATTTGTTAACACAGTTTTCCATAGCATTAACAAATTAAGCAGAATATAAAAAAATTACATTACCCGAAATATTAAATATTTTCTAAATATTGTTGTACTAATTGCATATGATTTTTTTGCGTACGGAATTCATTCATTTTTTGGTAAAAGTTTTCAAATGTATCGTTTACACCTGCGTTTTTAAAAATTTTTTTCATACGTTCGCGTGAAAAATTGAAATTATATGCATCATCCATTGGCAGTTTTTCTTTTTCTGATGCTAAAATACATTTTTTGAAAATGTTTCTTTTGAGATTAACATCTCCGCCTTCCTGGATAAACGCTCTTAAAAATGCAAGTATATCATTAGGTTTTTTACATGGTGTGATTGCAATTTCATCAACAAGTTTTAAAGATTTACCGATTTTTAAAAGATTATTAGGATTGTGTGTATCAAACATATAATTAATATTTTTGTCACAAATTCCGTTTAATCTTGAAAAATCCTGCGCAAGCATATCAAATTGTTTTTGAGAAAGTGAAGCAAATTCTCTTAAAGAAGCTGCATAAGCTTCTACCCCCTGCTCAGATGCTCTTGCAAGTTCTACAAATTTACGTTTATCTCTGGTTGCGTTTGCTATAACTTCAATTTTTCCAAACCTTGCAAGTACATTGCCAACATAAGTTTTAAATCCCTGAAACCTTTCGTCGAACACTTTTTTAAACGGGTGTGTACCTAATTCTCTGTCGACATGATATGTTTTGAATACATAATAATCATCAAGTCTGTAAACAGAACCATACATTCCCGGTGTTCCCATTTGTGCATGTTTATTTCTTTTTTTCTGTAATATTTTTACAAATTCATCTTCAAGTTCTTGTGAACCTTGACCTGTTGCAAGTACTTTTTCAAACCGCCTTGCAAATGAACTTTTATAATATGCGCAGAAAGAGGGTGTATAATTATTTTGATTTATGCTATTCATTGCTAATAGTAAAAACCATAAAAAAATTTTTTGCTAAAAATTTTTAAAGTGTTAAAATAAACTCAAAAAGGAGAGAACTATGATTAATGAAAAAATGGAAAAAGCTTTTAATGACCAGATTAACAAAGAATTGTATTCTGAATATCTTTATCTTTCTATGAAAGCATATTTTGAAAGATTAAATCTTAAAGGTTTTGTAAACTGGTTCAATGTTCAGGTTCAGGAAGAGCACGCTCATGCTATGGGTATGTTTGATTATGTTCATGAAAGAGGCGGAGAAGTTGAACTTGAAGCTATTGAAAAACCAGAAACAAAATGGGAATCACCTTTAGCTTGTTTTGAACAGGTTTTAGAACACGAAGAATTTGTAACATCAAGAATTAATGCACTTATGGATGTTGCAGATGAAGTTAAAGATCGTGCATCATTGTCGTTCTTGAACTGGTACTTGAAAGAACAAGTTGAAGAAGAAGCAAGTGTCGGCGATGTTCTTGCAACATTAAGACTTATCGGCGATGATAAAAAGGCGTTATTAATGCTGGATAAAGACCTTTCTACAAGAACATTTGTACAGCCGGTAATAGGTTAAGGAGCGTGCCGCTCCACCCGCCACTTGGGTTTTGGAAAAATTTTATGGTTGTATTTAATAAAGTAGAACAAAATCAAATTAAAGAACTTGCAAGTCTGGCTTCATCCATCTGGCATGAATACTGGACTTGCATTCTTTCTGATGAACAAATCGATTATATGGTAGAAAATTTTCAATCAGAAAATGCTATAACAAATCAAATTGAAAATGAAAACTACACATATTATTTTATAATGTCAAATAATAAGCCTATCGGTTATTTTGGGGTTTCGGATAAAAAAGATTATCTTTTTTTATCTAAACTCTATATTAAAAAAGAATTTAGACATCAAGGGCTGGGCGCAAAAGCGTTTGAAAAAATTAAAGAAATCGCAGACGGCAGAAAAATCCAATTAACTGTAAACAAATACAATACTAATACCATAAATGCCTATAAAAAATGGGGTTTTAAAACAATTGATGCCGTTGTAACCGATATCGGCAACGGTTTTGTTATGGATGATTATATTTTGGAAACCGAATAAAAAACCTCGCATCTGCGAGGTGTATATAAGAAGGTTGTGTAGAAATCTTTATGCCACTTGCTGCGTTTTATTATGTTCAGCTTTTTTATGTTCGACATTGCGGTAGCCGATTCCGGCTCTATATCCTGATATAAAATACAAGAATGGCAATGTCGGCTCAATCCATTTAAACCCTGATAAAATTCCGGCAGTTGCAATATCGTCAGAATGTAATGCGATATCTAAAGCTTCAGGTTTGCGTTCTCCATATAATCGACCATTATTTTTTTGACCAAACATTGGGTCAATAACTTTTTTGCTTATATAATTTGCAATATAACTTCCGCCGATAATCCCTGTTGTTGTAATTCCGCCAAAAATTACACCAAGTTTGCCCATAGGTCCGAGAGGTTTTATCGTTTTACTTTTTTCTAATTTTTCAAATACATATAAAGCACCGCCTGCACCTATATTGCATAAGAAAATATTGGCAAGATATTGGTAAATTCCCTCTTTTATCTTATTTGCAGTACTTTTTTTATTACTTGAATTGGTGACCTTATCTGCAATAATTCCACCCCCAACGCCCCCGACAATCGGCACTAAACCTAATAATGACAACCTCTTAACTTCAGAAAAAATCTCCTTTGAGTTAAGATTTTTCTTTTCAGGCAAAATCGTCCCAAAAAGCTCTTTTTTCGCAGGAGATGTAGGAAGTTGGTTAATCAGTAATTCCACCTGTTTTGGTGAAAGCTCTTTTGTTTTTGCTCTATTCAAAGCTTCTAAAATCTTCTCATCTTTTATATCAGTTTTAGAAAGAAATTTTTCAACAGCAACAGTTTGAGTTTTTTGAAACTCTGATGTTGAAACACTCTCCATTAAACCTTTAATAACTTTTTTACCGCCGATTTTTAATCCTCTTGTTCCAATCAATGATGCAGCAATTGTACTTGCAATAATAATAGAATTTTTAACGAATTTTTTCTGTTTATCTTTTCCTTTTTTGCTTCTAAATGTGTCAATAAGTCCGTATCCGCCTCCTGCTCCAATCAGCAGTGCGGGCATCTTTTTATCTAATTTATTCAAAACCATTGGCTGGTCAACATATTTGGCTATTGTAGAAATCTTCATATTTTTTACCCTTGTTAGTCTAAACTAACTTTAAGTCAAAGAAAAAAGTTTGTCAAGACTTACTTTTTATCTTACATCTTTTAATACTACAATGGTTTCTTCAATTTCGGTTTTCAAGTAGTCTAATTGCTGATTTATGACATTATCGTTGTAAAGATATCCTGCTCCTGTATATGCAAGATAAGGTCGGTATTTTTCAGCTTCTGCACGTAATGTGGCAACAGATTTGGTATGGGTATTTAGTGTTAATAGTTTTTGAAATGATGTATAACTGCTTTCAGGTAAATTTTTATATTTGCTTTGTAGATATTCTACGGTTTTATTAAAGAAAAATACTTTTGCATTGAATTTCTGAACATCATAATTATTTTCAATACAGAGCAAAATGTTTTCCAAAAGCGGTAATAAATCGTTTATGTCATTGACATATGGAGATGTTTTATCAGATTTTAAAATAATGTTTACAAATGCAGGGTTATCTCTTGGTACAGGTTTTATCTCATCTGATGAATTAAATTTTTGGCTTTTTTCGTAAATCGGTTTTGCACTTTTTGGTTCAGAACTTTCGAAATTTTTAGAAATATCTGGCAAAGTTCCGATATAACCCTTGCCTTCATTATTATATTCTTGATTTAATGGCGTGCCGGTATCTTTTTTCCAACCCCATGCAAAACAGCTTGCGGTTGAGAAAAAGATTGCTAAAATTAATACTGCCAGTTTCTTCATACCATAATTATAATGATATCTTTGTAAAAATCATCATTTAAACTATTTAGTTTTATGTTTAAAACCGAATAAATGCCATTTGTTATGTGTCGGACAAAGTTTTTCATCATTATTTTTATACATTTTTTCGCCAAACGGTCTTAAATTAGGGTCTTGTTTATAAAACGCTTTATTTTTTTGGCAATGTTTAATCTCTTTAATCTGCATTTTTCTAATAGACCTTAATTTTGAACGTTGTTCGGAATTTAAAACCGATTTGAATTCTTTATCATATTTATCACCGGTTTTTTTCATGCATTTTTCGATATTCTTAACAACATTTTCCTGTTTTTTTACAGCTTGAGAACTTGCTTTGTTTTCACACATTTTGTTTAAAACAAATTTTTCCTGTTCAAGTTGTTGGAATTGTTTTCCCAGTTCGTCATAACGTTTTGCATCAATAACATCTTTACACTTTTGTTGATCGGAAGAAAGATTTAAAACATTATATAAAGTTGCACGTTCATTGTACATTGATGTCATTAAATCAAGACATTTGCTCTGTCTGTGACATCCGCATTCTGCAGAAACCAAGTTACCAATCATTATTAAACATAAAATCAAAAATATTTTTTTCATACGATTATTATAGAACAAACCTTTTTATAGTACAATTATTTTATGGGAGATATGAATTTAAGAAATTATGCATATATTGGTGATGCAGTATGGGAATTGTTTATTCGCGAGAAAACGGTTCGTATGACAGAGAATGCAAAATTATTACATAAGATTACGACAGATAAGGTGAAAGCATCGTATCAGGCAGAACTTTTGCATAATATGGAATTGACAGAAGAAGAACAAGAGATTGCTCGTCGCGCCCGAAATCTTCCAATTCCAATCGGACGTCGTTCAAATCAGTCAGAATACCGTCAGGCAACGGCTTTTGAAACTCTTATTGGCTGGTGGTATTATGAAGATAAAGTGAAATTAGAAAAATTTTTATCAAATTTAATTATAGAAAAATAAAAAAAGTACTTTACAAAAAAAAATCAGCATGTACAATAGAACTTGTGACAAGTACATATAAGTTTCACGAAACAATCGTGGGGGTTTAGCTCAGCTGGTAGAGCACCTGCTTTGCACGCAGGGGGTCAGGAGTTCGAATCTCCTAACCTCCACCATAAAAAAGACGATGACATCTGTTATCGTCTTTTTTATTTTGAGTGTTAGTATTGATGAGAGCTCAATATGAGTTCGAGCGCGAGGTGGCAGAGGGCGAAAGCTTGACTACGTAATAGACACAGTCTATGTAGTAGTCAACTGTAGACCCGTTTAACGCCGCAGAGCAAGACAATCTCCTAACCTCCACCATAAAAGACACCTTAAACGGTGTCTTTTTTAATGCTTTTTAATTTGTAAACAAATGTAACAAGTTGGATTTTAAAATTAAAGTTTTTAGAAAATTTGCCGACATGACATGCAGAAGGAATGTGTGCGGTCAAAACCCCGTATAAAATTCCAAGAGTATATATTATATATTTAAATAATATATAATATTACGAAATGTAAAAGGTAAAAATCCTCTATATTTGTGTAAAAACAGCCTTTTTGACATGAAAAAATGTAAAGAATATTGCTAAAAGCGCAATTTCAGGTTAAAAAATGTTTTTACATGAGTAAGAGAAAGTATAAGTACAATTTTCAGTGTGCAAAACTGAGAAAGGATTTGTCATGGATTCGCAAATACATGGTCTTTATAAAGGACAAGCTATTACAGAAACTGCTTATAATCATTTAAGTGAAACTGAACGCGCTCAGGTAGTGACTGGAGATGCCTTGCAAGCAGCTTTGCAAGGAAAGAAAGAGATGAAAATTACTATCAATGGTACAGAATATGATTTAAATAATCTTCAGAGCAAAGATGCTTTTATGGATTATCTTGGAGAGCATGGATATAAACCATCAGAAATATTTGCTTTACTGGAAAATCCTATGGGTATTGATCTTGCTAAAATAAAAGAAAAATTAGATATTAATGGTTATAATGTCAGACAAAATCGTCCAGATGATGTTTTGTTATTGGATGTTGATAGATATGCTCAAATTGATTCATTTGAACAACAGACTCCTTTGCCTGAAAATCAATTTTTTAATGCATTAAAAGAAATGTTCCCACAATCAAAATATTCACAATTATATAAAAAAGATGGTTCCTTAAATGAAGGTAAGGCTTGGAAAGAACTTGAAAAAGAACTTCTATTTGAAGGTTTTTATGGAAAATCCAGACAAGATAGAATTGCAGAACTTATAAAACAAGGACACAAACCAGACAAAGCTGAAACTGTTGTTGAAGCACAAAATAATCAGGTATTAAAAGTTGAAGAAAATATTGAACGAAAACGAATGCAAGATTCAACTTATCAACCAAATGAAGAAGAGCAAAGAATTTTGGATGCAAGGACTGGTGCTCATGATGTAATAAAACATATGAAAACATTAAAGAAAAATGTTGATAAGAGTACTAAACGTATAAATAATGCAATTCAAAAAATGAATAATTGGCATTGGAGTGATCTTAAACCAGAGCAACAAGAAAAAATAAAAATTGCAGTTAGAAATTATAGTGCCGATCAGGCAAGAGCTCTGTATGGTGAAGCTTCTACAGAAGAGCAACGTATGGAATTTTATAATAAAATGTTCGATGAAAATGGTAATGTACCAGATGCAAATAAAAATATATTTTATCAGTTTATATTAGATAATGTTGTTGGTACTGATGGACAAGTAAATAAATCAGCTAAAAAAGGTAATTTCTTTCAAAAATTGTTCCAAAAAAGAAATATGGAATTTACAGAAAAAAGAGCCGCAAGAGATTTAGGACTTGATAAAAAAGATATTGAGAATATGGGATTTGATTGGGAAAATCAAATTAGTTTAGGTAAAGTATTATTAGATGGGCTACCAGCAGGTTTACTTGGGGGAGCATTTGGTGCTCTATTAAGTAATAGTAATACTTCATCAAATAGTGCAACAGCACATGCAGAAGCTGGTGTTGATGCTCAGGATATTACTGGAGAAACTCCATATTCAGGTTCAGTAGATTATATGGTTAATGGCGAAGTTGTTATGCAAATTCCATATAATGGTGTTGCTCAATGTTTACACCATATTCCGGGAGTATTTGCTTCAGATACTCAAACAGCTACTGCATTTAGTGAAGCTAAAATTTCAGCAGTTTTGCCAAGTACATTAATAGCAACAGGTACAGCAATGCTTAATAGTGCAATTGATCAGGGTATTAATGGTAATGAAGTAGATGTATTTAATAATAATTTATCTCAAGTTTTAGAAACAAAAGGTCAAGAAACTTTAACTCAAAAACCTGATGATCCTCATGCACAACATTCATCTGAATATATTCCTGAAAATGTTGCTAGAGAAGTGGGATTAAAACCTGGATCTGAAGAATTTACATTAGCATGTGAGATTGTAAAATATTATGTTGATGAAAAAGGTGTATTCCATAAAACAGAATTTTTAACTGATTGGCAATATAATGGTGGTTATGCTTCAAAATATCTTAATAAACAAGAAGCTGCAATGTGGCTTAACGATTTGAAAAAACGTGGCCCTATTAAAGCTCCTAATAATCAGGTTTCAGGAATAATAGATGTACAAGAACCTCAGAGATATAGTATAAATGCATTTACAGGTAAAGACCAAGGTGGTTTGGCTCGTACTGGTGCAACAGGTACTCATGCTCCTAATACAACATATGATTTTGCTGAAGGACTTAGTGGTGAAGTGCTGGCAGAAATGAAAGATCCTAATGCTGCTGTTACTGAACGACCTGATATTATTAGAGGTTTTGACCATAGTAATCAATATGGTGATGTGCATGAATATAGATATGAACAATTGACTTCACGTGAAATTGATGAGGCAAAACGTCAAGGTCAGTTACCAAGAAATTTGGCTGCAAATACTGTAATTTACAAATTGGTAAGTGTTGTTGACCACGCTCATAAAGATGCTGATGGTAAACCGATTTCAATTATTAAAACAGATCATGTTGAACTATTCCAGTTAGAATCAACCGATCAAACATTAAATGGTCAAGCAACTTCCAATTCATTTAAATTAGTTCAACCGAAAGGTTTTGCAGGTTATAACAAGTCAGCTATTTTTAGTATTGGTACAATTAATGAGTTGATAACGAGACTAAATGGTGGACAACCTAGATTGCAAAATTAAATTATAAACTTTTGTAAAAACTATGATTAAAACTGTAAAGTTTTAGGAAAAAATACCGTTTACATGATTATAAGTGTCATGTGCGAGGTTCAAAAATGAAAATAACCAAATTTAATAGAAAAAGAATAATAGCATTTATATTAAGCCTATTACTTGTTATGCAACAATCATTCGCATTTCAAGTTTTAGCTGCATCAGTTGTAACTGATGGTAATGGAAATACTATTAATCCTGATGCAAATGGCGCATATAATATGTATCCTGACGCATATAATGGTGATGTTGGTTTTAGAAATTTTGATAGATTGGAATTAGGTTCAGGAGATGTTATGAACTTTATATTCCAATGGTTGGCTGTTAAAGAAAATGGTTATGGTAATGCAACTGATATTAATACATTTGTAAGTTTTGTTAATAATCAAGTGAAAATTGACGGTATAGTTAATGCACTTGCGAATCAAGCAGGTTCACTTAAAGGCAACGGACAATTAGTTTTTGTTTCACCAAAAGGTATGGTTGTTGGTTCAAGCGGTGTATTAAATGTTGGAAACTTATCAGTTTTAGCTCCGACACAATCATCTTATGATAATTTAATAAATGGATTACCTAAATCTGCAACTCAAAATGCTAATCACTCTTTGGCGATACAAACAACTGCTCGTGATTTATCAACATTACAATATGGTAATGCTACGGCAGTTCCTATTACTATAAATGGAAGAGTTGTAGCAAGAGGTAATGTTGAATTAAAAGGTGATACAATTACTGTTGGTGACAATGCAAAAGTTTATGCAGGTGTTGCAAACAGCACTATTGATTCATTAACTTATCCGACTGTAAATGTTGCTACTAATATTAATACTATATTTAATAGTCTTGTAAATGCTGATAATATGAATGTTGGCAGTGGTTTTTCTAACAGCAACGGTAATATTACTATTACATCAAATGCAGGAACTTCTATTGGTGCAGGTGCTCAAGTTAAAAACTTTGCATCAAATGGTAATATTAACATTACCAATACAGGTGCGAATGGTGTTAATATTAACGGGCAGTTATATAATGCTAATGGTAATTTAACAGTTACTAATAATGCAGGTCAATTACTTGTTAATACATCAGGTGATGTTAGAAACAATGGTACAATGACATTCACTAACCAAGGGACAGGTACTAAGCTTGCTCTTAATGGTAAAGTTACAAATAACGGTGCTTTGAATGTTACTAATTCTACCGGTACAAACGGTTTGGTTGTTGGTGGTACTGTTACTAACAACACAGGTGCTGCGAAATTTACTAACAATAGAGGATTATTTACCGTTTCTAACGGTGGAACTGTTACATCTAACGGTACATCTTTAACTATGACAAATAATAGTACAGGTACAGGTTTAACTGTTGCCGGTACTGTTAATAATACTAATGGTACTGCTTTGCTTGATAACAAAGGCGGTCAGCTTCTTGTTGATACTACAGGTAAAGTAAATGGTACAGGTACATCATTAACTCTAAATAATGCAGGTACTGGAGGTTTAAAAGTTGCAAATGGCGGTGCTGTAACAAATAGCGGAACTTTGAATGTTACAAACAGCGGTTCTGCAGGCATGAATATTGCTGGTACAGTAACAAATAACACAGGTAAGGCAACTTTCGATAATACTGCAGGTGGTTTGCTTGTTGCAAATACTGGTAAAATTAATTCAAACGGTAATTATTTACTTGTTCAGAACACTAATTCCGGTGATATGGATATTCAAGGTAAAGTTACTGTTAACAATAGCGGAGCTTATGTAAGATTTATCAACAGAGATTCCAATATGAAACTTGGTAATGCTAATGTTGATTACAACATTGATTCTAATGCAACAGTTAATATTGCAGTTACTAATGGAGATTTGTTAAACAACGGTGTTAGCAAGACTTTGATTAGAACTACCGGTACTGCTGGTTTGGGTGTTAATGTTACCAATGGTAAAATTGGGACAGAAGTTGGACCTTGCGCTGACGGAGTTTGTACAGGCATCGGTGCTGGTGCAAGAGATTTGACTAAGTCTATTAATACAAATGTTGCAGGCACTATTACAGCAACAAGTACAAAAGGTGCAAGAAATACATCTTTGGTTAATATGGCAAGTTTGAATACTGATATGCGTGTTAATCAGATTAAAGCTGACGGCAGAGTAATTTTATTGGCTGATGGCACTACTAAAGGCGCTGTACCTTACGATATAGTAAACAGAGCTTCTAATTCAGCAAATCCGAATGTTGAAGGCACAGGCATTTCATTGATTGCGAGCGGTACTATCGGTGAAACAGGAAAAGCTTTAACATTCAGACAAAATGGTGTATCACCTATTTTCAACGGTGATGATGCAAGAAATCCTCATGTTTTAGACCCGGAAAACAAATCTTCTCAAGGTGTTGATATGCTTGCTATTGGCGATATCAATGTAAAAGGTCTTGATAATGGTTCAAATAAGCTTAATACAAATGTTTGTGCAATGATTTCGAGAACAGGTAATGTTAATGCAGAATTTTCAGGTGATACATATATTGGTGAAACAACTGCTGCAAAAGAAATTAATATAACTACTCGCGGTAAAAACTTATATATTGACCATTTAGGTGAAACTTCACAATATAAAACAGATTACTATGGTACAAATACTAATATTAATCCTACAAAAGTAAAATTGGTTGCTTTAGATTTGGGCAGTTTTTGGGATGATGGTGAACATCCTAAGTATGAACATGCTTCTGACTCTACAATTGTAGTTAAAAATGGTACAATTAAAGGTCAAGGTAACGGCAGACCTGCACATGAACAAGATTTAACACTTGTTGCAGATAATGCTTATGCAGGCGGATATTACTTCAATATGGGTAAACACAGAGGTGAAATCCCTAATGAAGATCCTGCAAACTCTACAGGTCATAAATTCAATCCATCATATTACGTTTTGGATGATTCTACAAACAAACTTACAAACGCAACTACAGGAAAAACAGATGTTTCTATCAGAGCAAAAGCAGTAAGACCTGAAGATGTAACTGCTATTGGCAGAAAAGAAGATGAACGTAACTACTATTATGGTGGAAGTTCACAAGGTTATGACCCTGATTATGATGGCGTAAACGGTAATAAAGATATTGATAATCAAGGCGGTGAAGATGATGATGATAACCTTGTAGTACCTGAAGATAAAGAAATTGTCGTTGATACCGATAATGATACAGATACTGATAACGATACTGACACTGATATTGATACAGATACCGACATTGACACTGATACTGACATGGATACGGATACTGATACCGATGTAGATACTGACACCGATATCGATACCGACACAGACTCTGATACGGATGTAGATACCGATACCGATATGGACACAGATAACGATACAGATACCGATAACGATACCGACACTGATATTGATACCGATACAGATATTGACACTGATACCGACATGGATACGGATACTGACACCGATGTAGATACTGACACTGATATCGATACCGACACAGACTCTGATACCGATGTAGATACTGATACGGATACAGATACTGATAATGACACAGATACTGATAATGATACAGACACCGATATTGATACCGATACTGACATTGACACTGATACCGACATGGATACGGATACAGATACCGATGTAGATACTGACACAGATATTGATACCGATACAGACTCTGATACCGACATTGACACTGATGATGACAACAATGACGATGACAACGATAATGATACGGATGATGATATCATAGTTGATATACCGGATTTCAAAGACTTGTACAAACAACGTGTTGTAACTGATAAAGTTGATTCAATCGACAAACGTCAATATATGAGATTTAACACAGATGAAACTGAAAATCCTGTAGTATTTGAATCATCAAACAATGACGTAGTTGCAGTAACTGACATCTCAAGAGGCGGTGTTTCTTTGAAACATAACAAAAAATTGAAAGTTGGCGATGTTGTTCCGGTACACATCAAATACGGAGATTTGGAAGTTAACGCTAAGGTCAAAGTTGTATCAGCAACTGACGTGAAAGCCGGAGCACAATTTGTAGATTTAGATACAGCAACAGCTAACAAGTTATTATATTTAAGCTTGCTTCATAACGGCGAAGCTGTGGCAAACGCAATCCAAAACATTTCGGCAACAGTTGAAGAATAATAAAAAAGCTCCTTTTAAAAGGAGCTTTTTTTATAGTGTTTCTTGAAAATCAAAGTTTTCGGCATTAACTTCTCTGAGGAAATTAATCCAATAATTATAATAATCAGCAAGAGCATATGTATATCCTGCAACGATTGACCTGTAAGATTGTTCCATAACTATAAGAGTTGTAAGGCTGGACTTGCCTGTTGCATAATTCTTTTTGGCTTCTTTAATCATATCTTTAGAATTTTTCAGAAGATAATCGTTGTAATAGTTAAGATTTACCTGTGCAGTAAGGAATTTTTCATATGCACTTTGAAGGTCATTTATTGCTTTATTTTCGACAGAAATGTATTTTAATTCTGCCTGGTCATATTGCATTTTTGCATTTTGAATTTCGGGTTTGTATGAGTAAAACAGCGGAATATTAACGATATTTGCGCCTGCATAAGCACCATGCATATATGAACCTGATTCACTCATTCCTTTTGTCATAAACCCGTAACCGCACAATAGTTCTAAATCAGGAACTCTTTGACGTCCTACGTAGATTAAGTTCTTTTTAGCAACTTCAATTTCTTTTTGAGCAATTTTTATATCATGTCTGTTTTTTAATGAATTATGGATAATATCTTCAAATGGAGGGAGTTTATCCATTGGTTTCGGGCTTAGGAGTGCAATAAAATCTTCTTTGTCAGAGAAGTTTTCATCTTCTGCATCGTATTTAATCGTATTATCATTTGCGTTTATTGCCTTATTAAATGCAAGCATTGCGCTTTTGACGTTTGCTTTTTGCGAGTTAACCTGAATTACAAGCTGATTTAGTGAAATTTCAGTTTGAATAACATCAATTTCTTCAACTTCGCCAGCAGAAACACGCTTTTTAGCAATTGCTAAAAGGTCATTCAAAAGTTTTCTGCGAGCTTCCAGTACTATCAAAATTTCTTTTGCAGCGACGAGGTTTACATAAGCTTCTCTGACATCCATTTTTAGGTCAAATTCTATGTATTCCAGATTTTGTTTTGTAAGTTCCAGATTTGCTTGTGCAAGTTTTTTACGTGCATCACGTTTTGCAATTTCAATTTTTTCTGATGCTCCAATTATTTGGGGGTTTCCAATGCCGATATCACCGATGTTGAAGAAGGTATTTAATTCGGGGTTTTGGAGTCTGTTTGAGATTTTAATATTGTTTTGTGCAATATTTTCATTGATTTTTGAGGATTGATAATCAATATTATTTTGGACAGCAATTTCGAGTGCTTCTTTTAGAGATATTTTTTTTACCTCTTGAATGGCTAATGCACTGTTTCCGATTAATATCAGTAATACTAATACCAAAAATCTTTTCATACTATTGAGATTATAACATCAATCATTTTTCATGTATACTTATTTACAAAGGAGTGTAGAAATGTTCAAAATTAATGAAGAAAAATGTATTCATTGCGGACTTTGTATAAAAGACTGCTCTGCAAATGCTTTAGAGTTTAATGAAAATAAAATTCCTGTTATTGATGAGAAAAAATGTTTCAAATGTCAGCACTGTCTGGCGATTTGTCCTGTGGGTGCTTTGTCTGTATGTGATAAATATCCTGAAAACTCTGATGCTATATGGTCGCAAAACCCTGACAGCGTGTTGAATTTGATTAAATCACGCAGAAGTGTAAGATATTATAAGCAGGAAAATGTTTCTGGAGAGAAGATGCAGAAATTAAAAGATATGTTGAAATTTGTTCCGACAGGATGCAATAATCACAGACTTCACTTTTCTTTCATTGATGATATTGAAGTTATGAATGAGTTTCGTTCTCATGTGAACGGCAAAATTCTGGATGCTTTGACTAAAAAAGCTGTAAAACCGCTTGTAGATAAATTCGGCAGATATACAAAAAGATTTGTTAACGGAGAAGATATTGTGTTTAGAACAGCTCCTCATTTGCTTGTGGTTTCAACTCCTGTTGATGCACCCTGCTATGAAATTGACCCGACGATTGCGTTGAGTTATTTTGAACTTTATGCCAATAGTATGGGTGTCGGTACATGCTGGTGCGGTTTGGGCGAATTTTGCATTAAGGTAATGCCTGAATTGTCAGAGTATTTGCAAGTTCCTGAAGGTTACAAAGCTTCTTATATGATGCTTTTTGGCGAACCTGAAAATAAATATGCTAGAACTGTTCAGCCGGAGGAAGTTAAAATTGTATCAGTACAAAAAGGCGGGTTTAAAAAACTCGGATTTGTAGATAAAATCAAAAGATATTTTTGGAATATAAAATAATTTTAGTGAGGATTAAAAAATGGAAAAAATTATTCAATATGAAACATCAGGAACATGCTGCCGTCTTATGCAGGTAAAATTTGACGGAGAAGTTATTACAGACGTAGATTTTTTGGGCGGATGCAGCGGAAACCTTTTGGGAATTAAAAGTCTTGTTAAAGGTATGACAATTGACGAAGTAATCAACAAACTTTCGGGCATCAGATGCGGTGACAAATCTACAAGCTGTCCTGACCAGCTTGCAAAATGCCTTAAAGAGATTAAATCAAGGGTTTAACCGTAAATTTCTTGACGCTTTTTAATTACGACGGGATTTTTCAAATACTCGTCGTATTTGTTACGCATATTAATATAGCCTTTTGGCGAAATTTCAATAATTCTGTCTGCAACGGTTTGGATTAACTGGTAATCCTGTGATGTAAACAATATTGTTCCGGGGAAGTCAATCAGTGCATTGTTTAATGCTGTAATACTTTCCAAATCAAGGTGGTTTGTAGGTTCATCCAAAATCATCACGTTGCTTTCTGCAATCATCATTTTTGCAAATAAGCATCGAACTTTTTCACCACCTGAAAGCACATTAACTTTTTTGTCTGCATCTTCGCCTGTGAAAAGCATTCTGCCCAAATATCCGCGTAAAAAATTTACATGCTGGTCGGGTGAATACTGTGCAAGCCACTGCATAATATTCAAGTCGTTTTCAAAGTAGAAGTTATTATCTTTCGGGAAGTATGAATGTGTTGCGGTTACACCCCAGCAGACTTCACCGCTGTCAGGCTGAACCCGGTCTTCCAGAATATCAAACAGATTTGATAAAATGAACGGGTCACGAGCTATGAACGCAACTTTTTCACCCTGATTGATTTCAAAACTTAAATTTTTGATTAAAAGTTCGCCATCAACGGTTTTGTTCAGGTTTTTGACCTGAAGGACGTCTTTTCCGGGGATTTTGTTATATGTAAACCTAATTCTCGGATATTGTCTTGATGAAGGTTTAATTTCCTCTAAAGACAATTTATCAAGCATATTTTTTCTTGAAGTTGCTTGTTTTGCCTTAGAAGCGTTTGCGCTGAAACGTGCAATAAACGCTTTCAATTCTTCCATTTTTTCTTCGGTTTTCTTATTCTGTTCTTCTTTTTGTTTTTGGATTAACTGGCTGGCTTGTGACCAGAAAGAATAATTACCTGTATAAAGCTGAATATTTTTGTAATCAATATCTGCCATGTGTGTACAGACATTATCCAAAAATTTTCTGTCGTGCGAAACAACGATTACGAGGTTTTGGAAATTAATCAAAAATTCCTCAAGCCACGCAATTGTGTTCAAATCAAGGTGGTTTGTAGGTTCGTCGAGCAATAATATATCAGGGTTTCCGAAAAGTGCTTGTGCTAACAGTACGCGAACCTTTTCACTGCCTGATAATTCTGACATTTGTTGATAATGAAGTTCATCAGAAATTCCCAAATCTGATAACAAAGAACCTGCCATTGATTCTGCCTGCCATCCGTCAAGGTTTGCAAATTCTTCTTCCAAATGCCCTGCTCTAATTCCGTCTTCGTCTGTAAAATCAGGTTTTGCATACAATGCGTCGCGTTCCTGCATAATTTGATAAAGTTGTTTGTGACCCATAATTACGGTATCAATAACTTTATAATCGTCAAATGCAAAGTGGTCTTGACGTAAGACTGCAATTCTCTGACCTTTAGAGATATGAACCTCGCCTGAAGTCGGTTCAATATCGCCTGAAATAACTTTCAACAGGGTACTTTTTCCTGCTCCGTTAGCGCCTATTACGCCATAGCAGTTTCCCGGGGTAAACTTTATACTTACATTTTCAAAAAGTGTTTGCGAACCAAATCGCACAGTTAATTTATTTGTTGTTATCATAATGTTTTTATTATAACATAAACATATGGTTAAGGCAGTGATTTTTGATTTAGACGGAACTTTGCTCAATACTCTTGAGGATTTATGGATTAGTACAAATTTTGCACTATCGCAATTTGGTTATCCTCAGCGTACTTTTGAAGAAGTCAGAATGTTTGTTGGAAATGGTGTTAGAAAACTTATTGAACGTGCAGTTCCTGAAAATTGTCAAAATGTTGATGAATGTCTTGCTGTTTTTAAAAAACATTATGCCGAAAATATGTATAATCACACTGCTCCCTACAATAGTATCGAAAAGATACTGAAAGATTTGCAGGCGCAAGGGGTGAAAACCGCCGTGGTGTCTAATAAATTTGACCTTGCAGTAAAAGAGCTCTGCAAAAAATATTTTGGTGATTTAATAGATATTGCAATCGGACAATTTGACGATGTTCCTCCAAAACCCGCTCCAAATGGGGTTTTAAAAGCATTAAAAGAACTCGGAGAAGAAACTGCGATTTATGTTGGTGACAGTGAAGTTGACGTTCAGACTGCAAAAAATGCAAATCTCACTTGTATTGGTGTAACGTGGGGATTTCGCGATAGAGAAAATTTAAAAGGTGCAGACTTTATTATTGATGAACCTTGTGATATAATTGATATATGGAAAAACTCTCAGTAAGTTTAGAAGATTATATTGAAGAAATTTATGCACAGGTGTTGAAAAACGGTCAGGCAAAAGTTACCGCGATTGCTGATGCTATGGGAGTTAAGAAGGCATCTGTTACCGGTGCTTTGAATATTTTGCAAGAAAAAAAACTTATTAATTATGCTCCTTATGCGCCTGTTACGCTTACAGCAGAAGGTGAAAAAATAGCAAAAAATATTATGAAAAAACACGAAAATCTTGCCGAGTTTTTTATTGAAGTTTTGAATACTCCACGTGCAGAAGCCTTAGAAATTGCCTGCAAAATGGAACATATTGTATCGGAAGAGCTTTTTAAGAATATGATGAAGTTGACAAAATATGCTAAAATGCAGATTGAGTTTAAGAATATATATGAAAGAGTAAAAGAATGAAAAGTCTGTTAAATCAAATCTTCGGTGGTGGGGCTTATAGCTTAACTCCTGCTATAAAGTTGTTTTATTAAAAAACGGGGCTGTAATATATTTTGGGAAGTCACATGGCTGACCTTGGATTTCTGTTGATGTAGACGGTTATAAAAAAGGTCCGAATGTTATTGGAAGAGATTTTTTCGTTGTAAAATTTGTATAGTAAATAATAATTATTTTATATTCCACTTCTCGCGCATTTTATTTAATCTGCCTGTACTTTGAAGATTATCTATAATATAATCAACTTCTCTAATAAGTCTTACGGATTCTTTTTCTTTGCGGAAGGCAACTGCATAAGGTTCTTGAGAATATCTTTTCGGCAGAATTTTTACAGAACCGTCATTGAGAGCAAGGTTATACAAAATAGTGTCATCAGCAACTATCCCTTGAGCTTTACCTGCTTTGAGCGCATTAAAGGCATCTTTGTAAGTTTTGAAACCTAAAATTTCAACTTCGGGAACATTTGTTCTAAGATTGTTTTCGCTTGTTGAACCGAAAACTATAATAAGTTTTTTACCCTCAAAATCTTTTAATGAAGTTGCTTTGCTTGCGCGGTTAGTCAAAATCGCTTGACCTGCAATATGATAAGGTATAGAAAAATCTAAAATCTGTTGTCTTTGCTCGGTTATAGACATTGTTGAAATAAGGATATCAACTTCTCCTGAATTAAGTTTCATAATACGGTTTGAAGCTGTTACAGGTACAAATTCTACCTTTTTTTCATCTTTCAAAATTCCTTTTGCAATAATATTTGCGAGGTCAATGTCATAACCTATAAGATTCCCGTTTTTGTCGCGAAATCCGAAAGGTGCTGTGTCATCACGAACCCCGATAATTAGTTTATCGCGTTTAGCAATTTGTCCGAGCGTATCAATTTTTGGCTCTTTTTTCCCGCAGGCAGAGCATATTAGACACAAAAACAAAAAACTCAAAATTATCTTTTTCATAAATATATTATACGTTAAAAATTATATTTGTAAAATTATGTAACAAACATCTTCAAATCTCTAAAGTTTTTCTGAAAGTAGTCCGATATAAAATTTGTTAGTTAAAAAATAAGGAGTGTGGATAATGGACGAAAAAAAATTTGTTGATATGGAAGATATGATGTTGGATTACGGTGAAATGACCAGTTTCGACTTTAATTCAATGGATTATAAAGAGGTTAGAGAACTTCAAAGAGTTACTGACAGCGAATATTCTGACAAGCCCTATGCGTTTAAATACGGTAATTTTGATTTGGTAGATATGATTCACTCATTCTTTGTTCAAAATCAAAGCCGAGCAGAGGAGGTTTAATGAACAGTAAAGAGCTTTTTGAAAACGATTGTTTTCCGCTATGCTGGCTGGAAGATGAAGAGGAGTTTGAAGCTCCTGTTCAAAGAAAAGATTTGACAACACTGCTTGCAGAACTGGAAGACATCAAAAACAGAATTAATGAGATTTCAGCAAAAGAATGGCACTTAGCCAAATTGATGAAATTTCACCAACAGGGTTTCACTACTACTACTACACACTAACGAGCTACGAGATTTGGGAGTAGCAAAAATTTTATCGCCGGACAAGTTCCGGCTTTTTGTTTGCCCGTGAGCAGAAGTTATATATCCTCGAAAACGCTTTCGTCCAACAACAAATCGTGTCCGACGTTATGCATCAAATCCAAATATGCACGGTAGTATATCTGCATTGCGTTAATGTATTCGTTCAACACCTCTCTGTGGGCGTTTTCGTTGATAAATACATTTAACAATGCTGTTTGACCTTTTTCATATCTTTCACCTGACATTTTTAGAATAATTTCGGAATCTTTCAAGATATCTTTATAATAATTAATGTTTTCTTTTGCATACTTAAACCTGTTAAAATCCTGTTTCAGGGCAAATTTTAATTTATTTTCAAAAGATATTCTGTCAATTTTTGCACGTTCTAAAACGATTTTAGCTCTGTTAACTTCAGGTCTGTATGTATAGAAAATTGGTAAATCTAATGCTCCGCCGACATAAGCACCCTGGGTTTTTCCGTCGCCTGAAAATGCATATCCGCCTGCAAATGTTAAATCAGGAATAATTTTGTGTTTAGCTTCGTTTAATTCAGCTTTTGACATTGCTATGTTGTCATCGGATATTCTGATAGAATAGCTGTATTTCATTGCAATGTCTTCAATAGTTTTGTATTCGGGAATTTGTAAATCCAAAAGGTTTATATGATCTTCAAAAAGTGAAGTTTCACGTGCATCATACATTATATCGGAGTTTTTTAAGTTCATTACCTCGTTTAAGTGGAATTGAGCGCATAATAGGTCGGCTTTTGCTTTGTTTAAAAGAATTACCTGTTTTTTGTGACGCATATCAGATTGAAGTTTTTCAATCTCGTAATTTACCGAACTTTTCGGTTTTGAACTTGCCATAATGCTCATTGCATTATACAATTCTTCTCTTTGTTTGAGAATTGCAACGACTGTTTTCATATAGACAACGTCAAAGTAGGCACTCATTACGTCTATTTTGAGGTTTAATTCTTCTTGTCTTATTTGATCTTCAAGAAGTTTTAATCTCGCAATTGCAGCTTTTTTTCTTACTCCCCTTTTGCTTATTTCTACCGGAACTGCAATACCTGCCTGACTGGAATTTGTTCTGGAGATAGAACCCATAAGTATGTTTGATTGCACTTGTGGATTTTTGAGCGCATTTGCCATTTTTACTTCCTGCTTCAAGATATCTGCGTTTTTATGTTTTGATTGCAATGCAAGGTTGTGTTCAATTGCAAGTTTAACCGCATCATCTGCAGAAATTCTTACTACATCTGCGTTTGCAGGTAAAGTTGTTATAACAGCTATTATTAAAAGGGTAATTATCTTTTTCATGCACCAAAATTATACAACAAAAACATTTGGAGTTCCCGCAACATTAATTAATATGTCGATAACTCTCGGCATTTGACATTTGAATGAGTAACCGCCGTTTCTTAGTGAACATTTTGTACAGTCACATTTGATAGAGTAGCATTCAAGTGCTTGCTCTGTCCAGTTTTCCGTAATAGAACCCGATAAATCCGCTAAATTTTCCATATAAAACCCCTCAATAATATTTTAGCGCACTTGACGGGGGATTTAATCCTCTATATGAAGGAAATGTTCAAAAATCTTTTCGTTATACCTGCTGTCTACTGCGCTGAAAGGCAGGACTACTCCGCCAAATTCTTTTTCAACGTATTTAATTACGTTTAAAGTTTTTGATTTCGGTACATAATCCATTTTGGTCACAATCGTAAAAATCGGCAGATTATAAGCTTCTATCCATTCGCGCATCTGGTAATCGTTTTTTTGAATTTCATGGCGTCCGTCAACAAGCTGTACAAGTGATTTTATCTGTTGACGTTCCAGAAGGTATTCTTCTAAATATTTTTGCCATCTGTTTTGAGCTTCTTTAGAAACTTTTGCGTAACCGTATCCGGGTAAATCTGCTATCATAAATTTATCAGAAAACTGAAAAAAGTTGATTAATCGAGTTTTCCCCGGGGTGTTAGATGTCTTTGCAAGTTTTTTATGATTTGCAATGCCGTTGATAAATGATGATTTGCCAACATTTGAACGTCCTAAAAGCGGAAATTCGGGCAGTGTATAATCTGGACACTGTGAAAGTTTTTCCGCACTTATTAAAAATTTAGCCTGCATAAATTTTGTTGCCATAAATCTATAATAGCATAAAAATGGCTATTTATTTAAAGCTTTTTCCTTTTGTTCCTTTAAGCGCTGTTTGAATAAAACTGTCTGGAAAATATTGTACATACGTTCGTTATTAACTACGGTAATCTGCGTTTTTTTATTAACAAAATCTACGCCGATATAAGGTTTTTGGCTGAAAATATTGTTTTCGATATTCACAAGTTGAAACAGCCCTTCAGTTAATACACTGATGGGCTCTCTCAAAAATATTTCAAATGTTTTTCTTATATCGAATTTTTTCATTAGTTTGATTTCGGCATAAACTGGCTTATCTTAGCTTCAATTTGTTGTCTGTCTGAAGCGTCCGGACTCATAGCCAGATACTGTTGATAGTATTTAACTGCGCCTCTGAAGTTAAGTTCTTTTTCATAAGACATTGCCTTCAACTTAGCAATCTGAGGGCTGTTGTGGTAGAAGTCAATTGCGCGGTTGCAATATTCGATTGCTGATGCGTAATTGTTTTGCTGGTATTGTCTTTGAGCAATATCAAAGAATTCGTTTGATTTAATTTCACAAAGATTAATATAATCAATACCGTTTTTAGCGATAATGTTATCAGGATCTTTCATCAATGCTTTTTGTAAAGCTGTTCTTGCTGTTCTGAATTGTTTGTTGTGAACAAGAATTTCACCCAAGTACAAATCATCTTCAACAGAATTTGAGAAATTTACTGCATTTTCGAATGTATAAACTGCATCTTTTTCTCTGCCCAAAGCAAGATATGCTTCGCCTTTGATTACGTTATCCATCAAATTGTTGCCTGCTGTTTGAACAATGTAGTTTAAGCTGTCGCGTGATAACGGGTCTTGGTGGATTAATCTTGCAAGTTTAAGTTTTGCAAGGTGAAGTTCCAAATCTTCAGGACATTTTTCAATAGCTTTGTTAATGTAGTCATAAGCCAGATAGATTTCGCGGTTTGTTGTAATACCGTTATTTTCACCGCGTTCTTTAGCCATTTCGTAATATGTGTTAGCAAGTCCGATTATTGCATCGTCGTTGAAGTTTGCATCGCCGACAAGTTTTGTATAATAATCAAGAGCCTGGTCATATTTTCTGATATGCAATGCCATATTAGCGATTCTCAATTTGCTTTCCGCATTGTTTGGATTAATCGCTAACGATGTTTTTAATTGTTCCATTGCAAATTCTTCATCAGCACGGTTTTCGTAAATTGTTGCAAGGTTCAGATAAGGTCTTATATTTTCAGGTTTTACGATTTGAGCTTTTTTGAAAGAGTTAATCGCAGCAGCCTGGTTGCCTTGTTTCAAATATAGTTCACCTTGTAAAGTCAATGCAGGAGAAGAATTTGGATTTACGTGCAATGAGTGGTTAACCCAAGTCAATGCTTTTGAATAATTTCCTCTGCGGGTTTCAACCTGTGACATATGATACCAGGCTGTTGGGTTGTGAGTATTAAATTTCATTGCTTTCATGAAATTTTGTTCAGCACCGTCAAGATTTCCATTCATCATTTCTACAACGCCAACGTTATCATAAGCGTTTGCGAAACCTGGATTTACTTTTAATGCTGTTTGGAAAAGTTCCATAGCATCATTTTTGTTTCCGAGTTTCAAAGTTGCAACGCCCATAGCGTTATATGCCTGGAAGTAATTTTTATCTAAAGTTACGGCAGTAACGAATTCTTTAATTGCAGAGTTAATCAAGCCTCTTGTTGTTTTGATGTAATCAACGTCAGATGCTGTCTGTCTCTGCATATAAACATAACCTTGAGCGTAGTGAACAACAGGGTTGTTTGGTGCTCTTTTGATTAGTTTGTCTAATTCAAATTGAGCGGGTTCAAGTTTATGTTGTTTAGCCATAGAAACTGATTTCAAAGCCAAAAGGTTAACATCATTTGGTTTTGAATTTAATAATTCTTGTATTTTCTTATCTGCTTCAGTGCAATGATTATATTCAATAAGTTTTGCTATTTCGGGGTACGGCTGTGACAAAGATTTAATCGGTGCAACTTTTTGCTCCGAATAAATATTAGGAACAGTAACTGTATTTCTTTCTACTTGGGCTTGCAATTCTTTTGCAAAAGTTGGTGTAGAAAGAGCAGTCATAACGACAATAGATGATATTAACAATTTTTTATTCATGTTTTCTCCTGGAGTTTGTTAATAAATTTTCATTTATTCCAAAAATATTGTATTATAATGAATATAAAAAATCAATCATGTAAATGTATTAGAAGAATGACTGTAAATGCTAATTCAAAACAGGATTTGGAAGATTTCAAATCTTACATAATTGCAGAGAAAAATTTTTCAGAGCATACTGCAAAAGCCTACTGTTCAGATATTTTAAGTTATTTAGTCTGGATGGATGAGCAGTCCTGCGAGGATGTAAATTTTTCAAAAATTAGAGAATACTTGCATTTTATCCAAAAATTTAATTATAAAAAGACAACGATTGCGCGAAAAATTTCGTCTTTAAGGACATTTTATAAATATTTATACAGAGAACGCAAAGTTGAGATTAATCCTGCGATGAGTTTGACTAATCCTAAGCGTGCGAAATCTTTGCCTAAGTTTTTAACTCCTGATGAGGTTGAGCAAATTTTAAACAATATAAAAATAGAAACTCCTGCAGGATATAGAAATCGTACTATTTTGGAACTTTTGTGGGCTACCGGAATGCGAGTTTCGGAGCTTGCGGGGTTAAATTTCGGCGATTTGAACTTAGTTGAGAATGAGATTAGAGTTTTCGGTAAAGGTTCAAAGGAGAGAATTGTTCTGATAACTGACAGGGCAAAGAGTTTTTTGGAACGTTATATTGAAAGTGCACGTGCACTTGTTCCAAAGGGATATGATATTGGCGAGCCGAATGAAAATTCGCCTGTATTTATAAATAATACAGGTTATCGCCTGCAAACCAAAACAATTAGAAATGTAATAAATGATGTTGTGGAAAAAATAAGTCTGCCAAAACATGTTACCCCTCACGTTTTTCGTCACAGTTTTGCGACACATTTGATTGAGAACGGTGCAGATTTGAGGGTTGTACAGGAGCTTTTGGGACATGCAAGCATTTCAAACACTCAGATATATACACATGTTTCAACTCAGCATTTGAAAGATGTTTACAACCAATCACATCCGAGAGCTTAAATAATCCTCAAAAGTTTTAATATTAACTTTGTATCCGCAGCCTTCGTGAAGTTTTCCGGGGTAAAAAATTCGTTTGGCAGGATAATTTTTGCACATACGAAGTCGATGTTTGTAATCAGAGCATAAGCCTTCAGGGGTTACAAGCTTGCAGGCAAAAATTAAATTGCCTTCTTCATCTTTTCCTTTTATGTAAAAACGTTTGTAAGCGGGAAAAAGAAATTGCATAATTTTGAATTCTTTTTCAGTGTAAGTATCTTTGCTATACATATAATTACAGCATTTTCCGCACTTTTTGCATTCGCCCGTAATTTCATAACTTACTTTTTCGGGAACGAAATATGAACGAAATTCGTTAAATATTACAAAGAAAAAATCGAATATCATATTACCAGTATATCATAAGTTGCTGTAATTGTCGTGCAGGGCGGGTCAAGCGACACGCTTGCCATTAATTGTATTTTATAATAAAATAATGTAATTGACGAGGGAGTATCTATGGCAAAATATAAAGTTAACTCTACAGCAAAAAAAATGGCTAGAGAAAATATATCAAAAAATTCTAAAAAGAAAAAAGGCGGATTTTTTTCAACATTAAAATTCTTGTTCTTAATGGGCTGTGCCTGCGCACTTGCAGGTGTTGCATCATTTGAACTTTATCTTTCATCATTACCGCCGATTAACAATCTTGAGCAGTTTAAACCGAATATCGTAACAAAAATTTATTCGGCTGATGAAGAAATTATCAAAACTTTCACAGCTTATACATACGAAAAAATTGAACTTAAAGATATTCCCGAAAATCTGAAAAAAGCCCTGATTGCAACGGAAGACAAAAACTTCTACCGCCATCACGGTTATGACCTGACAGGTTTGGTACGTTCGACAGTTCAAAACGTTATAGCAGGACATGTTGTGCAGGGGGCAAGTACTTTAACCCAACAGTTGGCAAGAGTTTTGTTCCTCAACAACGAAAGAACTTTTGACAGAAAATTAAAAGAGCTATTTATTGCTGCAAGAATTGAAAAAACAATTTCTAAAGACCAAATTTTAGAAATGTATATGAATAACGTATATCTTGGTGCAGGCGCTTATGGTGTTGAAGGTGCTTCACAGATTTATTTTGATAAACACTTGAAAGATTGTAAGTTATCAGAACTTGCGCTAATTGCAGGACTTCCTCAAGCTCCGTCAGTATACAATCCTTTTAATAATAAAGATTTAGCTATCAAAAGACGTAATCAGGTTTTGATGAGAATGTACAAAATGAGATACATTACAAAAGCCGAATATGAAAGCGCAAAATCAGAAGATGTTAAACTTGCAAAAGTTCCTCAATATTACACAACAAATAAAGCCCCATATTTCTGTGATTACGTTATGAAAGAACTTGAGAAACTCGGTTTTGATGAAACAGAAATTATTCAAGGCGGTTATAAAATTGTAACAACACTTGATTATAAAACTCAAAAAGCTACTGATGAAGCGATTGATAAAAACCTCAAAAACTGGGGGCTTCGCGGTGATAATAATCAGGCGGCAGTATTTTCTTTCAGCCCTGTTGACGGCAGAATTATTGCCTACGCAGGCGGAAAAGATTACGCAAAAAGCCAATATGACAGAGTTACTCAGGCAGTAAGACCTCCCGGCTCATCATTCAAACCTATTGTATATGCTGCTGCACTTGAAAAAGGCATTAGCCCGAATGATATGATTGAAGACAAACCGGTGACAATCGGTCAATGGTCGCCAAGAAACTATGGTAATAAATACAGAGGTCCAATACCTGTATATACAGCCTTAATGGTTTCATCAAATGTTTGTGCCGCAAGAATGATTAAGGAAGTCGGAATTCGCTCTGTTATTCAAATCGCCAGAGTTTTGGGTATCGAAACACCTATAGAATACGACTATACAATTGCTTTGGGCTCAAACGGCGTAAAATTGTATGAATTTACGAGAGCATACGGCGCATTTGCAAACGGCGGTTTTGTTGTTCAACCGTTCGCAATTGAGAGAGTTGAAACTTCCCGCGGTAAAGTTGTCTATAAAGCACCAAAAGCTAAATATACTCATCAATTGAGTCTTAATACATCTGCCCAAATGACAGCAATGTTGAAAACTGTTATTTCAAACGGAACAGGGCGCGCTGCAAGTATCGGTAAACCTGCAGCAGGTAAAACAGGTACGACTGATGATAACAAAGATGCTTACTTTATGGGATATACTCCTAATGTTGTAACAGGTGTCTGGGTCGGAAACGATGATAATATTGCAATGAACAAATCAATTCAGGGCGGTACTGTTCCTGCATTAATTTGGAAAGATGTTATGAAAGTTGCAACAGAACCATATAAAAATGCTGATTTTAATTATCCTGAGGTAAAATTAATGCCGTTTTCAGCCGGTGCTAATGTAAAGATTATAGGTGAAGAAGATGAGCAGGAAGCTGAAAAGAAAGGGGACCAGCAAGAAACTCCAACAGAAAATATGAATACGGAAGATGTTGCAAATCAGGTTAATAAAATTTTAAAACAAACTGAATCTCCGGCTCCGACTCAAACGTCACAACCGCAAACTCAGCCGGCGCCAAAACCTGAGCAGAAACCTGCGACAGCACCAATACCTATACCAATGGCAGTACCGGAGAGTTTACATTGATGAATAACTTTATCGCACACATAGGAACAGATGAATCAGGAAAAGGAGATTTCTTCGGCCCGCTTGTTATTGCAGGCGTTCTTGCGGATGAAAAAATGGCACAATACTTTCTTGATTTGGGAATAAAAGACAGTAAAAAATTATCAGATAAAAAGATGCTGACACTTGCAGGTGAAATTAAAAAAGTTGCACCGCATTCGATTATCGCAATCTCAAATTCCAAATATAACGAATTATATAATAATATGCGCAACCTCAACAAGCTTCTTGCGTGGGGTCATGCAAGAGCGATTGAGAATGTTTTGGAAAAACAGCATTGTGAATACGCTTTGTCTGACAAATTCGGTGACGAAAGCCTTATTAAATCAGCATTAATGAAGAATGGCAGAAGCATAAGATTAGAACAGATGTGCAAAGCTGAAAGCGATATAGCGGTTGCCGCAGCATCAGTGCTTGCCCGCGCAACTTTTGTACAAAAATTACAAGAAATGGAAAATAAATACGGGCTTAAATTCCAAAAAGGCTGTTCGGGGCTTGTTAAAGACGGTGCAAAACTGTTTATCGAAAAGTATGGAAAAGAGAGATTAAAAGAGGTTTGTAAGGCGCATTTCAAGACTTACAATGAGGTTTAAAAATGAAAAATATTCTTGTAACAGGCGGAGCAGGTTTTATAGGTTCACATCTTTGTGAGGAATTAATCAAACAGGGCAATCACGTAATTTGTCTGGATAATTTTTTTACAGGTTCAAGAAAAAATGTTGAGCATCTGCTTGATAACAAAGAATTTGAGCTTATAAGACATGATATTATAGAACCGATAATTCTTGAAGTTGACCAAATATATAACCTTGCCTGCCCTGCAAGTCCTATTCATTATCAATTTAATGCAATTAAAACCATTAAAACCAACGTAATTGGTGTTACAAATATGCTTGATTTGGCTGACGAAACAAAAGCAAGAATTTTGCAGGCTTCTACAAGTGAAGTTTACGGCGACCCGACAATTCACCCGCAGAGAGAAGATTATTGGGGAAATGTTAATCCTATAGGGTTGAGAAGCTGTTATGATGAAGGGAAACGTGTTGCAGAAGCTTTGATGATGGATTATCACCGCCAACATAATGTTGATATAAAAATTATCAGAATATTTAATACCTACGGTCCTCGTATGGCTGAAAATGACGGCAGAGTTGTGTCGAATTTTATAATTCAAGCCTTAAAAAATGAAGATATAACTATTTACGGTGACGGTTCGCAAACTCGTTCTTTCTGTTATGTTGATGATTTAATTCGCGGAATGATTTCTCTAATGAATACGGAAAACTTTATAGGACCTGTAAATGTTGGAAATGACGGAGAATATAGTATATTGGAACTTGCACAGATGATTATTGAATTATGCGGTTCATCATCAAAAATTATATTTAAACCGCTTCCCTCAGACGACCCTTGCAAGCGTCGTCCTGATTTAACCCTTGCAAAAGAGAAATTGGGCTATAAGCCGACGGTAGATATAAAAGACGGTTTAATTAAAACTATTGAATATTTCAAAAACACCCTTTAATCGGGTGTTTTTTTATGCAATTCCAAATAGCCCGACCGAATAACCGCTTACGGTAATGTTTCTGCCATTGAATAAAGTACATAATCTAGTATCAGTTTTTTAAAAAATAATCTTTTTGGATTTTTTAGAAAAAAAATCCGTAACACAAGGAGGTAAAAATGACTATTAAAAAACTTACTGTGGCAGCTGCAATTGCCGTTGGAATAGCAACGTGTTCCTTGAATCAGGCAATGGCGGCTTGTCCTTGCTCAATCCCGGAAACTCCGGCACCATGTGCAGAACCATTACCGGTTGTAACAGGACCAGCTTGTCCATGTGAAACTGTTAAACCAAACACTTGTCACAAATGCAAAAAAGCAATGCCTGACTGTGATTGTGAAAAGAAAGTTGATCCATGTGACCCATGCGAAAAACCTAAAAAATCAGATTGCGGATGCAATGACGAAATCAGCTGTGACAAACCGGCAGAACCTGCATGTGCAGTTTGCCCTCAAACAGGTAAACCTTCAAGAAATGATATGAAACAAGTTTATGGTTACCCGAATGCAATTTACGGTACTAACAACTATGTCGGCCAACCTGCAAACTCTATTTTATCTACAGAAACAGCTTTAAACGGCTGTGCTGCAAGCAGAATGTCTTCAGGTATTAACGGTACAACTGTTGCAAGAGACGGTCAAGTTACAGGTGCAGCATCACAATTGCCTTGCCTTAATGAACTTCCAAACCGTCACAATGGTATTATGATTGATAGAAACGAAAGATTAATGGACGGTAACAACTGCCCTATCGATTTTCAATCAACAAACTCGATTGATGCGGTAAGAAAATCTTTCGTTCCTTACGAAATTCCTAACCAAATTATGCAGACAACAGGTGCAGCAGCAAATCTTGGCGGATGTCAGTTTCCCGATGTCCCAAACGGTTTCTGGGCAGCATGCGACATCGACAAATTAGCTATTAACGATGTTGTTGTCGGCTATCCTGACGGTTATTTCAAACCTAACAGAAACATTACACGTGCAGAATTTGCAACAATCTTAGTTAAAGGTTTCAACCTTGACCAATGCGATATGCCGCGTGCAGGTATGTTCAAAGACGTTCCTATGCATAACTGGGCAAACCAGGCAATTGCAAAAGCTGTTGATGAAGATTTGTTAAAAGGTTACCCTGATGGCAACTTCAAACCAAACAACCACGTAACAAGGGTTGAAGCTTTATCAACAATTGCAAAAGGTATGACTTGCGACATCGACCAGTGCAAAGCTGATGAAATCTTAAGCAAATACGCTGACGGTGCTTCAGTTCCAAATTGGGCAAGAATTCCTGTTGCAAAATCATTGGAAAACGGTGCTTTAAAAGATATGCCTAATCCGAACATGATTATGCCAAACAAAGAAGCATCTCGTGCAGAAGTTGCAGCTATGATGCAGACAGTACGTGTAGCTTTGGGTTACGACACAAACCCGAAAACAGCTAACAACATCTGCCCTGCATGTCCTGTAAACAAAAATGCTTTCGTTGAACAAGAAGAAATCGTTAAAATCCCTACATTGAAAGTTAAAATGATTGACCAATTAACTGCAAAATCATCTCACGTAGGTCAATACTTCAGAGCAAATACTCTTGAAGACGTAACAATTAACGGTGTAACTTATCCTTGCGGTTCAACAGTTACAGGTCAGGTAGTAGAAGTTATCAGACCTTCAGGCTGTGATAAAGGTGCAATGAAATTGTCATTCACTTCAATCAAAAACGGCGACTGCAAAACAAACTTACCTAAACAAATCTTGCAAGCTCAAGTTAACAAATCAAAACAAGTTAACCCTGTAGCAAGATTGGTAGAAGCTCCGTTTACATTGGCAGGTTCTCTAGTCGGTGTAGCAGGCAGAACTGTCGGCGGTGTTGTAACTAACTTAGGTAACGCTGTTGAAAACGTATCAAACGACGCAGGTTATATGTTAGGTCACGTATTCCAAGGACAATTCGGTGCAGCAGCACGTAACCTTGGCGACGGTTTATGGGAAACAGTTAAAGCTCCAATCGACGTAACAAGAACAGCATTGTCAGGTACAATGGGCTTATTCCAAACAACAGGCGACGAATTTGCTTACCTTGTAGACCCTCGCGGATACAAAATATCTGCAGTTAACCCAAGAGAACACATTACTATTGCCTTTGGTTGCAGTGAATAATAGATAATTATTCGAAGCCTGAGAAAACCGATATTCTTAATGGATGTCGGTTTTCTTTATTCAAAATCCAAAAGTTCTGTAAGATTTACACCAAGAACATCTGCAATAATTTTTAATTTTGTTAAAGTAATATCAGTCTTTCCCGTTTCAACCATAGCAATAGTAGAGCGTGAAATGCCGTTTACATCCAAAAAATCATCTTGTTTTATACGTTTTTTTCTTCTCAATTCTCTTAAATGATTTGCAAATTTTTTCAGATATTCTTTATCCATTTTTTTATTATCAATCATACTGACACAAGTTAAAATCAATGCTATTGACAATATATAATGACCAAAAAAAATATATTTAATTTTATTTCCATTTTTTCTTGCATTTTTATAAAATTCATGTTATATTGCAGAAGTATTATTAAAATGGGATTAAGATTATGGAAAATGAATTGAAAAAACAAATGCTAAAATCAATTGATGTTACAAGAGAAAGTGCTAAAAATTGTATGCAAACTTATTTGGAAAGTTATACTGAAATACTTTCAAGACTGGATTTATTATCCTTCTTGCTTATGCATGAAGATTTAAAATAGTTTTTTTGCATAATGAAAATTTCCTTTTTTCATAAAATTATGTTATTATATGAAAAAAATTACTTTTAAATTTTTGGAAACTTTTTTATTAAAATTACATCTTAATAGTTAAGGTAGAAAAATTTAAGAGTTTTTGGAGGAAATAGTGAGAAAAATCATGAAAAAAAGTATTATATTTTTTGGGGCATTTTTGTTCCTGTCAGGCTGGGTAATCAGAGATAATGTATTTGCATACGGACCGACTGATTTATATGACCAGGTTTGGAGATTGATTAACAGTAAGTTTGTTGACCAAACCAACAATGACCAAAATTGGGCAAAATGGCGTCATAAATATGATAATCAAATCAAAACAAATGAAGATGCGTATGTGGCAATTAACACAATGGTTGCCAGTTTGAATGACCCTTATACAAAATTTTTAGACCCTAAAGAATTTGCTGATGAAACAAGTTCTATTAAAGGTTCTCTAAAAGGTATAGGTATACAAATTGGTGTTAAAGACGGTAAATTAATGGTTATTGCACCAATAGAAGATACTCCGGCAGAAAAAGCGGGACTGCTTGCTGATGATGAAATTCTTGAAATAGACGGTGTAAGTACAAAAGGGATTACAGTTGACAAAGCTGCAGACAAAATCAGAGGTAAAGAAGGTACTCAAGTTACTTTGCTTGTAAAACGCAAAGATAATGCACCGAAAACTTATACAATTACACGTGCAGAAATTGAGATTAAGTCAATTTCTCAAAAAATTCCTACAGAAGTTAATCTGCCTGATGATTTGTGTTATATCAGATTGAGCTCTTTTATCAGCAGAAATGCAGCAAGTGAGTTTGGTACAATCTTGAATAGTAACAGAAATAAAAAAGGGTTTATTATTGACCTTCGTTCAAACCCCGGCGGACTTTTGACTAATGCGATTTACATTTCGGATATGTTCTTGAACGGCGGAACAATTGTAAGTACTGTTGATAGGGACGGTTATAAAGATACAACCAGAGCTTCTTACAACACTTATACTCAAAAACCTGTTGTAGTACTTATTAACAAAGGCTCGGCATCTGCATCAGAAATTTTCTCGGGTGCAATGAAAGACAACCACAGAGCGGTAATTATCGGTGAACAATCTTTTGGTAAAGGTTTGGTTCAAGAGATTAATAAACTTCCATATGATGCAGGCGTAAACATTACAATTCAAAAATATTTAACACCTAACGGAACTGATATTAACAAAAAAGGTATTACACCTGATATTGAAGTAAAGCTTACAGAAGAAGATGTTAAAAATAAAAATGATGTTCAATTGAAAAAAGCAATAGAAGTTTTGAGTAAAATGACAAACGGACAATCGATAGCAGTTCAATAAATCTAAAAAAGCTCCCGAAAGGGAGCTTTTTTTTTATGATTCTACATATTCTCTTAAGCGTTTGCTTCTGTTCGGGTGACGAAGTTTTCTTAGAGCTTTTGCTTCAATCTGTCTGATACGTTCACGAGTTACGCCAAACAATTGACCAACTTCTTCCAATGTTCTTTGGCGTCCGTCGTCCATACCAAAACGTAATCTCAATACATCACGTTCACGTGGTGACAATGTGCAAAGAACTTCCGCTAAGTCTTCTCTCAAAAGTTCTGATGCAACTGTTTTAATTGGAGCATCAGCTTCTTTGTCTTCGATAAAATCGCCTAAACGTGAATCTTCTTCTTTACCGATTGGAGTTTCCAATGACAAAGGTTCTTGAGCAATTTTAATAATTTCACGAAGTTTTGGAATAGAAACATTCATTTCAATTGCAAGTTCGTCTTCTGTTGGTTTTCTTGAGAGTTCTTGTGCCAAACGTCTTGTAACTTTTTTCAATTTATTAATAGTTTCAACCATGTGAACAGGGATACGGATTGTACGAGCCTGATCAGCGATTGCTCTTGTGATTGCTTGTCTAATCCACCAAGTTGCATAAGTTGAGAATTTGAAACCTCTTTCGTGGTCAAATTTTTCAGCTGCACGGATTAACCCTAGGTTACCTTCTTGAATAAGGTCTAAGAAAAGCATACCGCGTCCTACATATTTTTTAGCAATAGAAACTACTAAACGAAGGTTAGCTTGAACAAGTTTTCTTTTAGCGATAGCACCCGGTGTTCCGCCTTCAAGAATTTTTCTTGCAAGTTCAATTTCTTCATTAGCTGATAATAATTTAATTCTTCCGATTTCTCTCAAATATAATCTTACAGGGTCATCAACAGCAACGCCTTTTGGAACTTCAAGACTTGTATCAGAATCTTCATCATGACTGTTAATCATGTAGATATCTTCCATTTTGTGTTCCATTTTTTCAGTAACGATATCTTCGATATTGTCGGTACTGATATCCATGTTCATATAATTTACGCCGTCGTCTGCGCCTGAAATTTCGTCATCAATCTCGTGTAAATCAATGGTATCTTCATCCATAATACTTACAATAGAGGAGTTTTGTCTTTTCTTACTCATTCATTTTCTCCAGTTTTAGTCTGTTGTTAATTTTATCTCTAAGCTGCATTTGAATTTTTAGGGCTTCAATTTCATTATCATTTGCACTTTTATATAAATTACGTATTTGTTCACGTTCTTTTTCTTTGTGACATTGATTAATTTTGTTGATATTTTCTTGAATTACCATGACAAAATCGTCGTCATCAAGATTATGAAAGGTTTCGGAAATACTTATCAACTCTGTGATTACCCGTTGCATTTCCTGATTATTAACGAAAATTGTGTATAATTTTTCAATTAATTCTTTCACATTATTTACGGTATATGTTAATTTGTCAATTGTAGATTTTACATTTATTAACGTTTCATCCGTAAACGGGGTTTCTCCGATCATTTTGCTGATTTGTTCGGTTGTAAAATGATGGTCGCTTACAAGAAAAACGCTCAATAAATTTTTTTGCGCTTTTTCAAGAATTGATACATTTTTCTTAACAATTCTCTCAACGCCTCTATTTGCAGTAGAATCAAAGCTTTTTGACTTTTTAACTTCTCTGATTAGAGCACTTTCATCAATATTTAAATTATCAGCAATCATCTTTATGTATTCTGAGCGGATAATTTCGTTTTGAATTTCCTGCAGAAGCGGAATTATTTCTTTAACTGTTTTGGTTTTATCAGTTGGTGTTTTTGGTTTATCTTTTAGAATTTCGTTTATTTGAAAATCCAATAGTAACGGTGCTTGTGCCATATATTCTTTGTAGCTTTCAGCGCCGACAGAGCGGATAAATTCATCGGGGTCTTTGCCTTCGGGAGGCGCGATAACCCTTATTTCGCAGGAATATTTATCATCTGATGCAGAAAGATAGCTTTCATCGAATTGTTTTATACTTCCTAAACCCTGAAATGCTTCTTTAATAAGTTCTGCATTTCTTTTTGTTGCTTTTTGTCCTGCATTGTCCGTATCAAAAGACAGGTAAATCCTTCTGGACGGTGTATATCTTGATAAGAGTTTTACGTGGTCTGCTGTCAATGATGTTCCGCAAGATGCGACAGCGTTTTCAATTCCATGAGCTTGAGCAGAGATTACATCAAAATAGCCTTCCATTAAAACTACACTGTCATCTTCTTTGATAGCATCTTTTGCAGTGTAAAGTCCGTAGAGGAGCTTACTTTTATTATAAATCAAAGAGTCTGAAGAATTCAAATATTTTGGCTGTTGGTCTGGTTCAATTGCGCGTGCCCCAAAAGCTACAAATTCACCGAATTCATTTTGGATTGGAATAATAATACGATTTCTGAAACGGTCAATGTATTCATCATCGCGGGTTTTTATTGTCAGACCTGCTTTTTCCATAACTTCATCGGTAAAATCACTTCTGAATTTTTTATAAAACATTGCATAAGCTTTTGGAGCAAGTCCGAGAGAATATTTTTCAATAATCTCTTTTGTAATACCTCTGTTTGTCAAATACTCAAGCACGGCAGTAGTTTCAGGGCTTTTGTCTTTCAAAAGGCGCAAGTTGTAAAACTCAACGGCTTTTGTGCATGCACGAATCATTTCGTCTTTAAGCTCTTTGGAGCTTTCGCTTTTTTGGATGTTTTTGGGCATTTCAAGCCCGAAACGTTCGGCAAGTTCTGCAATAACTTCCATAAACTCTTTGTTTTGAGTTTTCATAATGAAAGAAATGGCATCTCCGCCTTCACCGCATCCAAAACATTTGTAAATCCCCAAATTAGGATTTACAGAAAAAGACGGGGTTTTTTCTTTATGAAACGGACATAATCCCCAGTAGTGACCGCCGTTTTTCTTTAAAATAACTTGTTCTGATACAACTTCCACTATATCAAGGCGGTCTTTAATTTGTGATACCAGTTCTTCGATAGTATTTGCCATGGCAGTATTTTAGCATTAACAAAAATATTTATCAAATAAAGTTGATGTTAAATTCACCTTCATACTATCTGCATATCTGGTAAAATCGTTTTCAATAAGTTCAATATTTCTTTTTATATTACTTATATACAAATCAAATACACAGGATTTTTCACCATAAAATCTGCGGGGTTTGAGTTTGATTGCAGTAGTAAGTCCGCGAGGTAAACAATTAGACCCCAGCGATACAATATGATAATTTGCATTCTTGAACCGAAAATAATCAGCGAACGAAAACCAATACAAAGCTTCACGGTATAGAATACGTTGTTTATATGGCATCAAGCAAGTCAGCACTTTGCAGATAAGTTTTTTGATGTGAAGTAGTTTTAACATAATTATCCTCCTTTATCCCACATTTGGGATACTGCAAAACTATTATAGCATTATAATCCCAATAATGGAACAAAGAGAACAAGAATATTGTAAAATAATTGGACAAGCATTAAGAAATTTTAGGAAAGAAAAAACTAAAAAAAGCTTAACGCTGTTTGCTAATGAAAATGACATTTCTAAATCTACACTGTCTCATATTGAGTTAGGGCAAAATCAACCTGGAATTATTAATTTAAAAAAAATAGCTACTTGTTTGGAAATAACTTTACCTGAACTAATAACAATTCTTGAAAAAGATTTACCCAAAGATTTTCGAATTTTTAAGGATGATCATTATTAACTTAAATCCCAGTATTGGGATACAAAAAGATTGGAATAATTTTATAATCCCGAAAGTGGCATAAATAATTGAGGGGTTGAATATTGAACGAGAAAGAATATTGCATAAAAGTCGGTTTGATTATTAGAGAGCTAAGAAAAGAACTGACAGGCAAAAGTTTATGTATCTTTGCATATGAGAATGATATACCTCGTTCAACACTTTCCAGATTAGAACGAGGTGAAGCTGAATGGGGAATAGTAGTTTTGACAAAAGTTGCAAACGGATTTGGTTGCAAATTATCAGAATTATGCAAAATGCTTGAAGATAAATTAGGTGAAGATTTTACTTTTATTGACGAGTAACACTTAACAAATTCTTTCTATACTTGAAGTTATCTGTTTTTTTCTTATAATATGAATATGAAATATAGAGATAATGTAAGAAACTTTTGTATAAT
>CAMTMK010000003.1 GCA_947073645.1 uncultured bacterium | reverse complement strand
TTGCAATGTCTTTGACAAAACGTGTCGGCTGGATGTCACCTATTATGTATTTTGTATGTTCAATCGGTATTGCACTTGTTATGGCATATGGAAATCACTTGATTTTATCTGGTCAAATGACCGCGGGAAGCTTCGCATCATTTGTAACTTCATTGCTGTTACTGTACAAACCAACAAAAACTTTAGGCAATACTTTAACAAGTCTTCAAGGTGTTTTTGTTGCAATGAGCCGTGTATTTGAATTATTTGACATGACTCCGCAGATTAAATCACAGGAAAATGCTAAAACTTTAAGCGGATTAAACAGTTCAATAGACTTTGAAAACGTTAATTTTGAATATGAAACAGACACTCCGATACTTAAAAATCTTAATTTACATATTAATAAAAATGAAACAATTGCGCTTGTCGGCAACTCCGGCGGAGGCAAAAGTACTGTAGTAAGCTTATTACCGAGATTTTATGATATCAAATCAGGTTCAATTAAATTTGACGGAGTTGATATAAGAGAGTTTAACTTAGACAGTTTGAGAGATAATATTTCATTCGTATTTCAGGATAACTTCCTATTCTCCGGAACTATCAGAGATAACATTATGATGGGCAATGAACATGCCAGCACAGAACATCTTGACAAAGTTATCAAAATGGCGCATTTGGATGAATTTATCTCTACACTTGAAAACGGACTTGATACATATGTCGGTGAACGCGGAACAACTTTATCCGGCGGGCAGAGACAGCGTGTTGCGATTGCAAGAGCAATGTTAAAAGATGCACCTATTGTTATTTTAGATGAAGCAACTTCAGCACTTGATAATAAATCAGAAGCTATTGTTCAAAAAGCATTAGATAACTTAATCCAAAACAAAACAGTATTTGTTATTGCTCACAGATTATCAACAATTCAGAACGCAGACAGAATTGCGGTTATCAATGAAGGCAAACTCGTTGAACTCGGTACACATGACGAACTTATGGCAATAGAAGACGGAAAATACAAGTATTTATATGAAATGCAATTCAAAAGGAACATGGTTAATGCATAAAATTTTAACAAAATGGATAGAACCTTATGTGCTATTGGAAACTTTAAAAAAGCATCATAATCTTGTGAAAGTTTATACATTTGACGGATTTTCTAAAAATGATATAAAAAAAGAATTTTTAAAACAGCTTAAAAATTCTACTGGCTTATATATGAAAAACGTTAATAACTTCTATCTTTTTGAAGGAGTTGCTGACATTAATAAAATTTTTGAATTTACAACAGAAGATTACGAATTGACAGAAAATATTGACAAACCATTTGAAATGGTTGATATGGGAAAAGCCGAAGCGGGATTTATTTATTCATCATAACCAAGCTCTACAGCTTTTTGATAAGCAAATTTAGCTTCCTTTTCTCTGCCAAGTTCATCAAGAATTTTTGATTTTTGAGCAAATGTCCACATGTCATATTCTCCGAGAAGTATAGCTTTATTAATGCTGTCAAGAGCATCTTCAAACCTTTCAAGATAAGCTTCACAACATGAAATCCAATAATAAATCAATCCCTGTTCTTCATATTCCAATGCTTTTTTACCGCATACCAGAGCTTCTTCATAACGGTCAAGTCTGAATAAAAATACCATTTTATCACGATAATTCGGCGCATCTTTTTCTTTTATGAGCTGTTTATTTATACAAAGCAAAGCCTTGCTGTATTCTTCCATATCAGCATAGGTTTGAGCAAATATATAATAAAGCATATGACTTTCCGGATATATTTTTTCAAGTTTTTCCAAAACTTTTACCGCATCAGACGGTCTTTTTAATTTTCTCAAAATTGCAATTTTATAATAATATGCTGTTTCATCCGTTGAATTATTTAATATAGCTAAATTCGCATATTCTAAGCCGATTTATAATCTTTGATTATTTGATATGCCCCGCAGAGATAATTGTAGCATTCCACATAAGAATCATCTTTTTGCAAAACATCTTTATAAATATCAATAGCTTCTTCAGCCCGCCCCATAATACTTAATATTGAAGCCTTACGAATTAAATATACAGGTTTAGGATTTATTGAAATAGCTTTGTCAATATTTTCCAGACATTTTTTATCACTGTCAAAAAAGTTTTCAGACTTGCAATAATAATACTCCTCTTTTGATGCAAGACATGCAATCTGTAAAAATCTTATTCCTCTAAAAATATAAAGTTCAGTATTCAACTTTTCCTCAAGCCAAGAAAAAATAGCAGACGATAAAAGAAATATCTGCGCGCCTATACACAGATTTTTCCCATCTTGTAACATAGCTTTTAGTATAGATTTCAAAGCATTAAAAAATTCTCCCAAAGCAAGATAAGCATAAGCTTTAAACAATAAATAAGCAGGAGTTGTTCTGTTTAAATTTATCAATTTTTTTGCGTAATTCTTACAAGCTTGTTCCCTACACAACTGTCCATAAAGGAGTATCGCGCAAAAATAAGCTAGTTCATAATCCTCAGGTGCTTTTTCGAATAACTCAACAAGATATTTTTCAGCTTTTGCAAACCTGCCGTCATCTTGATATATCATTACCAGAATTACATATGTATAATAATAATCAGCATCAATTGCCTTTGCTCTCAAGGCATTTTTCAACGCCTTGTGCATCTTTTTATCGGTCATATAAGCATCAGCAAGAAACGCATAATTTTGCGCAGACTTGTCACCGTTCGCAATACGTTTTTTCAAAAGCCTTATAACTTTTCGTGCAGTAAATTCCGTAATATGTATTTCCGCATCTTTATAAAAAATGTTTATATTATCGAACATCAACCAACCTCATATAAATTATCGGCTAAATAAAAATTTTTCTTTAAACCTTTTTACAATATTTTACATTAAGGCAATTATTTAGAAGAAAATTACTTTATATAAATAAGGTTAGGTTTAAAAAAGGTTAAGGTAGAATTGTTTAATTTCGGTTATCCATTTCAATATAATTGTTGTAATCCGTTCATGAATTTTTTCATGCCGTTCAATCATCCTATGATGAATTTGTTCAACCCTTTTGTGATGCCAAACTTTAATATATTCACACCAATGAATTATTACAATAACGCATATTATGCATCACCATCAAACTCAATTTTTACAAGTAATGTTAAACGCAGTTCAAATATTTCACGTCCGCAGACAACTACTGTCAAATCAACTCCAAAAATATCAAAGCAAGATAAACCCTATAACAAAGTTAACGGACAAAAACTTGCAAAAAAAATCGTTGAAAATCTTCCAAACGACAGAGACCCTGAAAATCCATTATGTGCAAAATATGTTAAAGAAGCTGTTGAAGACTGCGGACTTGGCGAATACATAAAAGGCAACGGCGCACATTGTAAATATGTGTTCCGAGCAAATCCAAACTTTAAAGAAATTAAAACAAAAGACTTCTCAACACTTCCGGAAGGAAGCATAATAGTATATCAAGCAGATGATAAAGTAACATTCAAAAACGGTTCAACAGGGAGAATCGGTGAAAATGGACACGTTACTATCGCCTTAGGTGACGGAAGAGCTTGCAGTGATATTATTGAAGATGAAATTGCTTATTCAAGCAAAGCTAATACATTTATCCCCGTTTAATATTTCTTAACACAAAAGCAATTATTCCGTTCTTAAATACTTTATATATATACAGGGGAATCATAAGAGGAAATTATGAGTTTAATCAGCGGAATAGCAATGTTTAATAATATGCAATACTCAGCAGGAGTATTCCAAGCTTATGCTCCATTTACATCATACCAGACACTAAATGTTCCAAATTTATTTGACATATACAAATCATCTTTCAACAAAAATAATGCATTTACTCCCGAAAAAGTTTTTGGTAAAGATTATGCAGAAGATTTCAGACAAAAAACTGCCGGAAGCGGTTCAAAATTCAAATATACAGCAAGTTCTCAACAAATAATGCGTAATGCTGGTCAATATTTCCATAAAAAAGGTAGTTATACACCACAGCGCGGTGATATTGCAATATGGACAAAAACTGCAGATCCTGCTCATGGACACGTTGGTATTGTTACAAAAGTTGAAGGAGATACTGTTTGGATAACAGAAGGCAATAGCGGTAATGCTGTAAAAACAAATAAATATTCTCTAAGCAAACTTATGAGCAACGCAGGAAGTCGTCCTCTTAACGGCTTTATAGACGCACACAGCTGGCTTGGATCTGATACTGCATTAAAAGCTGCTAGTAGAGCTGAAACTGAAAAAGCTAAAGGAGTTGTTGAAAGCAGTACCAGAGGCGGTGGTTCAAACGACAGCGCGGATATCAGAAGATATAAACGCGGTGCAATAAATAATCATCAATGGTGTGCATACTTTACATCATATTGTTTCACTGACGGTCAAAATTTAAGTTTATCAGCTTAGAAATAACTTTAGTTAATTCACTGATTGTGCCGTTATTATAAATCACATAATCACACTGCGCAACCTTATCATCCTGGGGCATTTGAGAATTCATACGATTTTTTGCTTCTTCTTCTGTAAAACCATTTCGTTTCATAAGACGTTTAAGCCTTATTGCATCGTCAGTATAAACCATGATTATCTTATCAAACATTTTTTCCATTTTAGCTTCAAATAACAATGGAATTGCAACAATACCTTCAAATTTTTCAATTTCACGTGCAATTTGCGGATGCAAAACAGATTCAAGTTTTTTACGTATATTTTTATCAGAAAAAACTATTTTACCAAGCTTAGCCCTTGAAAATTCCCCATTTTCAAAAACATCATAATCTTTAAAAGCTTCAAACAATTCTTTATTAGTTATCGTTAAAAGATTATGTGCGGCCTCATCCGTATCAAGAACTTTATAACCGTTTTCCTCTAAAATTTTTGATACCACAGACTTTCCGCTTGCAATATTTCCCGTTAAGGCAATCCTTGTCATTTTGAAATCCTGTTTAAAAAGTTTTTGAGTTCCCTGATTTGGATAGGTTTGATAGGTTTTACATCACCGCGTTTAAGCCCGTCAAGCCTCAACGTAGCGTGTTGAACACGTTTTAATACCTTAACCTCATGTCCTATAAATTCAAACATCTTTCTGATTTGTCTATTCATACCTTGATACAAAGTTATCTGCATCTCAGTATGTTTATTATCCATATTTAGAACTTGGATATCAGCATAAGCAATCTTACCCGGTTCAATTTCAACACCATTTGCAAGTTTTTCGAGTTCAGCACGTGTTAAAACAGAATCTACAGTAACCATATAAACTTTCGGAACTTTTATTGACGGGTGTGTCAATGCATTAATCAAATCTCCGTCATTTGTCAAAATCAAAAGCCCTGTTGAATCTTTATCCAAACGCCCGACAGGTTTCAAACACGCCAAATTTTCAGGAAGCAAATCATAAATTGTTTTACGTCCTTTTTCATCATCACAGGTAGTGATATATCCTGCTGGTTTATAAAATCTGTAATACTCGTGCTTTACAGGACGAATAAGCTTTTTATCAACAAATACTTTATCTTTTGGCTGTACCAGATAACCTAGTTCAGTAACGATTTTTCCGTTTACTGCAACTTTACCCTTTTCAATAAACTCATCTGCTTTTCTTCGTGAACAAAGCCCTGATGATGCTATATATTTATTTAAACGGATACCTGACATTCTTCTAATCCTTTTTGAAGTTTCTCAAACAAATCCTCAGGCATTTTTCTATAAAGTTTTCCGGCCTCATTGATTGCTACAACATCAAACACAGCTTCAATATGCAAGCGGTTTGTTTCTTTATTGCGAATAGTCTGCTTGAATATAACCGACAGACCGTTGCACTTTTCAAGCCATGTTTCAATAATAATATTATCATTTAGACGTGCAGATGATTTATATCTGACATTCATATTTGTAACAGGCAAGAGGACATCAGCTTTTTTCATTGCGATTAAATCAAGCCCCAAAGCGTCACAAAGTTCAACACGGCCTTTTTCCAGCCATCTCAAATATGCACCATGCCAGACAACACCATAAGCGTCAGTATCTGCGTAATAAACTTTAGTTTCAAATAAATGTTTCATAAAATAATTATAATATAAAAGGAGAAAAAAATGAAGTACAAATGCGAAATCTGTCAGTGGGTATATGATGAAGAAAAAGAAGGGACTAAATTTGAAGATTTACCTGTAGATTTTCTATGCCCTGTTTGCAATGCACCTAAAGATTTGTTTACACCTGAAGAATAAAAGCAATTTTTAAACGGTTGATGTTTTTATATATATGTGAACGGTTTAAGTAGTGTAAAACCCAATTATCAAACTGCAAATAATTATTATTTGACACCAAATAATAATACTGTCCGCATGCATTCTGCCGAGCCAGAGGATAATACAGCAAAAACAGTTGCGGCTGCGGGGATACTGCAAGCTTTTGCAATATTTTTGCATAAAGCCTCAGAATATTGCGGGAATAAATTAATGCAGGGTAAAGAATTTACTAATGCGGAAAATATAAAACGCACTGCAGAACAAATGGTCAAAGATAACAAGTTAAAAGTAAAAGTTGATTACATTGACCATGCCAATATAAAAAATTATCCCTCTCAAATGAGAGAAATGCTGGGACCTGTCGCACGCGGAGAAAACGCATTTTATGCTGACGGCTTGAAACTTGCTGTTGCCCCAAAAAGCAAACCGTCATTAATTTTACATGAACTCGGGCATGCTATTAATGCAGGGAAAGGCAAATTTATGAGATTTTTACAAAAATCTCGCGGATACGTATCAGCCGTACCAACTGCACTTTTAATGCTTAACGGTATATTTGCCCGCAAAGACGATAAACCGAATTTTATCGAACGCAATGCAGGACTCATCGGCTTTGCATCCTTCCTGCCTACAATTGCTGAAGAAGGTATAGCTTCCCTGAGAGGTTTAAAATACGCTAAAAAATTAAAGGGTGTCAATTTATCACCTCTCAAACGCAATTATTTCTTTGCATGGATGACTTATGTAATAGCCGGTTTAGGGCTTGGTGTTGCAGCAAAACAAGCCTTATTAAGCAATAAAAAAGACTAACTTACGTTAGTCTTTTTCTAAATGGTCGGGATGACACGATTTGAACGTGCGACCCCCTCGTCCCAAGCGAGGTGCGCTACCAAGCTGCGCCACATCCCGGCAAGGACTAGTCTAACCCAAACAAAATTTTATGTCAATAGAGAATTTCTTAAAAGTTGACTTGCCCATTCTTTTATAATAAAATCTCAAAGAGAGATTTTACACAAATGAGGATTAGGGAAATTGGATTTTACAACTTTAACTATTGAACTATTAAAAGGATTGGCGCATATCGTAGGGAATTACGGTTTTGCGATAATATTACTAACTGTTATCATAAGGCTTGCAATGTGGCCTCTAAACGTTTCTCAACAACGTTCAATGAAAATGATGCAGACTTTACAGCCGAAAATTAAGGCTATTCAAGACAGATATAAAAGTAACCCGCAAATGATGCAGCAAAAACTTATGGAATTTTATAAAGAACATAAGTTTAACCCAATGGGAGGTTGTTTGCCGTTATTAATTCAATTACCAATTTTCATTCTTTTATATTCAGCTTTGATGAGTCCGCAATTTATACAAATTGCAGGTGACACATCATTCGGATTTTTAAGCAGACTTGATACAACGCTTCGCGCAACTGCAGGACGTTCTTATGACGGAAGCTTTGGTGTTTCTCAAGGTGATACGTTTACTCTTGGCAAAGTCGCTAAAGTTTACCTTCCTGACGAAGTATTGGAAAATGTAAAAATTAAAAACCCTAACAAAGCTATTGAAATTCAAGGTCAATTTAAACCAGGCGAAAGCGTTGATTTCAAAATTGATTTAGACCATTTAGACCTTAAATTTGCTCAGCTAAATGAAATTGAAAAAGCTGAAATTGCTGTTACAGATATGACTAACAAAGAAATCGAAAATATAACTTTCGAAAAACAGGGTAATATTTTAATTGCATCAGTTCCTACAACAGCTTCTGCAAGAGCTTTCCACTGGGATGTATTTGTTTTAATTGCACTATTTGCATTAACAATGTTCGCATCTCAAAAAATTATGATGGCTGCAAACAAATCAAAAGACGGGGCTGTCGACCCGACACAAGAAGCTATTCAAAAATCAATGGGAACATTTATGCCTATTATGATTATCGGTACATTTGTAATAATCCCAATACCGGCAGGGGTTCTGTTATATTTGGTAACAAGTAACATTATTCAAATTGTTCAAACTGTATTGGTTAACAAACAAATCGATATGGAACAAGCTCGTACCGGAAACATTGCTACAGATGCGGATATTAAAAACGCAAAGAAAATAGAACCTAAGGAATAAAATGTTACTATCCGAGTACGATTATAATTTACCTGAAGAATTAATCGCGCAGATGCCTGCCGATAAAAGAGATAATTCGAGAATGATGGTTCTGGACCGAAAGGACAGAACCGTTTCTCATAAGCATTTTTATGACATTGTAGATTTGATTGAGCCAAATTCTCTGCTCGTAATGAACAACACCAAAGTTTTACCCGCACGTCTTATCGGTCATAAAGATACAGGCGCAAAAATTGAAGTTTTTTTATTATCACAAAAAGAGGAATGTTTGTGGGACGTATTAATAAAACCCTCAAAACGTGTAAGGCCCGACACAATAATCAAAATCAGCGATGAATTAAGTGTTCGCGCAATAAGACGTTTGGAAGAAAACGGCGAATGGCTCGTTGAGCTGATATATGAAGGTAACAATGTACTGGATGTACTTCATCGAAACGGTCATATTCCGCTTCCGCCATATATTGAACGCAAAATCGCTAATGATGATTTAAAAAAATTAGACTTTGAACGCTATCAAACAGTTTACGCAAAAGATGAAGGCTCAGTTGCGGCTCCAACCGCAGGATTACATTTTACTGAAGAAATCCTTGAAAAACTGAAGAAAAAAGGAGTCGAACTCTGCGAAGTAACTTTGAATGTCGGTTTAGGAACATTCCGCCCTGTTCAGTGCGAAAACGTATTAGAACACAAAATGCATTCCGAAACTTTTGAAATATCTGCAAAAGCGGCAGAACAAATTAATCGTGCCAAACAAGATGGGAGAACAATCATCGCTGTAGGCACAACGACTGTTCGAACATTGGAAACTGCATACCAGCAATTTGGCAAAATTTGCGAATGCAACAGTGCATCAGAATTATTTATTTATCCGCCATATGAATTTAAAGTTATTGATAAATTAATAACAAACTTTCACCTTCCAAAATCAACATTACTAATGCTTGTGAGCGCATTAGCAGGAAAAGATTTTATCTTTGAAGCTTACAGAGAAGCTATCGAAAACAACTACCGCTTCTTTTCTTATGGTGATTGTATGTTTATTCGTTGACATTTACCTGAAAATCATTAATTTATAGGATACGAAGGTAACCTAATTATTGTAGTATAAGGTCGGGAAGGTATAAAAATGTTTTCAGGTTTTATTCAAAATCTTTTAAATACAGGCGGGCAAACTCAAGCGATGCAAAGGTATGCTCAAATTAATAACAGGGTTAACAGCCTTAATCCACAACAGCCTCAAAATCCGCTTGATGCAATTTATCCGCAAAATAAAGTTACCAAAACAACTCCGTTTGAAGAAGTTTTACAATCATCTGCAAAATCAAACTTCGGTTCGCTTCTTTTAGACCCAAGAATTAAACAAGTTAATGCAAATATTGTAAAACAAGCGCCTCAAACAAGTTTGAAAAATGCGCTTACAGAAGCTACAGCAGTTCAAGCTAATACACAGCCTACAAGTAAATCTCAAATATTAAATGTGGTTTCACAAATTTCTAAAAAACATGGAGTAGATGAAAAACTAGTTCAAGCTCTAATTAAACAAGAATCTGGTTTTAATCCGAAAGCTAAATCAAAATCTGGCGCAATCGGCTTAATGCAATTAATGCCTGCTACTGCGAAAAATATGGGAGTTAAAGACCCCTACAACACAGTTCAAAATGTTGAAGGCGGAGTGAAATATTTAAAATCCATGCTTAATAAATATAACGGCAATGTAATTTTAGCACTTGCAGCTTATAATGCAGGCCCAGGAGCTGTTGACAAATATTCAGGAGTTCCTCCTTATAAAGAAACTCAAAATTACGTCAAAAACATTCTGGCAAATTATTTGTAATTTGCACTAATTTGTTGTTTTTGTTACAATAAAAACAACATAGGAAAGGTTGCAAATGAAATTTTCATCATCTTTTAAGGTTGGACTTTTAACATTAATAGCACTAGTGCTTTTAATAGGAGTTGTTTTTAAAGTAAAAGGAAGAACATTCTCATCTGCCGGCAGAGTTAATGTCGAATTTAAAGACGTAAACGGTTTACGCCCGGGGGCTGGAGTTCAAATGATGGGACTTCGTGTCGGTCAGGTTGAAGAAATTACACCTGTTGTTGACGGTGAAAACAGCTATGTTAAGGTTAAATTTGTAATTACCGAACCAAATATAGAAATTCCGAAAGCTTCAATGCTTTCTATTCAGCAGTCAGGACTTATCGGCGAATTGTTTTTGGAAATTACACCGCCAAAAACAAGAACAGTCTATATTCCTATGGCTTCAAAAGATATTCTTTATAAAGATGATGATGTTCAAATGAAGCTTGATAAACAAATTTACGATGTTGGTAAAATCACAAATATTGAAGTTGTATCAAGAGAGGTTATTCCATTTGCAATTAAAGACAATATCAAAACAAATTTTGCATACAAAGTTGATTATGTAATAAACCTTCCTGGACTTGTTTTACCTGAATTTTTGAAAGGTAAAGCCGAAAAAAATAAACTTATAATTTCAACTCTTGATGATGTTGTACTGCCGTATCCGGAGCAAAAATCTCCATATACAATAATTGAACCTATGAGAATTGCTGACTTCATGGATTGGCAGTACAGAGCTGCAGAATCTTTGACAGAAACAAACAAAAAAATTAACGATTTGCTTTCAGACCAGGTTATCACAGAATTAAAAATGTCTGTACATAATATAAACGCACTTACAGGACAAACTAGTTCGACAATGATTAAATTAAATGATTTGCTTGACACATCAAAAGGTGATATCAGACAGTTAATGGTTATGATGGACAGAGCTACAACTGATTTCAATATGCTTTCATATAATCTTAACTCAATCATCGGCGACCCGCAGTTTAAACCTACTCTATATTCAACAGCAGATTCATTTGATAAACTGGCACAAAATATAAATAAACTTGTCGGTAATGAAGAAGAAGCGCAGGCTATGGCTGATGATTTCCGAGCAATTGCTCATAACGTAAATGAAATCAGCGGTTATGTTAATTCACTTACTAAAAATGACCAGCTAAAAAATGATATTAACAGAGCTGTTTCAAGCATAAATACTGCAATGACAGACGTTTCAACAACATTAAATACAGTTAATAAACTCACACCTGATAAGAAAACTCAATTGCAGACAATTCTTGACGACACAAAGGTTACAACCTGCAACTTGAGAAAATTCTCAGAAAAACTAAACAAACGTTTCTTAATTTGGAGATTGATGTTCTAATGAACCTAAAAACAGAAATAACAAAATTGCATTATGATAAAAGTGCAAAAAGCATATTTCTGCTTGATTTTGCATCATTTTTTTACGGAATCGGAAGCGGACTTAAAAACCTGCTTTACGATAAAAAAATCTTAAAACCTAAAAAAGTTAATGCTTTTGTAATTTCTGTAGGAAATATTACAACTGGCGGTGTCGGGAAAACCCCTGTGGTATCTGAAATTGCAAAATATATCGGAGAAAAAACTGCAATTATTTCACGCGGTTATGGCGGGAAATTAGATAACAAAAATATTAACGTAATTTCTGACGGTAAAAAAATTTATTATGATGCAAAATTAGCAGGAGATGAACCATTTTGGCTTGCCGAAAACACAAAAGGCACAATTGTAATCACCTGCAAAAACAGATATGAAGGCGCAAAATATGCTGTAGAGAAATTCGGAGTAAAAACAATAATCCTTGACGACGGATTCCAACACCGAAAACTTCACAGGGATTTGGATATTGTACTTATGGACAGCAAAATGGGCTTTGGCAACGAAAAACTTCTTCCGGCAGGTCCTCTACGCGAGGGTATGGAAGCATTTTCAAGAATTGACAAACTTGTTGTTGTAAGTAAAGATATTGACCATTCAAGAGCCGAAAAACTTGCAAAGATTATGGTCAAAAAGATGAAAGTTCCAACATTTGTATGCCGTACCGAACCTGATTATGTCTATAATATCCAAAATAATAAAAAATTAGCAGAAGGCACAGAAGTCACTGCAATCTCAGCAATAGGACAGCCCGAACAGTTTTATGCGTTTTTGAAAGATTACAACGTTAAACAGACTAAATCTTTTGACGACCACCACAGCTATACTGAAGATGAAATACCTCAAGGTACAATAATTACTACCGAAAAAGATGCAGTAAAAATGAAAGACTTTAACCGTACAGATATATATACACTAAAATTAAAAACTGTAATTAATGTTAAGGAACTTCTCAATGAACAATAACATTGACAAAATCGTAAAAACTCTTATTGAAGCAAAACAACCGCGCAGAGAATTTGTACAGCTCATGGAAGAATTTCAAAATCCGTATTTAGTACTGATTGCCTGCATTTTAAGTCTGCGCACAAATGATTTGACTACCTATCCTGCAACATTAAGAATGCTTGAAATCGGCAAAGAGCCAAAAGATTTTGCATACTGTGATGTGGAAAAACTTGAAAAAGCTATTTATCCCGTCGGTTTTTACAAAAATAAAGCAAAACAAATTGTAGAACTTTCAAGAATAATAGTTGAAGAACTTGATAATAAAGTTCCCGACACAATTGAAGATTTGATTAAATTCAATGGAGTAGGCAGAAAAACAGCCAATCTGGTACTTGCAAAAGGCTATAATATTCCTGCAATATGTGTAGATGTTCATGTACACAGAATTTGCAACCGCTTAGGATATTTAAAAACAAAAACTCCTGAAGAAACCGAATTTGCTCTGCGCGAAAAACTTCCTAAAAAATACTGGCTTGATATTAATACCCTTCTTGTAACACACGGACAAAATGTGTGTAAACCAATAAAACCGAATTGCAATGAATGCCCAATTGCAGAATTTTGTAATAAAAATTTATAAAATAGCAAAAAAAATTATACATTTATTTTATTTATAAAAGAAAGGAAACGTACTATGAATTTAAAAATTAATAGTGTAAATTTTAACAACTCAAAAATTCAAAGCTCATCTTCAATTTCAATGACAGGCAGATATACAGGGATTCCTAATTTTCATCCTCGTTATGTCCAAAACCCAAAACAAAGTTTTTTTACAAAAACTGTTAAATTTATCAGAGCTCTATACTACGCAAATTTCAAAAAACCCTAACCTTGATTTAATCCCCAAAATATGCAATAATATTTATAAGATTGTATTCTGCAATCGGGGTTAATCAGACAATTTAATAGGAGTTTCGAGAATGAGTGTAGAAAACCCTCATAAAATCGACGTATCCAAGCTGGATGAAATTATGCAATCTTATGATTGTAAAAAGTCCAACTTGATTGCGATTTTGCAAAAAGTTCAGGAAGTATACAGATATCTTCCTGAAGATGCGATGATTTACATCGGTACAAAAATTGAAGGGCTGTCACCTGCAACAGTCTTTGGTGTAGCTACTTTTTATGCACAGTTTTCATTAGAACCAAAAGGTAAATATGAAATTAAAGTTTGTGACGGAACAGCCTGCCACGTTAGAGGGTCAATGCCTGTATTGAACGCAATCAGGGCTAAATTAAATATGCCTGAAGGTCAATTAACAAGCGATAACGGCTTATTCTCTCTTGAAACCGTGAGTTGTTTGGGCGCATGCGGACTTGCACCCGTCGTTGTTATAAACGATAAAGTTTATCCTCAAATGACATCAGACGCTATCACAATAGTGCTTGATACATTGATGAAAGAGGAGGCATAAATGGAAAAAACAAGTTTAAATATTGATATTAGAGAAGAACAAAAACTCGCACAAGAACATATAAAAGAACAAGGTTTAAGGGTTCTTGTATGTGCAGGAACAGGCTGTGTTGCAAACGGCGCAATGAAAGTTATTGATAAATTCAAAGAACTTGGCGCTGACGTTGCTGTACTATCAGATTACGACAAGATGACAATCGTTCCGACAGGATGTCACGGTTTTTGCGAACAGGGCGTACTGGTTGTAATCCCTGACAAACACGTTACTTATGTAAAAGTTAAAGAAAAAGATGTCGAAGAAATTTACGAAAGCCATATAAAAAATGGTCAACCCGTTGAAAGACTTTTGTATGTTGATCCGAAAACTCATGAACATGTAATGGATGATGAACACATTAACTTTTACGCAAAACAAACCCGTACAGCACTTGCAAACTGCGGTAATATCAACGCAGAAAGCATAGAAGAAGCAATTGCGGTTAGAGGTTATGAAGCTTTAGCAAAAGTTATTGAAGAAAATAATCCTGATGCCGTTATCGACGCAATCGAAAAATCAGGCTTGCGCGGACGGGGCGGAGGAGGTTTCCCCACAGGCAGAAAATGGAGATTTACCGCTGCCAACAAAGGAGGAAAATCTTATATTGTCTGCAACGGCGACGAAGGCGACCCCGGCGCATTTATGGACAGAAGCGTTATGGAAGGCGACCCGCATAAACTTCTTGAAGGTATGGCAATTGCCGCGTTTGCAATCGGTGCAGATGAAGGCTATATCTATGTTCGTGCTGAATATCCGCTTGCAATCAAACGTTTGAGAAAAGCTATCAAAGATGCCGAAGAAAAACACTTCCTAGGTAAAAACATTATGGGAAGCGACTTCTCGCTTGATTTACATATTAAAGAAGGTGCAGGAGCTTTTGTTTGCGGTGAAGAAACAGCCTTGATAGCATCAATCGAAGGTGAACGCGGAATGCCCAGACCAAAACCGCCATTCCCTGCAAACAAAGGTTTGTTTGGCAGACCGACTTTGATTAATAACGTTGAAACTCTTGCAAACGTACCTGTTATTATACTTAACGGTGCCGATTGGTTTGCATCAATGGGTACAGAAACTTCAAAAGGTACAAAAACATTCGCACTTACAGGTGATGTTAATAATACAGGTTTAATTGAAGTTCCTATGGGTACAACATTGCGCGAAATCGTATTTGATATCGGCGGTGGAATGCGAGACGGCAAAAAGTTTAAAGCAGTACAAATCGGAGGCCCTTCAGGCGGATGTTTGACAGAAGAACATCTTGATATTCCGATGGATTACGACAACCTCATAAAAGCAGGCGCAATGGTCGGCTCAGGCGGGCTTGTAGTTATGAGCGACAAAACTTGTATCGTTGAAGTTGCAAGATTTTTCATGAACTTTACACAAAACGAAAGCTGCGGCAAATGCGTTCCGTGCCGTGAAGGTACTAAGAATATGTTAAAAATTCTTGAAAAAATCGTTGCAGGCAAAGGTACAATGGAAGATTTGGAGTTATTGGAAGAACTTGCTCAATCTGTTAAAGACGGTTCTTTATGCGGACTTGGCAAGACTGCTCCAAACCCTGTACTTTCAACTTTAAAATACTTTAGAGATGAATATATTGCTCATATTAAGGATAAAAAATGTCCTGCGGGAGTTTGTACGGCAATGAAGAAAATCGTTATTAACGAAGCTTTATGCAAAGGCTGTACAAAATGTGCAAGAACCTGCCCTGTAGGCGCAATCGACGGTACAGTTAAAAATCCTCACCACATTAATCAGGATAAATGTATTAAATGCGAGGCTTGTTTAACAAATTGTCCGTTCAAGGCAATAGTATTAGAATGAGGATTTTAAAATGACAGATAAAAAAACATTATTCATAGACGGTAAAGAAGTTGAATTTACAGATGAACCAAACTTGCTTGAAGTTATCAGAAAAGCAGGTATGAATGTCCCGACTTTCTGCTACCGTCCCGACTTAACATCATTCGGCGCATGCAGAATGTGTGTTGTAGAAGTTGAAGGCAGAGGTATTCAATCTTCTTGCACAATGCCTCCCGAAGCGGGATTAAAAATTCATCTTAACACTGATAAAACAAGAAGAATTAGAAAAACAGTTCTTGAACTTCTTCTTGCAAACCACGACAAAAGCTGTTTAACATGCGAAAAATCAGGCAGCTGCGAACTTCAACAATATGCAGAAGAATACGGTATAAGAAAAATTCGCTACCCTGATAAAGAATTAGATGAATATCTTCCGATTGACGACAGCTCGCCATCTATTGTACGTGACCCGAACAAATGTATTCTTTGCGGTGCATGCGTAAGAGCTTGTACCGAATTTCAGGGACATTCCGTATTAGGCTTTGCAAACAGAGGTTCTAAAACAGTAGTTCAACCAATGAAGGGCAGACCTCTTGGAGAAGTAGACTGTGTTAACTGCGGTCAATGTGCAGCGGTTTGTCCGACAGGCGCATTAACAATTAAATCTGATATTGAAGCTGTTTGGAAAGAAATTACCAACCAAAATAAAAAAGTTGTAGTTCAAATGGCACCCGCAACTCGTGTTGCAATAGGTGAAATGTTTGGACTTCCTGCCGGCGAAAACTCTATAGGCAAAATGAATGCAGCACTAAGAAGAATAGGCTTTGACCTAATCTTTGATACAAACTTCTCGGCAGATTTGACAATTATGGAAGAAGCTTCAGAATTTTTGGGAAGATTAAAATCTGGTCAAAACTTGCCGATATTTACTTCCTGTTGTCCTGCCTGGATAAAATATCTTGAAGAACAGCATCCTGATATGCTTCATCATCTATCAAGCTGTAAATCTCCAATGAGTATGCTCTCACCTGTTTTGGCAAAATTCGTTCCCGAAAAACTGAATATAACAAGAGAAAATCTTGTAATTGTAGGAATTATGCCTTGTACAGCAAAAAAATACGAGTGCAAACGTCCTGAATTACCTGACACTGATTTTGTTTTGACAACTCAAGAACTCGGCAGAATGATTAAAGAAGCGGGAATTGATTTCAACGCGCTTGAACCCGAGCCAAACGACAATCCGTTCGGCGAATACACAGGTGCAGGTACAATTTTCGGTGCATCAGGCGGTGTTGCGGAAGCTGCTGTCAGAACTGCATATGAATTTGCAACAGGCGAAGCTCTAAATGACGTTGATATCCGAGAAATGCGCGGAACTTCAAACAGATGTCGTGATATTGAGCTTGACTTGAAAGGTACAAAACTTATAGTAAGAGTTGTTTCAACACTTAAAGAAGCAGAAAAATCAATTCAGGAAATCAAGTCAGGAAAAGCTCAATTTGCAATGCTTGAGGTTATGGCATGCCCTGGCGGATGTATCAATGGCGGAGGCCAGCCTCGTTCTTGCGACAATTCAGCAACAAAAGAAATTCGTGCACAAGGCTTGTATAAAGAGGATTCAGAACTTGCACAGCGCAAATCTCATTGTAACGAATCAATCAGAAAACTTTATGATGAATATTTGGAACACCCAAATTCACACAAAGCACACGAATTATTACACACGATTTATAAGGATAAATTTACAGGTTCTTATAAAGATATTTAAAAAAAAGCTCCCAATTGGGAGCTTTTTTATTTAACTGCTTTTTTCACAGCATCTGTAATATCAGAACCACCGTATAAAACTACGCCTTTTGCCAGTACTATATCATATCCGCCCTCTTTAGCCTGTGCTGCAATTTGAGCCGAAATTGTTTTATCAATACCTTCTAACTTTGAAGCATAGCTTTTATCCATAGCTTGTTTTTTAGTGTTTAATTCTTTATTATATTTTTCTTCCAAAGCTTGTTTTTTCTTAGTATCAGTAGTTGCAGCAACATCTTTTCTTGCTTTTTCAATAAAAGTCATAAGGTCTTTTGCCTTAGCCTGTTGTTCTTTTTTCAGAGCTTGAACCTGTGATGATGAATTTACAACTGATGAAACATCTACAACAGCTATTTTTGAAGGTACATCAGATACCGCAATATTGTTTAAAGATAAACCAATTACAAAAGCTGAAATACCAACAGCCAAAAATTTAAGTTTGTTATTCATATTCTCTCCTTTTATCATACTTCAAAAAACGTATTTTTTGTGTTACATCTTTACAAGCACAACTATATCATATATAATGATATCAGGTCAAACTGCATTTTTGCAAAAAATTAATTTTTGTTACTAATTCTTAATAAAAATTAAAAAATAATTTATATTTCGGTTCATATGCGCAAAAATAAAAATGACCGGACTTATATAAATTGTAATTACAAATTTCAAAGGTGAATCAATGAAAAAGATAAATTCTAAAAAAAGTATTTTGAGTGCAGTATTTTGCATAGCATTAACTGCTTCACTTACCCCAGCAAATGCCGATATATATGGAAGTTTCCCAAGCGCAACTGAAATGCAGCAAATGGGTTCACAAGCCGGTATGAACCAGATGCACGATACTAATTTTTTGAAAGACAGATATCAGCAAAAAGAACAAACACAAGATTACAGCCAATATCAACAAAGAAGAAGATTAGATGCTAACCCTGACGAAGGCAATCAAATCATCCAAAACAACAATCCTAATAACGCCTTCCAGCGCGCAACAGTAGAAGAACTTGATACCAAAGGCGTTTATGTAAATTCTATTGAAGTTGCACCTTCTGAAATTTTGACCAAAGAAGAAATTAATAAACTCGTTCAGCCACTTGTCGGTCGTAATGTTTTTATCCAAGATATTCAAAATGTTATTGATGATATCAATAATTTATATGCAGAAAAAGGCTTTGTTACAGCAAGAGCATTTCTGCCTGAACAAACAGTTCAAAACGGTAACATCTACATCGATTTGACAGAAAGTAAAATCGGTAACATTACCGTTATCCAAAACAAATGGACTAAAGACGGCTATGTTACGCGCAGAATGCCTGAAAAAGAAGGGCAGTTATTTGATATCGTTGAACTTGAAAAGGATGTATTAGACTTTAACAGATATAATGAAGGTATCAGATTATCTGCAAACTTGAAAGCAGGTGAAAAACCTGGTACAACAGACGTTGAGCTGGTAGCGGACGAAAGCTTTCCATTCCACTTAATGGGTGTAATGGATAACGCAGGACGATATAACACAGGCAGCATCAGAGGCGGTGCTATGTTATACGCAGACAGCTTGACTGGACACCGTGACAGAATGTCTTTAGGTTCTTATTTTTCAAGAGGTGCACAGAGCCCATTCTTTGATTACAACTTCCCAGTAAACAAAAAAGATGGTCGCGTTGGTGTTATGTTTTCATCAACATTTGCAAATGTAAAATATGGACCTTATGTAGATTTATTTGACATTGGCAGTAGAGCTTACCAATACTCACTTTACTACTCACAACCGCTAATTAGAAAGCCCGGATTTGAATTAAAATCTTATGCAGGGATTAACTATAAAAGAGCAAGAACTTCTATAGGCTTAAAACCGTTCCCGCAAATTGAAGATGCAGTAAGTGTAGATAACGTAACTTCAGCAGAAGTTGCTTTAATGGCAAGAAAAGATACTAAATACGGTATTTGGTATTTAAGCCAAAACGCATACTACTCATTCCCGATTTTAAACAGTGTAAGAGATAATAATTACTTTAAATACAGCGGAAGCATCACAAGATTACACGATTTCTCACATGGTGTTATCGGTCATTTGAGAAGTAATTACCAAATCGTTCCTGGAGACAAACAAATCCCTTACCTTGACCAAATGCAAACAGGTGGTTTGGTAACAGTAAGAGGATACAACGAAGGTTTAATGATTGGTAAAAATGGATACTTCGTTAGCGGAGAATTAATGTTCCCATTATTACCAAGACAAATTACAAGCCCTAGAACAGGTGAAAAAATTCCGTTTATCGGCAAATATGTAAAAGGTGCGGTATTCGCAGATACTGCAGGTATCTTCCCTGCTGCAAGCGAAGACTATATGGACGGAAGTTATTTTGCAGCATCATTAGGTGTAGGTTTAAGAGTACAATTGCCTGCTGATTTGAGTGCAAGACTTTATTGGGGATTCCCGTTAATTCGCAACTACCATGAAAACAAAAGCAAAATGGGTCGCTTCCACTTTGAAATGACATTATCACCCAATATTGATGCATTGTTAGCTTCAAGAAGTACAAAAGCAGAACCTGTTGCTCCAAAAACTCAATTCCAAAAACAGGTTGAAGCAGAATACGTTAACAACTACGATGATATCAGACACTATGATTACTTCCGCGACGGAGGCGGCGGTTCTCTGTAGGACTTGAAAATATAAATTTATGCGGTAACTTATAGTTACCGCATTTTTTATGGAGGTATAAATGGCAAAAGGGATATTTATAACAGCAACAGGTACTGACGTTGGAAAAACTTATGTTTCAGCACTTATCGTAAAAAGTATACCAAATTGCGGTTATTATAAACCTGCCCTTAGCGGAGATGTTTACCCGAACGATTGTGAATATGTTCTACAAACATCAAGAATACATAAAAATGCAAACAATTATGTATCCTATAAATTTAAACCTGCTGTATCTCCACATTTAGCATCCCAAATGACAAACACTCCTATTAAACTTGATAAAATCAAAGCTGATTTTGAACGAATACAAAATGAATTTGATTTTATTGTAGTTGAGGGAGCTGGCGGAATTGTCTGTCCGTTTGGAGATGATTTGCTTTTGCCAGACGTTATAAAGGCAGTTGGACTGGATATTATAATTATTGCATCAGCGAGTTTAGGAACAATTAATTCAACTGTTTTGACGGTAGAATACGCACAAAGCCACGGGATTAATGTTAAAGGAATTATCCTAAACAATTATGATGAGAATGATTTCATGCAAGCTGATAACAGGAAAATGGTTGAAAAACTTACCGGAATAAAAGTTATTGCAACCGTAAAAAAAGATGACAAAGAAATAGAAGATTTATCGAAATTTTTCAAGGAGATATAAATGAACTGGGCTGAAAAAGATTTAGAATATATATGGCATCCTTGCTCTCAAATGAAGGATTATGAGGAGCTTAAGCCTATTGTAATCGACCATGGCGAAGGAGTTTATCTTTATGATACAGAAGGAAATCGTTATGTTGATGTAATAAGTTCATGGTGGTGCAACCTTCTGGGACATTGCAATACTCATATCTCTGAGGCATTAAAAAAACAAACTGAGCAATTAGAACATGTTATTTTTGCAAACTTTACACACAAACAAGCAATCAGACTTTGTGAACGCTTGTCAAAAATTTTGCCTGAAGGTTTATGTAAATTTAATTTTACTGATAACGGCTCATCTGCAATAGAAGCTGCAATGAAAGTAAGTTTTCAATACCATGAGCAGACAGGAAATCCGCAAAAAACCAGATTTATGGCACTCACAGAAGCATATCATGGTGAAACTATTGGCGCTCTTTCGGTGGGCGACTGCGACCTTTATACAAAGCTTTATAAGCCCATTTTAATGGATGTTATAAAAATAGAAGCACCTGACTGTTACAGATGTCCATATGGAAAATGCCGAGAAAACTGTAATTGCGAGTGTGCAGAAAAAGCGGTACAAGCATTTACACAATATGGAAACGAAACCTGTGCACTTCTTGTAGAACCTTTATTACAAGGTTCAGCAGGTATGAAAATTTATCCGCCTTTGTATCTAAAAAGATTGCGTCAACTATGCGACCAATATAACGTTCACTTAATCGCTGATGAAATCGCAACAGGTTACGGCAGAACCGGAAAGATGTTCGCATTTGAACATGCGGGAGTATCACCTGATATCATGTGTCTTTCAAAAGGTTTGACAGGCGGTTATATGCCTATGGCACTTTTTGTTACAACTCAAAAAATTTATGATGCTTTCTATGACGATTACAGCACAGGAAAAGCATTCATGCACAGTCACACATATAGCGGAAATCCACTGGCTTGTTCATGCGCAAACGCAGTACTGGACTTAATGGAAGACGGAAAAATTCTTCAAAGAGCACAAGAAAATGCAATTTATTTTAACAATATAATTAAAGAAAAATTTCTTTCACACCCAAACGTAGGCGAAATTCGCAGTATAGGACTTATTAATGCAATAGAACTTGTCAAAAATAAAGACACAAAAGAACCTTTAGACAGCAGTTTGCGAACCGGATATCAAATATACAAAAAAGCATTAAAAAAAGGCGTAATTCTCCGACCTCTCAGTGACATAATTTATTTCAATCCGCCGTTAATCTTTGAACGCAAAGATATGGATTTTGTCACAGACATTGCATTAGAATGCCTGAATGAAATCTTGCCTAATTAACGTACAACTAACACTTTTTAATTAAAATACTTCTCCACACCTCGAGTCTTTTGTCAAAAAAAGGAACTCTTTAAAAAATTGCTCGTCTTAAATTTTGAGCCTATCCTTCAGCGGTTAATTCTTCCCAAATGCTTGGCACTACAATCAACGCAGTGTAGACAATAAAACCGAAAAGGATTAAGTTAATAGCTTCCATAATTAAACACTCCTATATAAAAAGACCATGTTTACTATACTATATTATTCCCAAAAAAGAATAGAAATTAACATTTTTTAACAAATTATATTATAATATTTATTGAGGACTTTATGAAAAAGAAAATCGAAAAATTATTTAATAATCTATGCTGTTCACACTGCCGTAACGGATTTGACGAGAATTCCATTACTATTAAACGAGAAGAAGAAGGTTTAACTGTAATAAGCCTCACATGCCAACATTGCGGGAAAAATTTCGGCGTTGCATTTTTAGGTTTTTCCGACATTGAAGTCTATGAACCTCTTGAAGTTCAAGAAGGACCGGAACCGATAAGTTATGATGACGTAATTGATGCTCACAGATTTATCAAAAATCTTGAAGGTGACTGGAGCAAATACATTAACCCTTAAACAATATACCAGCAATTGATGCAGATAAATAGCAGGTTAACGTACCGCAAATCAAAGCTCTTACCCCTAAACGAGCAAGATTTTTACGCTGGTTTGGCGCAAGTTCGCCAATACCGCCCAATTGAATTGCAATAGAACCCAAATTTCCAAAACTGCATAGTGCAAAACTTGCAATCAAGAAACTTTTTTCAGACAACGCCTGCGGTAAAGTTGTTAAATCAAAATATGCAACCATTTCATTTAAAACAAGTTTAGTTCCCATTAAACTACCAACAGTAGTTGCCTCTTCCATAGGAACACCCATAAAAAACGCAAACAATGAGAATATTTTACCCAAAATCATTTTCAATGAAAGGTCATTCAAATCAAAAGTTACAAAATTTATGTGAAGGTATTGAACAATAAATGACCCTACCCCGCCGAGTATCCAGTCAATCATAGCAACAAGAGCGACAAGAGCCAAAATCATTGCAACAACATTAATACCGACTTTCATACCTTCTGAAGCACCCGCAGAAATTGCATCAAAAACATTAATATACGGTTTTCTACGTTTGCTGTAAGTTATTTTAATATCTTCACTTGTTTCCGGCACTCCTGTTTCTGGATAAATAATTTTAGATAATATCAACGCGCCTGGAACCGCCATAACCGATGAAGCAAGCAGATATTGTGCAGGAATTCCCATGCCTATATAAATAGGCATTGTAGCTCCCGAAATACATGCCATACTTCCTGCCATTGAAGCTAAAAGTTCAGAACGCGTAAGCTTTGCAAGATAAGGTCTAATCATAATTTGCGCTGCAATTTGTCCTACAAACGCACTTGCAACATTTGACAACGCTTCTGCCCCGCTGACATTCATAAGTTTATTCATTGCTTTTCCAAAAAGTGGAACAACTCTCTGCATAATTCCGTAATAATATAAAATATTAACCAAAATCATCATAAAAATAAGCGATGCAATTAACTGCAATGCAAATACCTGAGCACCTTCGCCAAATACTGCAGTAATTTTGTGTTCTGTCATTAATGGTCCGAAAACAAATGAACCCCCTTCTTTAGCAAATTCAAGAATTTTTTGGATAAATAAACCTATATTAAATACAATAGCTCTGCCTAAAGGCACTTTAAAAATAAAAACAGCCAACAGAATTTGCAATAAAAACCCTGTTCCTACCGTCTTATAATTTATCGCTTTTCGGTTATTAGACATCAAAAACGCAATACCGAATACTAAAATAATTCCAAAAATTCCAAATAATCTGTCCATCTATTCCCCTTTTAATTTAATCTTACTGTAAACCAGAAAAAAATACTTAAAATATTGAAAAAAGTTTACTTAACATTTCTTAATAAAACAGCTTAATACTGTTGAAAAAATTTTTGCCCGCGTTTTACTATAAAAGATGGAGAACAGTATCTGCATCAAAGGGTAAGGGTGTAAATTTATGAGAATCAATTCAGTTATGCCTTCAATACAGGCACAATACAAGAGTCAAACAAAAACGGTAAAAAAGACTAATCAAACCGTTCCTTTAGCAATGAGTAATACAGCTCCCAGAAGCGGAGTTATCCTTCACTTTACTGGACAAGATAAAAATATACATCAATTTGCATCTTACGCACCTGAAAATAAAAGATTTAAATTGAAATTATACGACCAAGGCGGTCTTGGAGTAGTTGCAAAAGAAGCTCCAGAAAGCTGGAGAATACATGAAAATGCGGATGTAAGAGACTTTGCACCATACCATAGCTACGGCAATACCGATGGTGGAGTAAGAGTAATAAAAGTTCCAAAAGGACAACCTTTACCGTCAACTCTGCCTCAAACAAGCTTTTTCTCTGCAAAACAGAACGAAACATTAGAAGAAATTGCTAAAAGATTAAATTTGCAAGAAGGTGAAGAACTTCACTACGCAATTCAAGCTGCACCTGATGCAAAAGGTAATTCTCAATTCATAAGACTTGTTGATGCAAATGTACAAGGTTCTTTTGTAAGACCATCTGATACATCAATTGCAGAACAGCAAAAAGTTACATACAGATTATTTAGAGCAGCAGACCTTGAAGACATTGCAGCCTCTCAAGAAGCAAAAGATGCTGCTGAGACTTTAAAACATACAACTGTTCCTAAAGTTCTTGAACGCAACTCTGCATACTTTATTCATACAGAAGGACTTGCAAAATTAAGCTCCGCATATGGTGCAGGTCAAGCCGGAGGATATGGAACGTATGGGACATATGGTACATACGGAACATATGGGACATACGGGACAACAGGAGCATATGGAACAAACGGCGGTTTACATGCTATAAGCACCAATGTAGCTTATGCAGACAATAACCGTGCGTTAGTAGAGATTATGCCTCAACTTAACACAGAAGCTCACGGGCACTACAATCCTGCAAACTGGTGGCTTCATGACCGTCCTGCATTTATGGTTATGAACGCAATTGCAGACCAATCACACTTCGGAAACACATATTATGACGGCTTAAGAGTTCACGGAACCTTCCATAACCCGGGCAGAGATTATCAGGGCGCAGAAAGTAATCCTTTTGAATTTTTCAGAATGGTTGCCGAAAAACAAGATATTGAAAAACTAAAACAACATCCTCAAATAGAACAATTGAAAGAAATAGAAGGCAGATGGCACACCGCAACAGCGGAAGAGAAACGCTTCGCAAACCAGATTATGCGTCCGTTTATGGAAAATTTCCTTGATGATTTTGTTGACGGCGATTTGAGAACATTAAACATCACAATGACTCCCATAAGCGCAACAAGATTAAATCCGCAAAACATGACATCAGGTACAGTTTCAGTTAATTACGGTAAAGAAATGAAATCAGCATCAACACCTGATATTGCACAGTTCTTAACTCGTAAACTTGCTGAAATCAATACTATAGATATTACAAACGGAAGCACACCTGCAAACTTAAAATTAAATGATGCAACAGCCAACTTTTGCCAAGGCGGAGAAACTAACGGCTTAACCCTTGCTAAAGCAGGTTTCACTCCATATGAATATAAAGCAGTAATAGAAGACGGAAAACTCATTTCTGACAACATTGAAGAAGTATTAAAAGCTAAAACTGCTAATACGAAATGGTTTTTAGATTCACTTGCAAATTCCTATGAAGCAGGCGGACAAAACGGTGTAATAAGAATGTTTTTCAGCCAAAATCAAGTATCTAAAGGCGCAACAGTAATTGGTAACCTTACAGGATATAAGGAAGGCGACATGCTATTTATGGGCTGGGGCAGACCTGACAGACAAAAAGGCTATCCATCAACATTCCAGGCATTCTTAGATTTCTTAAAAGATCCTAACGTGTCAAAAGAAACCAAACAACATACAAAATTAATCGTAGGTGCAGGAGTTTGGGATGAAGGTGCAAGAGATTACGGTTGGATAAAAGATATTATCAGACAAATCGAAGAACTGGACGGCGGAATTTATAAAGGTAATGCCTGCTATGTAAACGGTTTCTTCCCTAACAGACTCGTAGGCTGTGCAACACATTCAATATTTACTTCTCGTTATGAACCGTGCGGAATAACACCACTTGAGTCGTTTGCTGCAGGCACACCGGTTTTATCTACTAAAACAGGCGGTGCACCTGATTTTGTATCTGCAACAAGAGGTTACCTCACTAAAAATGCTTATTTGAGAAGCGTTGAAGAACTTGGTATTAATACTTCAGAGTTTGCAGGCAAAAACTCTGAAGAAATAGGAAATATGATAGATTCTGCAAGAATGTTTTCAAATGCTTCAGAAGTTAGAGAATGCATGATTGCAGCAACAACTGATTATGGTAAAGAAACATTTGCCCAAATGGTTCAAGATGCAATCACCCAGAAAATGGATTGGCATGAAAATGGTGCATTTAACGGAGGAAAATCTGCAAACGAACGATATATGACAGAAGTTTTTGAGATAGATAAAGGCATTAGTGCAAGAAACAGAAACCCTCTAAAACGCTTAGTCGGTGAAAATTTTGGTATTGCAGATGTAATTCAAGAAAACACAAGTCATATAAGAAATAAATGGGTAAAAGGTATGCTTATTACAGGAGCTTGTATTGCGGCTGTCGGAACTGCAGGATATATGTATGTTAAGCGCGATAAAGCCCCAAAACAGCAAGGCATGAACAAACTTGCTTAATTATTTAACAAATCAATCAAGTCAAAAACTATGACAAATCTTTCTATAAGCTCGTCATAGTTTTTTGCTTTTAACAATGATTTAAATAAAAAACCAAATTGCATTGGCTTTTTTTGTTTTAAAGCAATCAACACTACATTATCTTTAAATGACATAGAAAAACTTTTAGCAGTGTAAGTTTCTCCAAAGTTTTTTATAACATTCCAAAAATTTTCGCTTATAAACTGAACATTTTCTGAGTTTTGTGCAAAACAATATAAATAATCATTTAACTCATTAATATGTGGATTAATTTGTCTAAAATTATTAGTTTTTCTCTGATTTTTTGATTGAAGAATAACATGATTGTCAATTGATTTTGGCAATTCAAGTCTTATCATGGTTCCCTTAAACAGGTATGATTTATCAGCACTTCTAACAGGCAATGTTAATCTTGTATCAGAAATTCTTATTGCAGTATTATTATAAAACCCGAAAAAACATAAAGGTTCTTCCAATTCATCAAAAGTTCCAAACAATTTAGATGTTAAAACAGTTTCCAAATCTTTTTCCGGCCATCTTCTAAATTTAGCAACAGGTTCTAGAAACAGAGGCAAAACTTTATCAACAAGTTTCTTTTGATATTCTTTACCTGCAATAATCAAATTAATAATACTTTTTATTATAAAAGCGTACATTAAAAACAACAAAATCGGCAGCAGAAGCGGATTAAATAAGCTATATAAAGAATTGTATATGAATAAACCTGCAAAAATAATACCTGCAATAAAAAACAAAAAAGATATAAAAACAACTTTACGGACTGTTTTAACACGCTCCAATTCAAGCGGTTTTATTACTGGAAGAATGTTATCTTGAAAATATTGATAATAAATTTGTTTTTTATTATTCATAGAATAATTATACAATAAAATAAAAGAGAGGTTAATTCCTCTCTTTTATTTTGCGCTTGGCGCGATTCGAACGCGCGACCTATCCCTTAAAAGGGGAGTGCTCTACCTGCTGAGCTACAAGCGCTTATTTGCTATTCATTTCGTCAGTGATTTTATCTTAGCAAGAACAAAATTGAATGTCAACAGTTTTGTTAAAAAAAAATTACGGCATCAGCCGTAATTTTTTATTTCATATTGACATATTTCTTTGCACAGTCAAACATAGCGTTTATTAGAGCGGCATTGGAATATATATTCATGCCGTTACTTTCAAGAACCTGTTTTACTCTTTTTTCCCACATTGAGTAAACATCATCTTTATTCAAATCAAGCACTTGAGCAATCATAATCAGCTCTTTAAAATCAATTGGCACAGGAAGATTTCCCCTGAGCATGTCCACAATATCAAGTCTTTTTTTACGCGGAAATGATTTTAAAAAGCTCACAACAGTCATGCCTTTTTCCTTCATGACATCCTTGAAAAATTCTATCGAATCGTCAACCAGTATAGGTTCTTGCGGGATTTTATATTCATCAAACTCTTCAGGTTCGATTTCCATGACAGTTGCTATTCTTTCTAATGTCGTTCCGCGAGTCGAAAACGGAATTGAATTGTCTATCAAATTATATACATACGAAAGGGTTACACCTATCATTTCTGCAAAATCTTTTTTATGTAATGCGTTTTTTTCTAAGAATTTAGCAACTTTCTCGGAACTTTTCTCTTGAATTATTGGTTTATTCTTCATTTTTTTATCCTCATCTTTAGCATTCTCAAAATAAATTGTTTATATCATTTTGTTAAGCGAAAGTATGGTAAGCAGGGACGGTAATATTTATTTAGGTTAAAATATGAATATGAGAAAAATGAAATTAATCGCAGGACTTGGAAATATCGGAGAAAAATACTGCTTCACACGCCATAACGCAGGATTTATGGTATTGGATAAATGGGCTTTAGACGACGGTTTTTCTTTTAAAGAAGACAAAAAACTCAAATGTTTTATTGCAAAACAGGGTGATTTGGTATTCATTAAACCTACAACTTATATGAACCTCTCCGGGGAAGCTGTACGTGCAGTAATGGATTATTACAAAATTGATGATATTTTAATAATTTATGACGACATTGCACTTGATTTAGGCAGAATAAGATTTAGAGCAAACGGTTCTGATGGCGGACACAATGGAATTAAATCAATTATTCAGCATGTCGGTACAAAAAACTTTGACAGGTTAAAAGTCGGCATAGGCCCTCAGCCGAATATCCCGTCTGAAAACTATGTACTCGGAAACTTCCCGAAAGAACAGCATGACCAGCTTAAAGAAGTCTTAAAAAAATCAATTGAAGCCGTTAAATTTTATCTTGAAAACGGCATTGAAAAAACTCAAAATAAATTTAATTAAAACTTAATCGGATAATCTTTCGGGAATTTCCATCCGTTACGTTCAAGTAAATGTCCGCAGGCAGAGCCTTGCCAAACTACATAAGAAATTGATTTTATACAATTTTCCGTAAGATATTCAGAAGAATTATTTTCTGACCATGAAGCACCAGGGCCAACTTTCAGCCTGTTTGTAATACCACGAAAATTATTTATAGAAAAAGCAAAAACATCTTGTCCCATAACAGTTTTGCCACGTTTCCCATTCACATCTGCAAATATTGTTAGAGTAAACCCAGGAACACTCCAGCTAGGATTATACTCTGACATGAACATCAGAGCTCTACCGTCATTTAAAAGATATCCATAATAGATGGAGCTGGAGGATTGTAGCTCTCCACGCATGGCTGATGCAGTTGGCTTATACCATGTAGAAACAGCACCGTTCGTCACAAAACATTTATCTTTCGCTTTGGTATGATAAGTGTCACAAGGTGTTAACTGTATATAAGGTGCAAAATACTTGTCAACAAAACTTTTTGTACCACCTGTAAAATCCCAGGTTGCAAAACTTCCATGCTCCTCTTCCGCCATTCTGATAACATTATGAAGTTCTGAGTAAGTTTTTGCTAATCCTGTTTCTATAATATGTTTTTCATGCTTTGAAATTAAAGTGGGTATAGTCAATGCCGCAACAACACCGATAATCCCTAAAGTAATTAGCACCTCAGCCAATGTAAAACCACCGCTAAAATTCTTCCAAGACCTAATGTGACAGATCAAGCGGCTACGCTTGCCTAGAGTGCCCCCCCCCCGACAGAATTTTTACACATTAATTTGTTCATATTTATACCTCCGCTTGTTCAATTTTACCAGACCTGCTAATATTTTTCAATATGTTTGTCATATAATTAAACTAAAAGGAGTAATAATATGAGCTTACAATTAGCTGAACAATACGAAGAAAACGAACAATATACACAAGCGTACGAAGAATACAAAAAACTTTATGAAAGAAACCCGAGAGATTTAAGCCTTCTAGAACGCTTGGGACATCTTTCAATGCTTCTTGATAATAAAGAAGAAGCTGCAGAATATTACTCCAAAATCCTCGAAGCTGATGCAACAAATATTCTTGCATACGAACAGCTTATGGACATTTACGTAACAACAGATAAATACAAATATTATGTATATCGCGGAAATCTTCACACAGTTGACCACAAACTCGAACATGCAATTAATGATTATAAAAAAGCTGTTAACTGCGCACAAACAGACAGTGATATGGTTAACGCAAGATTTGTACTGGCAACTCTTTATGAACAAGAAGGTAATAACCTCAAAGCAATTGATGAGTATTTGAAAGTTATTGATTATGAGAACACACACGAAGAAGTTTATACAAAACTTTCAAACCTTTACCTGAAAGAAGATGCTTTAGGCAGTGCGATAGAAGTTCTTGAACGTGCCAGAAAATCAGGTTTTGACACAACAAATATCAAAGAAGCACTTGCAGACCTTTATGTTAAAAACGGTGACAGCGAAAAAGCATTTGAAGTAACAAGTGACGAACTTACAAAAGTTAGATGCCTTCTTGATATGGGTAAAAAATCAGAAGCTTTTGAAAAACTTGAACAAATGGAAAACCAATACAGTCATATTGCTCAATACCATTCATTAAAAGCTCAATATTTTTATATGAACGGCGAATTTGAAAAAGCATTGAAAAGCGTTGATGAATTTGATAAAGCAGAAAAAAATTCACCGCTTACATACCAAATGCGCGCACTAATCTTTGAAGAGCAAAACGACGATTATAACGCACACCTTAACTGGGGTAAATATAACTTAGTCCGTGGAAACAAAGACATTGCAATAAATGAATTCTTAAACGCATATCAATTTAAAGGTGACGATGTTGATTTGTTGAATACATTGGCTATGCTTTTGGAAGAAAATAACGATAGAAACCACGCTATGGAGTTCTATGAAAGGATTTCAAAACTTGATGAAACTGACAAAAAAGCATTGGAAAAACTTGCAGATTTCAGAGAAAGCATAGGAGATTACAGAGAACAGGCTGAATATCTCTTGAAACTTTATAAACTTGATAAGAGAAATTCAACAGTAGTAAGAAAACTTGGCGAAGCATATGAAAAATCACACAACAAGCCAAACGCAGTTGAATGCTACGAAAAATACCTTGAAATCGGCAAAGGCAACCCAGATTACGAAAAAATCCAAGCCAAATTAAACAAACTCAATAACACAGAAATGAGTGATGATGAAGGTTTGCTTGACAAAATCATCGGTTGGTTTAATAAAGGCAAAATGTAACTACATATTTGGTAACATCGGACCTTTGTAGTATTCATACATTTTCATAACGTCATCAGGCAGTTTTCGACCAGCACAGAGAGCTTGGAATGTCTCAGCGACGAATTCTCGCGGATTTTCTTCTGCGTACCATGAGATTTTACCTGCTGTTTTGAGTTTTTCAGCATCGGCAAGAAAAGTTTTTTTAGCTTTACCTGACAATCTGCCCCACAATTTATCTTTTACAGAAGTATTCATATCATGAAGCAAATGTCCCATTTCATGCCACAGTACTCCGAATTTTGAAACACCTCTGTGAGACCCTTGAACCGTAATCAAATTACCGGTTTCATCCCCCAGCTCATCCATAATTTTCAGACATGCTGTTATTTGTTTCTTTTTAGGTAAGTTTTCATAATGACTTAATTCTTTGCAATGAGTTTTAAAGAAGTCGGGATTTTTTTCAGCAATTTTCTTGATAATATCAAGCGGTTCACCAAATAATCGTTTGCCTGATGCAGCCAAATCCTGAATCTGCATTATAATATTTTCGACTTCAAATCTTGAAAACATTTTTGGATCTTGTTTAAATTTATCAACTTTTGCAACGATACTTGCCTGTAAATCCGCATCTAAATACGGAAGCGGTTTAAACGCGAAATGATTTGCATCAATATATTTAACTTCTTTATTCAATAATGAACGAGCTAAATCAAGATTTGTAAAAGGTTCATTGTTTCTGATTTTTTCTGCTGCTATCTTCCCTTCTTTTATAAATTCATTCAATTTATCATATACACCATCAAATGCAGCTTTATTAATAGCAATTGTTTCATTTTTTGCACAATGATAAGCTAGCGCATCAGAATTTTTAGCGAAATATTTTTCATCAAATATCACATTCTTAGGCATTTGAGCTTTGCCTTTAAAACGATTACTTATTTGCACAAGTCCTTCATTCACCCAGTTTGCCATTTCAACATCATCACCAAGATTAAAATTATTGATACCAAGATGTTTCTTTGCAAACTCAACCGCTTCTTCCATAGTTTGAGCGGGTTTAAAATCAATATGTTCGGCAAAATTTGCAGGTTTTAAAGTCTTGCCCTTACTAAATATCGCAGCTGCAACAATTCCACCAAATGCTAAGACACCGCCTGCAATACCCCATTTAGCTTTTTTAGAAAGCCCTTTTTTCTCCTCTTTATTGTCGTCTTGCTTTACAAATTCATCGGGTTTAGAAACAGTGCTTAGACTGCCCCCCCCCCGACAGGCTGTGAATAATGAGTTACGGGCATATTAGCCGTAAAACGAAAGTCGTTTCCAATTGAATTAATCATTTTTTCCCTTTCTGAATTTAATGAGATTGCGACATAGTAATCTCATTCATATTTATATAAAAACACAAACATAAAAAAAATTGCTAACTAACCAAAAAGCGAACCTAACATACCTACATAAGCCTGATAAAACGCAACAGCAATAAACAAAACTACTCCCCCCATTATTATAATCACAGCAGGTTCAAAAAGTTTCGTCATAGCTTCCAATGTCATGTCTACCTTTTTATCAATTACATCAGCGCAGTCATGAAACATTTTCCCTAAAGTTCCCGATTTTTCACCGGCTGAAATCATTGAAATAAGAGAGTGCGGAATTACTGCAGTTCTTTGAAAAGCTTCCGTCAACGATTTTCCGCCACGAATAAGATTTAAAGAATTAAATACTTTAGATTTTATTGTGTAATTTCCGACAGTCTTATTAGCAAGTTCCAACCCGGACATAATAGGCACTCCGGCATCATAAGAAATATGCATCACTGTCATAAAATTTGATAAATTAATATAAGTAATAAAATCAGAAACAACAGGGACTTTCAAAATAAACTCATCCCATTTGCTTTTGACTTGCGGATTTTTAAACAAACTTGTCAATATATAGAATCCCGCCCCGATAATCATCAAAACAAGCCACCAAAAATTATCAATAAAATTACAAGTACCGATGATTGACTGTGCTAAAAATGGTAAATCTGCACCATTAAAAGACATTATATCTGCAAATCTCGGAAAAACAAATTTTGCAAATAAGATTAATAATCCTGTCATCATTATAATTAATACACAAGGATAAATTGATGCGTTAATAATTTTACCCTTAATTGCATCTTGTTTTCTAAGCATAACAAGCATTCTCTGCAAAGTAGCCTCAAGCTCACCAGCATCTTCACCTGTTTTTACTAAACCTGTATATATGGGTCCAAAAACATTTCCATATAAACTTTTTAAAGCCTGTGCAAAGGTTAAACCAGATACAATAGCAATTCTAATATTTTTGCTTATTGTATTAATTTTGATATCTGGAGAATTATTTTCAACGCTCTGCAACGCTTCAATTATAGGGATTCCTGCTGACAAAAGCGTTTCAAGCTGAGATGTAAAATTTATTTTTTGCGATAATGACAAATGTTTAACTTGAACTTTTGCAGTACTTCTTTCTTGTTTTGTTACATTCTGAACTTGAGCATGCAAAGCATCCTCAGTATAAACCTTAGTTGGAATAAAACCAAGTTTTCTTATTTGTTCGCGAGCCTCTCTTAGACTCTGTGCTTCAAGTTCACCCTCAACAATTTTGGTATTATTTTGTAATGCCTGAAATTTAAACTTCGCCATACTTCATAATATACCACAAAACTTGACAAAAAAATAAATATCATAAATAATAAATTCGGAGGTATTTATATGAAACAAAATAATGCTTGGAAGTGCCCCCCCCCCGCAAGTGCTACGCACGTAGCCCATTAGGGTTTTGGAGAGATTTTAAAGGGGGTTTCACTTTAGCCGAAGTTCTTATCACTTTAGGGATTATAGGGGTTGTTGCAGCAATTACAATACCGGCAATTCAGGCTAAATATTTTGAAAAAATGGTTGTTGCAAAAGTTAAGCAGACTTATTCCATTCTAGGGAATGCTGTTAACTTAATGATAGAAGAACAAGGATGCGGAATTTCAAATTGTTATAGCAGTATTCCAAAACCCGATATAGAAACTATTGCCGGATGGGTTGACAAATATTTTAAATATACAGAAAAAATATGCGTTCCTATAAATGGCACTAAACAACCTATAAGTTGGCTTCCTGAATACGGATATACACTAGACGGACAACAAACAAGAAACCCTGTTCTCACTGTTGCATACAACTTTGGCGGTGATACAAATTCAAATGTTTGCTTTTATAAGCTAAACAATGGAGTAAATTTAGGTATTACTAGACAAAACACATTTGATACAGGTGGAGCAGTATTATACTTTGTTATGGATGCAAACGGCAAACAACGACCAAATAGACTAGGAAAAGACATTTTTATTTTCACAAGCAGTTCAACATCCTTTTCAAGCTCACGAAACCATATACTCTCACCTGAATTTGCAATGCACGCTTGGTCATCATCATCATATGATGGAGGACAGTGCAGGGTTACGTGGTCCTACATAAAAAAAGTTTGTCCACTGAATGAAAAGACTCCAACATTATATATTCTGACTTATGGAAAACTTCCGGATTTAACTAAAGTCGGTTATCCTAGTAAGCCATAAATAATAATAAAAAAGAGCCTTTCGGCTCTTTTTTACTGTGCAACTTCTTCAGTTTGTTCTTTCTTTACTCGTTTTGATTTCTTATCAAAAGTTAATTTATCATCAACGAGTTTAAGAATAATTGTATCACCAGCTGTATATTTGCCGGAAAGAATTTCTTCCGCCAACATATCTTCAACTTTACGCTGAATCAATCTTCTTAACGGTCTTGCACCATAAGCTTCTGAATAACCGTTCTTAGACAAGTGGTCTTTAACCTCATCTGTAACTTCAATAGACAATTCGCGTTCTGCAAGTCGTTTGAACAAATCTTTCAACATCAAGTCTACAATTTGTCTGATTTCTTCTTGTGACAGATGAGAGAATACGATTGTTTCATCAATACGGTTCAAGAATTCTGGTCTAAATGATTTTTTCATTTCTTCTGAAACTGTATCTTTGAGTTTTTCGTACTTATCTTTAGATTCATCTTCAGCAGTTGAGAAACCAAGTTTTGATGTTGTTGTAATCATACTTGCACCAACGTTTGAAGTCATAATGATAATTGTATTTTTAAAGTTTACATGACGTCCTTTAGCATCAGTCAAACGACCATCATCAAGAATTTGAAGCATGATGTTAAATACATCAGGGTGTGCTTTCTCGATTTCGTCAAACAAAATAACGCTGTAAGGTTTTTTACGAACAAGTTCAGTCAAGTGGCCGCCGTCATCATAACCAACGTAACCCGGAGGAGAACCGATAAGTTTTGCAGTTGAATGTTTTTCCATAAATTCTGACATATCAACTCTTATCATATTATCTTCAGAACCGAATACAGCTTCTGCTAATGATTTTGCAAGTTCTGTTTTACCAACCCCTGTAGGACCTGCGAAAATAAAACTTCCGATAGGTCTGTTAGGAGCTTTCAAGCCGACACGAGCACGTCTGATAGCTTTAGAAATAGCAACAACCGCATCATGCTGGCCAATAACTCTTTCATGCAATGTATCTTCAAGTTTAAGAAGTCTTTCACTTTCACCTTCTGTTAATTTAGTAACAGGAACACCTGTCATTGTCGCAATTACTTCGGCAACATTTTCAGAAGTAACAGTCGGTTTATTAGCTTCGTGTTCTTCTCTGTAAGCTTGAGCCATTTCACGAATTCTGTCTTTCATTTCAGCTTCATCATCTCTGAGTTGAGATGCTTTTTCAAACTCTTGATTTCTAATCGCATCTTCTTTTTCTTTGATGATTGAACGAAGTTCTTTTTCAAGTTCTTTTCCTTCCGGTGAAAGATTAGAAACTTTCAAGCGAACTTTTGATGAAGCTTCATCAATTACGTCAATTGCTTTGTCTGGCAAAAATCTATCTGTGATATATTTGCTTGATAATTTTACAGCTGACACAATTGCATCATCTGAAATAACAAGTTTGTGGTGTTCTTCATATTTAGGTTTCAAACCTTTAATAATCTCGATAGATTCATCTTCAGAAGGTTCATCAATAAGTACAGATTGGAAACGACGTTCAAGAGCCGAGTCTTTTTCAACATATTTTCTGTATTCATCTAGTGTAGTTGCACCGATAACTTGAATTTCACCTCTTGATAAAGCTGGTTTCAAGATATTAGCGGCATCAATTGCACCTTCTGCAGCACCTGCACCGATAAGTGTATGCATTTCATCAATTACAAGAATAATATTACCTGATTGACGAATTTCATCCATAATTTTTTTCAAGCGTTCTTCAAATTCGCCACGGTATTTAGTACCTGCAACAAGCAGGCCCATATCAAGCTGAATAACTTTTTTACCGTCTAAAATATCAGGGACTTCCGCATTAACAATTCTGATAGCAAGTCCTTCTGCAACAGCAGTTTTACCAACCCCAGGTTCTCCTATAAGAACAGGGTTGTTTTTAGTACGGCGTGCCAAAATTTGAATAACGCGTTCAATTTCTTTTTCTCTGCCCACAACTGGATCAAGTCTTAATTCTTGTGCTGCAAGTGTCAAATCTCTGCCAAATTCATCCAAACTCGGAGTTTTTGTTTTTCCGCCTGATGAAGATGATGAGCTGGAAGCACCTGAGGAAACAGATTGCGGTTTGCTTTCGCCAAGCATTTTGACAACATTTGCTCTAATTTTATTCAAATCAACACCAAGGTTTTCAAGTACGCGAGCTGCTACGCCTTCGCCCTCTCTGATTAAACCTAAAAGAAGGTGTTCTGTTCCAATGTAATTGTGACCGAGTTGTCTTGCCTCATCCCAAGACAATTCAAGAACTCTTTTTGCGCGCGGTGTGAAAGGAATTTCTACCGCAACAAAGCCAGAGCCTCTGCCGATAATCTTTTCGACTTCTGCTCTTGCATCTTTTAAGTTTACACCCATAGACTTCAAGGTTTTCGCTGCAACTCCTGTACCTTCGCCGATTAAACCAAGCAGTACCTGCTCTGTTCCGACAAAGTTATGACCGAGCCTGCGCGCTTCTTCTTGAGCCAGCATAATTACTTTTATCGCTTTTTCCGTAAAACGTTCGAACATTTATTTTACTCCTATCTCTCTCAATATATATATTTTAAATAAAAAACAAAAAAGTTTCAAGTAGCAAATACTATATATCAATCAAAATAACGAGTAAAAAAAGCTCCCTCAAGGGAGCTTTTATACAATACCTTCTTTTACTGCTTTGACTGCTGCTTGAACTCGGTCATTAACGCACATCTTTTGCAAAATTGAACATACATGAGCTTTTGCAGTATGAACACTCACGATTAATTCTTTTGCGATTTCGGTATTACTTTTACCTGATACAAGGTGTTTTAAAACTTCAAATTCTCTTTCTGTTAACGGAACTCGGCCATCAAGATTAGACTTACCCGGCAAAATGCCAATATTTTCAATTTTTGGCAATGCATTTAATGTCATTTGTGCAACAACAGGGTCAAGCCAGCAGACTCCTTTCGAAACATCTCTTACAACATCTGCAAGCTTATTCGGATCAATATCTTTCATACAATATGCACTTGCTCCGGAACTTAATGCGGAAATAACTTCTTCCGACCTGTCATGAGAGGTTAGAGCAATAATTTTTGAATCAAAATTCATTTCTTTGCACTTAACCATAGCTTCAATCCCATTCATGCCAGGGAGACCTAAGTCCATAAGAATTACATCAGGTTTATACCTTTCGATATACTTCAACCCTTCGACAGCATCTTCGGCTTCTGCAACTACATCAATGTCGTCATTGGCATTTAGCGCACATCTTAAGCCTACACGCGTCAATTTAAAATCTTCAATAATAATTACACTAATAGGTTTTACTTCTGTATTTACCATAATTGCCCCTTTCTACTTAAGTTAATTAAATAATATAAAAACTTATAATCTATTAGCCATTAGGGCAATTTATTCAAACACCTATCTTTATGATATAATCTTGATAGGAAAGAGGGATTAAGACATGGGATTGTTTTCTAAAAAAATTGAACCTGCAAAAGATATCAGGCTAAACGAAATATACACAAACCTTAAAAATTCATACCCGAAGGTAAGCGATGAAAGAAAAGAGGAACTTTCAAAACTTATAAAAAAATACGGCTATCTCCCATATCCGTACATTAAAGCTTTGGAAGAATTAACTCCTGAAGAAATTCTTTTTGGTCTTGAAATTAAGTGGAAAAACAATAAAATTTTTGCTGACGGTAAATTCTCATTTACAAATAATAAAATAAGTGTTCTTGCAAGAAACAACGCAAAAAATTCGTCTTGGATACAAAAAGAAGGACACAATATAAAACTTATCAACCTTGCAGGCCTCGGTGACGGAAACAAAACTAAAGAAGCAGGTAAATTTATTGACTGGCTTCGTCAGCTTCTTATTTTACCGACAGGAAATCTTGATAACAATATATATGATACAACTATGTATCTTATCCCGTTCCACCCGAGAGAATTCGGATGCGCATATTTACCGAAAAGTTCTGATATAAGCGAAGAACTTTTTGATAAAAACATTCAAGAAATCACAGGAATGGACGCCAAAGAACAGGTACAAACATTCATTATGTTATCACAGCTTGCCGGACACCCTGTAATTTATGATATTTTGCCTCAAACCGGAAGATTTTCAAAAGCAGTACTTGCAAACCCGCAAATAGCAAGATGGTACGATATTAATCTTCTAAATACAGAACTTGATAAAAATATTGACAGAATTGCTAAAAACATGCCTGAAGCTTTTGATGATGAAGATATTGAACTTGTTAAAAATATTTATAAAGACGGCTGTTCCGGCGAATTGAGCAGTCATTTCAAAAATATCTATGATACTTTTGACAGCCTTATGAACGAAGCTAAAAAAGAACTTTCTACTGTGATGCTAAAAAAAGCTAATCAAGAAAAACTTCATAAGCGTGCAAAAGCTGTAATTGCAAATGTTCATGGTTTCAAACCTAAACAAAAACTTACAGAAAATGATATCACTAAGCAAATTGATACAATTCAAGAGCTCATAAAAGAAGGTTTATGGCCTGCACCTGGCGGTGCTTGGTGTTCTGCAGGAATTCCTATTTATGATAAAATGAGCGAATGCGGAGGGTATCCGACATTTAAACACTACGACTATAAAGGTGAAGATGTAACAAGTTTTGCAAACCTTGACTGCCAAACTCCTTACTACTTCTGTTACCTTGAAAATGGCACACTTAACAAACCTGTTATAGATTACTTTGTAAATTATATGGTAAATCTTCAAAAAGAATATAACTTTGACGGTTTTCGAGTCGACCACATTGACCATATTGTAGACAAGGTATCCGAAGAACATGGCAAACCTATAAGCTACAGAGCACCAAGAGTAGTTTTAAATAAACTAAATAAAACACTTAAAAGCAAAGTTCCTTACTTTGGAACACTTGCAGAATATATGCTCTGGGATGATTTCTTGAAAGAATATCATAAAGGTATGAGCTTTGACCTTCTTTGGGGCAATGATATTGTATCTCAATGCGAAAAAACTCCCGAAAAAATTATGGAAGATAATCAGCATCTTTATAATTACAACGTAAACTTCAAAAAGGGTGAAAAATTATCTATCCTAAAAACTTATAATAATCAGGACGGAGAATTCCGCTGTATTAATCAATACCCGGGTCAATTAAGCGAAAACGGAGCTTTATATAAATGGTTTAAGTATAAATTCTTACCGGGCGGAAAATTTGCGCAACGTCCTATGCTATACGTTGACGGAGATGAAAGCTTTACTCAACAAGGTATTGAAAGCGTTATCGGCGAAGAAATTTCTATGCCGAGAGAAAAACACTACGATTTTTATAATAAATTTAATGCAATAGATATGTTCGTAAAAAACAATACGATTATATCAGACGGCGAAGCTCAAATAATAATTCAGGATGATGACGGATTTGCAGCCTGGATTATCTCAAAAGTTCCTGACAGAAAATCGTTCCTTGTAGTATCAAACTCAAAATACACAACCGAACGAGTTACTATGTTTGACGAAAACAATAACAGTTATTCTGAAATCTTGCATGGAGAACCTGTTTTTGATAAAACAATAAACCTTCCGTCAGACTTTTCTATTCAAAAGGAATATTATATTGACGGAGATGAATTTATATCAGCACCATTTGATACAGAAACATCAACCCTTCATTTTGATAAATTAGAAGCAAGCGAATTTAGAGTATATGAATTAAAAAGAGTTATCTGATTTCCTGCAAAATATCAGTAGAATTGAATTTTTTGGAAGAATGTATATTAATATATTCTTTCAAAAGTTCAAAACAAACCTGACACACTTTCTCGTTTGCCTTTTTATCATACTCTGAAACATAATCAAAATCATATTGGAGACAAGCGTTCATAAAGTCTCTTAATTTATGATGCAAAACTGTTTTTAATTTAAAAGTTTCATTGCACTCTGAACAAATAATTCCACCCATTTGCGGTGAAAAATACATATTTTCATCTTTTATCTGCTCTCCACAACAAAGACAACAATCCAGTTCAATGCCAAATCCTGAAATCTGCATCATTTTCAACTGAAATTTTATTACTGATAACAATATTTCTACAGTATCAGAAGCATTTGAAATTTTATCCAAAGCCTTATAAAGAATTTCATAAACCTCTTTAGAACAAGGGTCATCTTCAACACCAAAGTTATTTACAACTTCTGTCACATACATTGAATAAAAAATTTTATCCATATTCTGACGCGTTTTATGGAAAGTATTCAAAGCCTCAGCCTGACAAATTCTGTCGAGATTTTTACCCTTATAAAGCATCAATTTATTTGCAACAAGCAAATCCATACGAGCACCGAGCTTGCTCTTAGGTTTCTTAACCCCCTTTGCAACCCCTCTGATAAGCCCTTTTTCTTTTGAATACATAACAATAATTTTATCAGCTTCACTCAAATTATAAGCTTTTAAATTTATCGCATCAGTTACAAAATTGTTCATGCATTACCGCCGAAAGTTCCGTGGAATACCCCTCTAAACATCTGCTGAAGTTCATTTTTATTGTCAGAATAAACCATAGCAGTTTCTTCGGTAATAAATCCCTGTTCATAAAGACTGTATAATGAAGCATTCATTGTAATCATATTGTTAAACGAACCTTTTTTAACAAGGTCATAAATTTCTTCCAATTTGTCTTTTTCTATAAAGTCTTTCACTGTAGGAGTAACAACAAGCATTTCACATGCCGGACGACGTCCTGATGAAGTCGAAAGCGGAACCAGTTTTTGAGAAACCGTACCTCTCAAAACTGATGCTAACTGCTGTCTTACAAAATCCCTGTCAGACGGTTCAAACATATTAACTATTCTATTAACGGTTTGAATAGCATCATTTGTGTGAATTGTTGCAAATACAAGGTGACCTGTTTCTGCTGCTTTTAACGCAGCCGTAACCGTTTCTCTATCCCTAATCTCACCGATAAATATAACATCAGGATCTTGCCTCAATGCATACTTAATCCCGTCAGGGAAACTTGCAGTATCAATTAACACCTGTCTTTGCGAAACAATTGATTTTTTATTTGTAAATATAAATTCAACAGGGTCTTCAATTGTAATAATATGTTTCGGATAATTCGTGTTAACATAATCAATCAAAGATGCAATTGTTGTCGATTTACCAGAACCTGTAGGACCTGTAATCAAAACAAGTCCGTTATTTAAACTTGCAAACTGTTCAATAGATTCCGGCAGAGATAAACTTGTAATTTTTTTGATATTGTAAGGAATAGTTCTAATAACAAGTGCACATTTCCCAAGCTGCCTGCTTAAATTTACCCTGAAACGAGAACATCCCTTTATTTCATAAGCAAAATCTAAATCAAATGCATCATCAAATTTTTCAGAAAAATGCTTAGGCAATAGCACTTTATAAGTATTAATCAAATCTTCATCCGATAAAACCGGCATGTTAACCTTAGTAATTTTCCCGTCAATTCTTACAGCAGGATGCTCATTTGCCTGTAAATGAACGTCTGATGCACCTATAGCTACAGCTTTTTTCAAAAAAGCTTCAATATCAAAAGTATTTTCCATAACTCTCCTCTTAGGAAAATTATATCATTATTATAAAAATCTGGCAATTGTAAAGAATTTGTAATATTTAAAATAAAAAAGACAATTCTTTAAAACAAAAATACTTTATATAAGAGTAAGGGAAATCTCAAAAAACAAACGGGAAAATTTCTAAAAATATTAATTGGATATTAACAATATAATCGAAAGTCTTATGCGTTAGGACGAAAAAGATTAAAGAAAAAGGTCTTATTTATACTCTCTCTCTTAATATCCTCGTGTTTATTTAATGTTGCCTGCTAAAAGGCAACTTTTTTTTGTGCTACGCACGTAGCCATCTTGGAACAATTATTTAAATACCGCTGTTATTCTGCATTGAAAATATTTTACTTATTTTGTAATTTGCGCTTTTTATTTATATTGGCATAACAAACTATACTGCAACTTCCTTATGAGTTTCTATATACTTAACAGCGTAAACCGCACCGATTGCACCATCAGATGCCGCTGTAATAACTTGTCTTAAAGGAGTTTTTCTCACATCACCCACTGCAAATACACCCTCAACAGATGTTTCCATTGTTTCATCCGTAATGATAAATCCCGAAGCATCTTGTTCCAGTTGTCCTGAAAATTGCTCAACATTCGGAGTAATTCCGATATAAGGGAAAACTCCGTTTACAGGCAGATTTGAAATTTCTTTTGTCTTAACATTTTCTAAAACTGCTGTATTTACAAGGTTATCACCCTTAACCTCTTTAACAACGCTATCCCATATAAATTCAATTTTTTGGTTTTTGAAAGCGCGTTCCTGAACGATTTTATCTGCTCTTAATTCATTACGTCTATGAATTACATAGACTTTATCAGCAAATTTTGTCAAATACATAGCTTCTTCAACCGCAGAATTTCCACCGCCGACAACTGCAACAACTTTGTTTCTATAGAACGCTCCGTCACAAACTGCACAATAACTTACACCGCGTCCGACAAATTCTTTTTCGCCCGGAACACCAAGTTTCATAGGCTGTGCACCTGTTGCAATAATAATCGTTTTTGCCTTGAATTCATATTCATTAGTTACAATTGTTTTTGATTTTAAATCAATTTTTTGAATTTCCTGCATCGGATATTTTTGAACTCCGAATTTATCAGCATGTTCTTCAAATTTTTCCATTAAATCATAACCGCCGACAAGTGAAAATCCCGGATAGTTTTCTAATTCCAAATAATTTGAAGGCTGTCCGCCAAGCATATTCAAATCCACAATAGCTGTAGAAACCGCGCCTCTTCCTGCATAAATTGCCGATGCAAGTCCAGCAGGCCCACCGCCTAAAATCACTGTATCAAAATTCAATTGCTCCATTATTTCCCTTTCTCTTCCAGTGAACCTGAAATTTTTTCACCCTTTAAAATATACAATGCCGTATCAGTTTTAATTAAGGAATTATCATGTGTTGAAAAAGTTTCCAGCTTCAAAGTATTTATCCCTGTAAACGTATCACCGTTAAGTTTTAAATCAACGGTATCCGTCAATTTTTTATTATCAAAATCACCAACTTTAGTAAATCTGATAATATTTCCCTCAACATAATCAAGTTTAACAGAAGCCGAAGCACCTGTAAACGGATTGTTTAAATTTATGACGTCCCCTTTGCGTGATAAGTTCCATAAATCTACCGTATTAGGTCTAAAATTAGTACTGCCGGACTGTTTATCAATTTTTGCGACAACACGCCAGCCTCCGAAAAAATCATCAGGAAGCATATCTATTTTAGAAACTCCTGCCTGCAAAGTTTCTGCCTGAACCGAAATTCCTATCAAAAGAGCCAAAACAAATAATAATTTTTTCATTACACCATCGCCATTTTTGCTTGAAGCTCCTGCGCAGATTCTTCATAACCTGCCCTGCCCATTAAAGCATAAGTATAATTTTTAGCCTGCTCAACCCCAGGTTGATTAAAAGTATCAATATTATAAAGCGCACCTGTAATTGCAGTCTGAATTTCCAGCATATAAAGAAGCTGTGCCAAACTGTAACCGTTAACTTTATCAATTGTAATTGTTACAACAGGGCGTTTGCAGTCGGTCAACGCAACTCTTGTTGAATCCGCCTCGGCATTAATAAGACGATTTACAGACTTTCCGCCCAAATAACCTATCCCTGTATATTCAAAAATTTGCGGAATTTCCAATGTATTATCAAATTCTCCGACACGAATAAAGTTAATAATTTTATTATTAGGACCTTCATTGTAAAGCTGGATTTGAGAATGCTGGTCAGTTGCGCCAAGAGCCTTAATCGGAGTAGGTCCAACGTAATCATTTTTACCCAAAGATTCAGCCCAAAGCTGAACAAACCAGTCGGAAACATATTTTAATCTGCTTGAATAAGGCATCATAACACACATATTTTTACCTTTTTTAGTATCAAGAAGATAATGAATTAAAGCATTTTGAGCTGCGATATTTTCGTTGATATCGGTATTTTTCAATGCTAAATCCATATCTTTAATACCGTTAATCATTTCATCAATATCAAGTCCTACAAGTGCAAACGGCAAAAGACCAACAGCTGAAAATACAGAAAATCTTCCGCCTACATCATCGGGAACCACAAAAGTTTTATACCCTTCCTGCTCTGCAATCTGCCTTAGAACACCTGTTCTTTTATCAGTAGTTGCAACAATGTTGTATCTGTAATTTGAACCCAGTTCCTGCTCAAGCATATTTTTAACAATCATAAACTGTGACATTGTTTCGGCAGTTGAACCTGATTTTGTAATCACATTAACAAGAGTTTTGCTCAAATCAAGCATATTCAATAAACCGGTCATTGAATCAGGGTCGATATTATCAAGGAAGAAAATTCTCGGCAAACCTTTTCTTTGTTCTTCAGATAAGAGGTTCCAATAAGGTTTTAACAAAGCTTCTGTTACAGCAAGTCCACCAAGAGCTGAACCGCCTATTCCAAGCACAAGAATATTTTCAAATCTTCCCTGAACCATTGAAGCATATTCTTTTACATACCACACAGTTTCTTCACTGTATCCCAAATTCATCCACTGAAGCCATTGCCCCGGTTTATCTTTTCTTTTATTCAAATCTGAAATAATATTTGCAATTGTGTCTTTATAATTTTCAAACTCATGTTTTATATTTAAGCCGTTTTCTGCGCCGATAACCGCCTCATCAACATAATTACAACATAATTTAATCACAATTAGCCCCTCATATCCTATATCCCAATTATATACAGTGAATATTTTTAGACAAGGGAAAGGCAGTTGTTTTTTTAATAATTATTTACTAATTGCAAATAATAATGCTTTTTTGTATAATCAAATAATGAGCAGTCTGCAAAAATATTACAAACAATCGGCGACATACAAAATTGCCTCAGGGATATTGAAAGAGCTTGAAAAATTCCTTGACACACTGGGTAAAATCACACTCAATGGGATTGAAGTAATTAAATGCATTTTAAAATTTCAGATTGACATAAGAGAGCTAATAGAACAATGCAGCAGATTCGGCGTAAGCTCACTGCCTATAACACTTTCAATTGTCGGTATGACTTCAATCATTGTTGCTTCACAGGTAGCTTTGGAAATGGTAAAACAGGGCGGGGGAAACTTTGTCGGATTATTGATGACAATACTTCTGGTGCGCGAACTCGGAGTAATTATGTCAGGATTTGCTATAATTTCAATGATTGGCTCATCACTTGCATCAGAAATTGCTACAATGCGTGTAACAGAACAGATTGATGCGATAGACGTTTTAAAAGTTAATCCTATTAGATATCTTTTTGTACCAAGAGTTTTATCAGGATTTATCATGATGCCTCCGGTTGTATTAATTGCTACGGCTATTGGAGTTATTACAGGTGCAATAACCGCACATTTGACTTCAGGTTTAGGCTATAGAGCATTTTTTGATTCGGCTTGGCTTGGTATTTACATGAAAGATTTGAGCGTAAGTATGCTTAAAGCATTTTGTTTTGGCGGAGTTATCGCCCTAATCAGCTGTTCTTGCGGATATTACGCATCTGGCGGAGCTAAAGGGGTAGGAGAAGCAACTACAAAAGCTGTTGTTTGGTCATTTGTTGCAATAGTAATTCTTGATATGGTTTTTGCAGGAATATTTTTCTTTTAACGAGGTAAATTAATGAGCATAGAAGTTAAAAATTTAATAAAGAATTTTGGCGAAAGACGAGTTATTGATAACGTTTCATTTAAAGTTGAAAACGGAAAAACTCTTGCAATAGTCGGATTTTCAGGCTCAGGAAAAAGTACAATTTTAAAACTTATCTGCGGGCTTCTGGAAGCTGACAGCGGCGAAATTATAACCTCTGAAGGCGATATTGCAATGGTATTTCAATACTCTGCACTGTTTGATTCTCTAAACGTTGCAGACAACATTGCTTTTGCACTCCACGAAAGAAAAGAATTACGCAAAAAATATACAGAAAAAGAAATAAGAAAAATTGTTGCTGAAAAATTACAACTTGTAGGCTTGAAAGGTATTGAAAAGAAATTTCCGTCAGAGCTTTCGGGCGGTATGCAAAAACGTGTAAGTTTTGCACGCGCTATTGTAACTGAACCCAAATCAATACTTTATGACGAACCTACAGCAGGCTTAGACCCGATTTCATCCACATTAATTGAAGATTATATTGTAAGACTAAAAGATGAAACCAACGCAGCATCAGTTGTTGTAACACACCAAATGTCAACTATCACACGAACGGCAGATTATGTTATAATGTTGTATGATGGCAGAATAGTTTTTGAAGGAACACCTGAAGAAATGCTCCGCCAAGATAACGAATACACAAAACAATTTGTAACAGCATCACTAGAAGGCCCGATGCAAATGATTTCAGAAAACTAAGGAGATAAGTATGAATATCGAAAAACTTTTTAATAAAGATGTAATGTCCCTTGAAACTTACATTATGTTTAGATTAAAAGAAGAAACTGCGAGATTAAAAGATGAATTAACTGCAAGAAACAGAGCTCCGATAGCTCTTTCCATGGGTGCCCCAACAGCAAACCCGCCCAAATGTTTAATAGACCGCTTAAAAGAAATTCTTGACGAAGATAATATTCATACATACTCAACACCTAAAGGTGAATCATATTTCAGACAAGCAGCTGCACAAAGAATGAAAAACCGTTTCGGCGTAGAATTAGACCCTGAAACTGAAATATTTTCACTTGTCGGTTCAAAGGAAGGTATTGCAAATCTTGTAAGATTTATTACAACACCTAAAACAGAAGAACTTGAAAAAGATGTCATAATGATTCCTGACCCTTGTTATGCATCATATTTGCAATTTATCCAATGTTCAGGCGCAAAAGCTTATCCAATGCCTTTAACAGCTGAAAACGATTACAAACCTGATGTTGAAGCTATTTACAATCAAATAATCAAAGACGGCTACAAACCTGAAAATGTTAAAGCCGTATTTATCAATTACCCCAATAACCCTATGGGTATTTCAACAACAAAAGAATATGTAAAATCCATAATTGATTTTTGTAAAAAATATGATATTCTGCTTGTATCAGATGCTGCATATTGCGATTTATACTTTGATGAAAACGAAAAACCATTTAGTATATTTGAAGTCGAAGGCGCAAAAGATGTCGGTATAGAATTTTTCAGTTTATCTAAACCATATGCAGTTACAGGCTGGCGTTTAGGCTGGGTTTGCGGTAACAAAGAAGTTGTTCAGCGTTTGGGCAAAGGCAAATCAACAATTGATAACGGTATTTTTAAAGCACTTCAAAAAGCCTGTGCAGAGATTTTAAATTCCGAAGAAGGCGACAAATATATTGAAGAAGGCAATAAAGGTTATGCCCGTAAACAGGCAATTATGGTAAAAGGTTTCAAAGAGCTCGGCTGGAATATGGACAAAGTTCCTCATACAACTTTCTACTTGTGGCTTCCGATTCCAAGAAAATACACATCAGCTTTCGACTTCTGTCAGGATGTATTGAGAAAATCAGGTGTGGTACTTGTTCCTGGAAATGCGTTTGGTGAATGCGGAGAAGGATTTTTCAGACTTTCATACGTATGCTCTGATGAAAAACTGCAAGAGGTTATTGACCGTTTTAAAGAAGACGGATTTACATATTAAAAAAGCTCCCAAATGGGAGCTTTTTTTATTTGCAGCTTTGAGCTTTATCCCAACCTAACTTTTCAGGGCAATGGAGATAATCCATATTTTTATTATATATAACCCAAGCAGTAACTCTACTATCAACATTAGATGCATCAAAAACCGTATTATGAATATTTTCTTTAGGATGCCCCATGGGAACTATACCATCAGAAACAATAAAAAACCCAAATCTGTCAACTCCTTCCTGATTAGGTTTTTTCTCTCCATTAATATCAATATAAAATTTCCCACATGCTCCAAAATAAGAGCCTCTCGTATCATCCTGACCTCCATCACCACCATTTGAGTAGTTAGACTTTAAATTACATTTACTAACAGACCCCTGTGCTCCCGATGCTAAATCATAAATTTTTACACCATTTTTCATGTAATAAGCATTATTAGTATTTTTAGGTTTGACAACAATATCTACATATTTAGGAAGAAGTTCTTGAAACTTTGCCACTCTATCCTTTGAATTATCTGCCCAATATTGAATTTCTGCTCCCTCATCAACCATCATCTTCTTACAGCTTCTGATAACTTTGAATAAGTAGAAACCAGCAACTCGACACGAGATTTTTCTTGATGACTGGCAACCAAAGACGGCATCGTAATTGCCGCAACGACTCCGATAATCCCTAAAGTAATTAGCACCTCAGCCAATGTAAAACCACCGCTAAAATTCTTCCAAGACCTAATGTGACGGGTCAAACCGCTATGTTTGCCTAGAGTGCCCCCCCCCCGAAATGTTGATTAAATTTCATTACTTTGTCCTTTTTTCATATATTTTAACCTAAAGACCACTCTTTTTCAAGAGTGGTCTTTTATATTTATAAGGCAAATTTAAAATTTATGAAAGAGCCATTAAAGCTTTTACTGAACGAGCATTATCTCTAACTTCTTCATCAGAGTGCATTTCAACAGTATTAGTTAAAACTCTCATAGCTATAGTTTTATCAGTCAATGACAAAAGTTCGTTGATTGTGCTCATCGCAACAACTGTAGACATATCATTGATACCTTTTCCTTTGTTAGAAATAACAACTCTTAATGCATCTTCTTCATTTCTTTTAACAAGAGCACGAGAAGTCATTTCCCTGATTGCATCAATTTTAGAATTTGTACCAACGTCTTCCAAAATACCGATACATTCTGAATTAGGATTCATTCCTAATCCTTCAATTATATTTGATACATTTTTAACTGTTTTTTTATCTACTGTTACCATATTTTAATCTCCCTATACCATTGATTCCCAAGCGCTAACATGAGAAGCCATCAATTCTCTAGCTTCTGCCATGTCTTCCATTTTAGAAACTGATTTAGCACTGATACCTGTAAAGAAAATTTCATTCATCGGTGTATTCAATGTATCTTTAATTGAACCGTAGAAATTACCCATTACTTCTCTTGCTGGTGCAAATGAGATTTCAATACTGTTCATTTTATTCCAGCCGTTAACAACATTTTCTTTAACTCTGTTACCAAAAGAAATTACAGAATTAATCATATTTTGGAATCTTTCGCCATAACCTGAAATTGAACCTACAAGTGCACTTGCTTTCAATTTGTCAGTTGCTGAAATTTTATTTTCGTTTTTGCTTGAAGATGATTCAAATACATCAGCAGTTAAAACATTTCCTTTAAAAGAAGTTGCTGCAAACGGATTTGAAGAATTTCTTTGAGTAGTTTGTTCGTGTTTGCTTGTATTAAACAGTCTTTCACGAATAGATGGGATTGATAAATTTGCCATTCTTATATCCTTTCGTTTACCTATTTGACTATATAAGGATAACATTAGAGAAAATATTATAACTCCACCTTTTGATGTATTCTCGATTGAATTTCTTATACTTTAGTTATAGAATTATATTGTTGGAAAGGGACAATTATGGAAAATTTAGATAAATTAATTGAAACCGTAAGAATTTTACGTTCACCGCAAGGCTGCGAATGGGACAGAGCACAAACGCACAAAACATTAAAACCCAATATGCTTGAAGAAGCATATGAAGCTGTTGATGCTATTGACACTGGCGATATAGCAAACTTGCGCGAGGAACTCGGTGATGTTCTTCTACAGGTTCTTTTGCACTCTCAAATAGCTGACGATAACGGCTGTTTTAATCTTGACGATGTTGCAAAAGAATTAAACGAAAAACTTATCCACCGTCATCCGCATGTTTTTGGTGATGTTAAAGTTAATTCAACAGAAGATATTCTAAATAACTGGGACTTACTGAAAAAAGAAGAAAAAAAAGATAGAAAATCTGCAATGGATGGCATCTCTAAAGCACAATCCGCTCTTATGAGTGCTCAAAAAATCAGTAAACGCGCAGTAAAAACAGGCTTTGAATGGCCAAATGAAGAATCACTATATGAATGTGTATTCTCTGAAATCAAAGAATTTCAAGAAGCAAAAGGCGATAAAAACCACATGGAAGACGAACTTGGCGATATTTTATTTGCAGTTGTAAATCTTGCACGCTGGAATAAAATTGATGCAGAGCAAGCTCTTTTGCGTGCCAATAAAAAATTTATGACACGTTTCCGCAAAATGGAAGAACTTGCCCAAAAGCCTCTGGAAGAGCATTCTTTCGAGGAATTTGACAATCTTTGGAAAGATGCTAAAAAGAATGTTAACAAATGTTAATTAAAAAAACATAAAAAAGGCAATTCCTGAAGCAAAAAATCCTTTATATAAATATACAGGAAAGAGGATTAGAAATATCTATGAAAGAACAGGAATTGAACACATTAATGTCTGTGGTTTCAGACCCAATCGAAAATGTTTATAAAATTAACTCACGCAAAGATTTAGAAGAAATTCAACGTATAATTAGAATTTTTAATATTGCAGATAATCAGCACAACAAACATACAATGTTGTCGATTAAAAATCTTGCAACATTCAGACTTGTTCTAAGTAATAACTAGATTTAAAAAGCTCCCATCTGGGAGCTTTTACTATACTGAAATTTTATCTTTCTGTTTTATGACTTTTGGTTTTTCCTCAAGTCTTTTTTGTTTATATCCGTAGCCTGCATAAATTGCAAAACCAATTAATAACCATAGCGGAAAATATAATGCTGACGTTGTTAAAAATTTCATAGAATAAAGCATTAATCCTCCACAAGTCAGTATACCCAAAAACGGGAAGATAGGACAGAAAGGAACTTTGAAAGGTCTGTGTCTTTCAGGTTCAGTTTTTCTTAAAATTAATACTGCTATACAGATTATAATAAACGACGTAAATGTTCCGAAATTACAAAGTTCTGCAGATATATTCAAATCCATGAACAATGCACATACAACAACAACAATTCCTGAAATCCATGTTAAAACATGCGGAGTTCTGTGTTTTCTGTGAATTAATCTCAAAGATTTTGGCAAAAATCTATCTCTGCTCATTGCATACAAAATTCTTGTTGTACCAAGTTGATAAATTAACAAAACAGATGTCAAAGCACATAACGCACCGATTGAAATCAGCCCTGCAAACCAATCTATTCCGATAGCACGCATAGCATGCGCAATAGGAGCCTGAATATCAATTTGCCCCAGAGGTACAGTTCCGGTAAGTACCAAAGCTACGCAAACATAAAGTATAGTACAAATAACAAGAGTTCCTAAAATAGCAATCGGCAAATCTCTCTGCGGATTTTCAGTTTCTTCAGCAGTTGTTGAAATTGCATCAAATCCGATATATGCAAAGAAGATTAAAAATGCACCCATAAATACACCTTCAAACCCGCTTGGAGCAAAAGGCGTCCAGTTTTCAGGCTTAACATAAAACGCGCCAACAATAATGAACGAAATAATCATAAACATGTTTACTCCAACCATTACACTTGCAAATCGGGTAGACTCTTTAACACCTTTTACAAGCAATACTGTAAGCAATAAAACGATAATCATTGCTGGCAAGTTAACCGCAAACGGAATCTTATCAAAAATAAACGGCATTTGACTATGAGGGTCTAGTCCAAATTTGTCACAATATGAAAGCATAAAACGATAATCGTTTCTAAGCCACATCGGACAATTCACAACAAAGTCTGGCAAAATATGTTTAAAACCTTTTAAAAATTGAACAAAATAACCAGTCCATGCGCACGCAACCGTAATATTTCCGATTGCATATTCAAGCATCAAAATCCAGCCCACCATCCAAGCCATAAATTCGCCCATTGTTGCATAAGTATATGTGTAAGCACTACCAGCAACAGGTATCATAGAAGCAATTTCACTGTAACAAAGCGCCGAAAAAACACAAGCAACTGCTGCCATAACCATAGAAATTATGATAGCAGGTCCAGCTCCTGCACTCTCAGGACCGCCTTGGATTGCAGTACCAATAATTGTAAAAATTCCGGTACCAACAACCGCACCAATACCCAGAACAATCAAGTCAAACACATTCAAAGTCTTTTTCAACTCTGATTTTTTGCTCACAGCTATTAATTCATCGGGGCTTTTTATTTTAAAAGCATTTGCTAATATATTTCTCATTATTTTTTCATTTCTTGTTTTCTACGTTCTACTATTTCATTGTGAATTCTGTTTTCATTAAGTCTATTCTTAACAAAACCGTACAAAAGATATATTATTGCACCAAAACCAAGCCATACAGGGAAAAGCAAAGCTGAACCCGAAGGCTGCATGGATTTATAAATCATCAATCCGCCGCAACAAATTATACCCAAAGCCGGTGTAACAGGCGAAAACGGTACTTTAAAAGGTCTTGGTCTTTCAGGGTCTGTTTTTCTCAAGATTAACACTGCAACACAAACAATAATAAACGATGTAAATGTGCCGTAATTACAAAGTTCTGCAGCCACATCCAGATTTAATGTCAAAATACCTAAAACCGCCAACAAGCCTACAGTCCAAGTCAAAAGTGCAGGAGTTTTGAATTTAGGATGTAATTTTTGAAATCTTTGGGAAATAAAATGGTCTCTGCTCATTGCATACAAAATTCTTGTAGCAGCCATTTCCAATACCAAAAGTACAGAAGTTAAACCTGCTAATGAACCGACAGAAATCAAACCTGCTGCCCAATTCATATTATGCAAAGACATACAATATGCCATCGGAGCTTTCAAAAATCCTAAAGGAACAGCTGAACTTGTATCCTGCAAGCCTGTTAAAACAAGCGCAACAAGCACATATACAACAGTTGTAATTAAAAGTGAACCGATAATACCAATCGGCAAATCTTTTTGAGGATTTTTACATTCTTCAGCCGCTGTAGCCAAAGCATCAAATCCTATATATGCAAAGAAGATTAAAAACGCACCTGCAAAAATACCTTCAAATCCGTTTGGCGCAAATGGTGTCCAATTTTCAGGTCTTACATAAAATGCACCGGCAAGCACAAATAATGCAATAACCCCAAGTTTTACAACAACCATTAAACCTGCCATTTTTGTAGAATCTTTAGTACCTTTTACTAAAATTGCAGTAATTAAAAGTACAACCAATATTGCAGGAAGATTTATACAAATTGGGATACCAAACAATGTTGGAATGAATGTATCAGGATTTTCCGAAACAATTTTACCTGCTGAAAATACGTCATTAACAAGCCATGCCGGCGGATGAGCAAGCCATGCCGGAAGAACTTTTTCAAACCCTGCCAAAAACTGTACAAAATGGTTTGACCAAGCACACGCAACGGCAATAAATCCGATTGCATATTCTAACATCAAAACCCAGCCTACCATCCATGCCGCAAATTCACCCAATGTTGCAAAAGTATATGTATAAGCACCACCTGCAACAGGAATCATAGTTGCAAATTCAGAATAACAAAGTGCTGAAAAAATACACGCAATTGCTGCAATTACCATTGAAACCATAAGCCCCGGGCCTGCACCCAAAGAAGAGCCGTCAGCACTTCCGGCAGCTGCGATACCTACAACCGCAAAAATACCCGAACCAATAATAGCTCCGACACCAAGGATAATTAAATCCCATACTCCGAGAGTCTTCTCTAAACCCTCTGCTTTTGCTTCCGCAAGCATCTCATCAGGGTTTTTAATACGAGTAACAGTTTTCAAAAAGTTGCGAGTAAATGTCGCACGGTGAAATTTTTCAGCCATCTGTTTTCCTTATAATTATTTACAAAGAGGGAATCCGAGTTCTTCTCTTTGAGCTACATACAATCTTGCAACGGCAGAAGCCATTGTTCTTACTCTATTAATAAAATTGATTCTTTCATCCTTACTGATTACCCCTCTTGCATCCAAAAGGTTAAATGTGTGAGAACATTTCAAAACGTAATCATAAGCAGGCAAAACAAGTTTTGCATTAATACAATTATCAACTTCTTTTTGATACAAATCAAACATAGTAAACAATGCTTTTGCATCACTTACTTCAAAGTTGTATTTTGACATTTCAATTTCATTTTGTAAGAAAATTTCGCCGTATTTCAAAGTATCATTCCACATAATATCATATACAGATTCTTTGTTTTGAAGATACATAGCAATACGTTCCAGACCGTATGTCAATTCCAAAGCAACGGGTTTAACTTCAACACCGCCAACTTGCTGGAAGTATGTAAATTGAGTAATTTCCATACCGTCTAACCAAACTTCCCAGCCTACACCGGCAGCTCCAAGGGTTGGAGATTCCCAGTTGTCTTCAACAAATCTTACATCATGTTCTTTAAGGTCAATCCCCATAGCTTCCAAACTTTTTAAATAAAGTTCTTGAGCATTATCTGGAGACGGTTTCAATATAACTTGAAACTGATAATAATGACCTAATCTGTTAGGGTTTTCCCCATATCTAGCATCTGTCGGACGTCTGCAAGGTTCAATCATTGCAGTATTCCAAGGTTCAGGTCCCAATGAACGCAAGAATGTTGCAGGGTTCATTGTAGATGCACCTTTTTCAATGTCGTAAGGCTGTTGAATAATACAGCCGTAATCCGACCAAAATTTTTGTAAATTAAAAACAAGTTCTTGAAAATTTAAAGCCATAACATATTCCAATCTAAAGTGTACGTGCTTATCCATGCTACGACGAACATAGCAAAATTGCAAATTTTATGTTAAAAATGTAACATACAAGGAGAACACCATGACAATTATAATTTTTTCAGGAAAACAATACTCAGGCAAAGACACAGTGGCAAAAATTATGCTTGCAGAAATGCCTGAATTTAGAAGATGCGCAATGGGTGACATTATTAAACTTACTTATGGTGCAGAAAAAGGACTTACTTACGAGGAAATTGAAAAAAACAAACCTCTTTACCGTCAGGATTTAATAGATTTAGGAAACTGGGGACGTTCACAAAGCCCAGATTACTGGCTTAATAAAATCATTGAACAAGACGGAAACATTATGGTAACTGATGTTCGAGTTCCGCATGAATACGAAGTTTTCAAAAACGCAGGAGCAATCTCAATTCGAGTAGAAGCTGATAGAGAAACCCGCGCATCACGCGGAGAACTTATAGGTGAGACTGATATTACGGAAGTGGGACTTGATCACATAACTGATTGGGATTATGTAATAGATAACAATTCTGATTATGAAACTCTCAAAGAAAAAGTTTTTCAAATAATAAAAGAGCTCAAATAGAGCTCTTTATTTTTTATTTACTACTGCATCAATCAAACCTTTAAACAACGGATGCGGTTTATCAGGTCTTGATTTGAATTCCGGATGGAATTGAGATGCCACAAACCAATCAAGATGAGGAAGCTCAACAACTTCTGCAAGCATTCCGTCCGGCGACATGCCTGAGAACACCAAACCTGCATCTTCAATTTGTTTAATAAATTCGTTATTAACTTCATATCTGTGTCTGTGACGTTCTGAAATTTTTTCTGAGCCATATGCTTTTGCGGTTTTTGAACCTTTTTTCAAAATGCAATCATATGCACCCAATCTCATTGTTCCGCCGTATGCATGAACATTTTTCTGTTCAAGCATCAAGTCAATAACAGGGTACTGTGCATTTTCATCGAATTCTGCAGAATTTGCACCTTTCAACCCTACAACGTTTCTTGCATATTCAATAACCGCACATTGCATACCCAAGCATAAACCTAAGAAAGGTACATTGTTTTCTCTTGCGTATTTGATAACGTTCAATTTACCTTCAATACCTCTGATACCAAATCCGCCGGGAACAACAACAGCTTGAATATCTTTCATTAACTCTTTGCATTTTGCATCATCAACACAGTCTTCCGAATTAATCCATTTAATATCAATAGCCGCATTGTTTGCATAGCCTGCATGTTTTAGCGATTCTACAACCGAAATATAAGCATCAGAAAGTTTTGTATATTTTCCTGCGATTGCAACTTTTATCGTCTTTTGAGGATTTTTAATTCTTTCTACAAGATTTTCCCAAGCAGTTAAATCAACTTTTCTGTCCTCTACACGAAGCATATCAAGAACAACATGCGCCATATTTTGAGCTTCCAATGCCAGCGGAACTTCGTAAATACTTTTCATATCACGACATTCAATAACTGCATCTTTGGGAACCGAACAGAAAAGAGCGAGTTTTTCTTTTTCAGTTTTAGGAATTGGTTTTGTTGTACGGCAGACAAGAATTTCAGGCTGAATACCGTAACTTCTCAAAACATTAACACTGTGTTGTGACGGTTTTGTTTTCAATTCACCTGATGTAGGCAAATACGGAAGTAAAGTACAGTGAATTGAAATAGCATTTCCAATTCCTGCTTCTGATTTAAACTGTCTGATAGCTTCTACAAAGGGCAAACTTTCGATATCACCGACAGTACCTCCGATTTCAATTAATTGAAAATCTGGTTTAAACTGTTTTGTAGCGCCGTTAATTCGAGATTTAATCTCATTTGTAATATGCGGAATAACCTGAACTGTACCGCCCAAGTAATCTCCGCGTCTTTCTTTTTTAATAACATGGCTGTATACACTGCCTGATGTTACGTTATTAAGTTTACCCAAAGATGTATCGGTAAATCTTTCATAATGTCCCAAATCAAGGTCAGTTTCAGCGCCGTCATCAGTTACAAAGACTTCACCATGTTGGAATGGACTCATTGTACCGGGATCGACATTTATATACGGGTCAAATTTTTGGTTTATAACAGAAAACCCTCTTGCTCTCAATAATCTTCCTAAAGAAGCGGCAATAATACCTTTGCCCAGAGAGCTTACAACACCGCCCGTAATAAATATATACTTAGTCATTTTTAACCCTTTCCGACGACTTTTGCGAGATTTTATAAATTAATGCACTCGGGTAAAACCTATAAACTTTCCCGACAAATTTTAGCTTATCCCTCGCAGTAGCTTCACATACCCCAATCGTTATCGCACTTATCCAATTTTCGGAACCTTAAAGAACCCGTTTTCCTCTTCGGGTGCATTAGACATTAAAGCTTCCTTGCTGATTTCTTGAACTACTTTGTCTTCTCTCATAACGTTATAAAAATCTATAACCTGAGTCATAGGCTTAACGTTAGCTGTATCAACTTCGTTCATCTGGTCAACATATTTTAAAACATCACCCAATTGTTTTGTATAAAGTTCTTTTTCTTCTTCTGTCAATTCTAATCTTGCAAGTTTTGCAACGTGTTCAACATCTTTTATTGTAATCATTTTTCCTCTACTCCATTATTATTAAACTTTACCACAAAAAATTTTTCATGCCATAAATTATTTCAAAATTTTAAAAGTTATGCTATAATGTTTACAGGAGATAAGATGTTATACGAGTTGGATACACAGCTTCTCGCATATAAAAACTGTAATGACGAGAAGAAAAAACGAATGCTTCATTTGCATATTGTTGAAAATGCAATGCAATTAGTTAAAAAAATTGCCTGCAATATTGCTGTACAATCAGGAATTTCTAATGAGGATTTAATTCAAGTCGGCTCTATAGGACTTATTAAAGCTATAGAATTTTTCAACACTGATAAAAATACTAAATTTAAAACTTATGCATCTTATTTTATCAGGGGAGAAATTAAACATTACCTGCGGGATAAAGCATCAATGATTAAAGCCCCAAGAGAACTTCAAGAACTCGTTTTCAAAATCAGTTCTGCTGTTAAACAATTAAAAGAAAAAGGCTTTGACGAACCGACAGAAGAACAGATTGCTGAAGTTGTAGGCATAGACGAGGAAAAGATTCATGAAGTTATGGAAATTGAACTTTGCAAAACAACTTTATCACTTGACCAAGCTATTTCATCAGTTGATGATGACGATTTGACACTGATTGATAAAATACCTTCAGGCGATTATCAGGAAATTATTACTTCTAATGAAAATAAAATTATGCTTGAACAGGCTATTGAAAAACTTCCGCCTGAATTAAAAGAAATTATTGAACTAAGCTATTATCATGACTTAAACCAGCGTGAAATTTCAGAGATTATTCATATTTCTCAAATGCAGGTTTCAAGAAGATTAAAAAAAGCTTTAAACAAAATGTACGAAATAATCGAATCAAAAGAGGACATCTAAAATGGCATTATTAATCGCTATATTGGCATTTGTATTCATAACCGGTCTTTGCATAGGCAGTTTTTTAAACGTAGTAATTTTAAGAGCATTGAGCAATGAGTCAATAGTATTCCCCGCTTCCAAATGCCCAAAATGCCAAAACCCGTTAAAATGGTGGCATAATATTCCAGTGTTATCATATATTTTACTTGGCGGGAAATGTGCATTCTGCAAAGAAAAAATCAGCATTCAATATCCGATTATCGAACTTGTAACAGGTATTATTTTCACCTTAATTTTTATAAAATTCGGATTAAGCATTGAAACTTTGTTTATGTGGGCAATCGCATCTGTTATGGTTGCAATGGCAGGAACTGACATTAGAGAAAAAGTTGTTTTTGATGCTCATACATATACATTTATCGGACTTGGATTTTTAAATACAATATATCTATCGGTTATAAATCATACCTTTGAACTTATTATCTCATCAATTATCGGTGCTGTTTTAGGTGCGGTAATTATGGAAGTTTGCGCACGTTCAGGATATTTATTTGCAGGAACAAGAGCTTTCGGCGAAGGTGATACTTTTATTGCAATCGGTTTGGGCGCACTTTTTGGGTGGAAAATACTGCTTATTGTCCTTGCATTGAGCGTAATTATTCAAGTAATTGTATTTTTGCCGATATTTATAAAAGGACTTATTACCAATAAGGATTGGAAAACTTTAGTTTCATTTTTAGCATTTATTGCCTATGCAATTGCATTTTGCCTATTAAAACTTAATGGTACTGCATACATAGTCGGTGCAATATTGTTGGCAATCCTTGGCGTTATGTGTTGTATATTTATCCTTAAAGGATTGAAAGAAAATCCTGAAAACAGAACATATATGCCATTTGGACCGGCAATGGTTCTTGCAGGATTAATTGCAATGTTATTATTATAAAGATAATATTTTCAAAGCTTCTTTTAAGATTTCTTCAGCAGTTGTTCGGTTATAGGCAACTGCTTTTGATATAGCATCTTGAATTTCTTTACGCTCATAACCCAATGACACAAGCACCATTTGAGCATCTTCAACGGCACTGTCATCAACCTTAACCGATGATGTAATTTTTATCGGCTCTTTTGTTTGATAATTCATTAACTTATCTTTAAGTTCGAGAATTATCTTCTGCGCTAATTTAGGCCCGACACCTTTGGCACGCGTAATCTCTTTATAATTCCCTTCGATTACAAATCCGATAAGTTCCGAAGCCTCAAATTCATCAAGCAGAGTTAAAGCCATTTTAGACCCCACACCCGAAACAGATGTCAAAATATTGAATATATCTCTATCTTCTTTGTGAAGAAAACCACAAAGACTCATTTTATCTTCACGATGAATTAAAACCGTATAAACCTTAACCTCATCACCATTTGCAGAATTGAAATCACGTACGGTTGTTTCAAGCAAATATCCTATCCCGCCTGCTTCAACTGTAAGAAAAACACCTTTTGATGTATTTGATTTGCCCGCTAAAATCCCTTTTATATAATCGTACATTACTGCTCCCTCAAGGTTCTTCTGATAACAGAAATATCCTGTTCCAAGTTTTTATTCGTCTTTAAATCATCTCTGATTTTTTCATAAGAATAAAGCATTGTAGTATGTTTTTTGTTGAAATATTCAGCAATAGCTTCAAAACTTTTTTGTGTAATTTCACGTGATAGATAGACTGCAACGTGACGAGCCGAAGAAACTCTCTGATTCCTTGCTGAGCTTAAGAAATCGGCAATAGAAACTCCATAATAATCACCAACAGCTTTTGCAACCTGAGCAATCGAAATTTCCTGCTTAACAGCTTCGCAATTCAAAACTTTTTTAGCAAATTCAAGTGTCAAATCAGTCTGTTCAATATCAGCATAAGCACTGACTTTATTAAATGCACCTTCAAGCTCTCTGACATTATTGATATAATTTTTCGCGATATATTCAAATACATCAAAATCAGCTTTAATATTTGCAAGGTCTGCCAAATTTTTCAAAATCGCGACTCTGGTTTCAAAATCAGGCGGAGTAATATCAACCATTAAGCCCATTTCAAAACGGGTTCTCAACCTGTCGGGAAGGGTCGGAATATCCTTAGGCAGTCTGTCGGATGTGATTACAATCTGCTTATTGTTATTGTGCAGACTGTCAAAAGTATGGAAAATTTCTTCCATTGTAAAAGTTTTACTTTCCAAAAACTGAATATCATCAATCAGCAAAACATCTACATTTCTGTATTTTTGGCGGAACTTATCCATGCGGTTAATTTTATCGTTACCGCCCGTTTGAAGATTTTTAATCAACTCATTAAAATATTCTTCTGTTTTAATATATTTAACTTTTAATTTCGGTTTGTTAAAAATTACATGGTGACCGATTGCCTGCATCAGGTGAGTTTTTCCCAATCCTGACGCGCCGTAAATAAATAACGGATTATATTTTTTAGCAGGGTTTTGCGCAACTGACATTGCTGCAGCGTGTGCAAAACGGCTGTTTTCTCCTACTACATAATTCGAAAACTTATATTTCAAATTAAGATTTGCCGACGACTGCATCTGCGCAAGATTGTCCATCAACTTTGTTTCTTCGGTTTCAACAGTAACAGGAGTACGTTTTTGTTTTTGAAGCTCTTTTTTCTTCTCTTTTTGGTAACGTTCTGCAAATTCCTCATCATGCACAACAGTGTAGCTGACATCTTTTCCGCAAACATTTTTCAGCGCTTCTAGAATTTTTGTATTATGCTGTGACTTAATCAACTGCGGCGCAAGCGCATGAGCCGTAATAAGATTTAAAATATTACCGTCAAAAGAGGCTGCTTCCAAAGGTTCAATCCACATCTTAAATGTCGGAACCGTTTCAGCTAACTCCTCTTTTGCTTTACTCCAAATTTCTTTTTCATCCATAAAAATATTCTACTATAAAAATAATTTGTACAACACAACAGCACAAGAAACTGATAAATTCAATGACTCAACAGTAGAAGCCATCTCAATTTTAACCTCTTTTGCCGCAAATTTAATTAACTCATCAGAAAGTCCGTCGGCTTCCGAGCCAAACATTACAAGTACAGGTCCATCCACTCTGAAATCTTTCAAATAATGCTCTGCTCTCGGCAACGTTGCAACCCTGTCAAACTTGTCAAACACTTTTAATCCGCTAAAATCTTCAATATAAACAACAGGAATTTTCCACAGATTACCAACAGATGAACGCACACATTTTGGATTATACAAATCTGCACATTCCCTGCCGTAAAGAACAACAGCATCAGCTCCAAAAGCCGTCGCAGTTCGCAAAATTGTACCAAGATTACCCAAATCTTTGATATTTTCAAGCAAAACAACTTTCTTAGCATCTTTTAAATCGTCAATTGAATAAACTTTTTTAACCGCGACTCCGACTGCATCAGGCGCACTGTCTGTTGTTGAAACCTTTTTCAAAACAGGTTCCGTTGCTAAAATAACTTTGTCACCTAAAAATGCATAACGTTTTTCATCAGTTGTAAAAACGTATTCAATCTTCACACCTGCATTATAAGCTTCTTCGATAGACTTAAAACCCTCAAGTAAAAATTTATTTTCTTTATCGCGGTATTTTTTCTGCTGTAATTTTACGGTTTCTTTTACCAATTCATTATTTATGCTCGTAATCATAATACCTCAAACTCTTTCAGCCATTCTTTTTCCTGCTCTGTCAAAAGCGAAAAATCAATCAATTTATTTTCATAATTCATTTTAACGAAAGAATTTATCTTGCCGTTTTTCATATAACAAGAATTCTCAAGTCTTACCCCGAAATGTTCTTCATTATAAAGTCCGGGCTCAATTGTGAAACACATTCCGTCTTTTATCTCAACTTTTGCCAACTCGTTTTTACTCAAATTCGGCGGATATTCATGAACATTTATACCAATGCCATGCCCGAGCCCATGATTGAAAACAAATCCGTCAATTTCGTTTTGTGAATAAACCTGGCGTGCAACTGCATCAACACTATAACCAATATTTAAACAAGAATTGTAAGCATTCAAGAACATTTTCAAAACGGTTGTATAAACTTTTTTCTGCAACTCAGACGGCTCACCTTTTACAAAAACTCTCGTAATATCAGTCGCCAATCCTTGTTCGTAATACGCTCCACAGTCAATCAAAACAAGACTTCCGTCTTGTAAAACCTCATCTTTTGAGCATTTTGAATAATGAGCCAAAGCTGAATTTTTATCTTTTGCGACAATCGACTTGAAACTCAAACTTTTTGCGCCATAACGCTTAAACTCTTTTTCCAGCTGTTCTGCAATATCATATTCTGACAAATTATCATTGCTCTCAATATAATCTCTTATTGCCTTTACAGCCAAATCAGTTCTTCTGAAAGCATCTTTATAGTGTTCCAGCTCATCATCGGTTTTTATAGATTTCATAAGCTTTATCGGGCTGTCTTTCAAGATTTTTGCCTTATCACCCACAAGCGCAAAATCATAAGAATTTATCGTTGATTTATCGACCCAAATATCGCCGTTATAACATTCTGCAAAATCATCAATATCATCAAGCAGACGAGCCCTGCCATTAATAATAACGGCCTTGCTCTGAATTTTTGCTGAATAATTCTTTGAAAAGTCCCGCAAATTAAACAAATAAGATACTTCCTCAAGATTTGTAATCAAAATTGTATCTTTAATATCTTTTATTTTTTCTTCAACAGAAATTCCCTCAACCTGAACAATATTTGAACAGTCATATTCAATATTTTTATCAAGCGGATCATCTTTTAAAAATTTTAGTTCAACACCTTTTTCCTGAAGATATTCAACACGTTTTTGAGAATTTTTCTTGGCAAATATCCCTAAAACTTCCCCCGAGGGAATTTTTTTAATAAGTTCATCAAGAAAGCTCTGCCCTGTTTGCAATTTTACAACTGTTATAACGTCATGGTCAACTTCCAAATCCGCCTGAATATGATATCTTCCGTCAACAAACAAATAAATCGCATCCGGTGTTACAAGCGCATCACCTGTAGAACCGGAAAAACCTGTAAGAGCATAACGTGAATTTTCTTGCAAAGGCGTATATTCCACCAAATACTTATTGGTAGAATTAACGAGCAGGAAATTTAATCCCTGCTCATTCATAAATTCTCTGATTATTTCTATCGAATTAGTCATCTTTTCCTGTCAATTGGATTAAGTGCCAGCCAAACTGTGTTTGAACAGGTTCAGATACCTGACCGATATTAGATAGTGCAAAAGCAGCATCTTCAAACGGTTTTACCATCATTCCGCGTCCGAAATAACCTAAATCTCCGCCGTTAGCACCTGACGGACACATAGAATATTCTTCTGCTAATTCTGAAAAAGATTTTCCTGAGCTGATTTCTGCCAATAAATTTTTAGCTTCATCTTCTGTTTTCACTAAAATGTGGCTTGCTCTAACTTCATTTGCCATAATTTTCTCCTTTTACTACATTATAAATATAACATAAAAAAACAACTTGCCTAAAGGAGCTGTGACAAGTTGCGTATATGAAACATAGAGTTATATGCAAAGAATAAGCCTGTCATATTTTAAACCAAACCTGGAAAGAAAAAATCTTATCGCAACCCCGAAAAAGTGCCTGGATATAACAAGCTTACATATATATAATAACGTTTTTTACACCCGTTTTCACCCTTCTGCGGAATGAGTTTTTAATATAAAAAATAGCAAACAATAATTAACCCTAAAGAATTACCCAAAAACTATTGCAAAATTTTTTTTTTATATTATATTAGTTGTATGCGGAAGTAACTCAATGGCTAGAGTCCCTGCCTTCCAAGCAGGTTGTTGCGAGTTCGAGTCTCGTCTTCCGCTCCATAAAAAAGCCTTAGACTTTTGTCTTAAGGCTTTTTTATTTTGAGTTGAAAAACAATAACGAGAATTTATATATATAACCTTTCAGGACAGTTTGGATGCGATTTTGTTGGCTATGATGCCGAGCTGTTGGGAGTTTGAGGCTAATTTAGAGTGTTGAGATTTGGCGGTCTTTTCTTGCACTTTTGTCCTTGATTTTGCGCTAAATTGCACTGATTTTATTTTATTTTGAGCTTGTTTTAGCCTCTATTTAGCTTTGTGTTTGGACTTCAGCCCTGATACTTTTAGTGCAAAAAATGTATGTTTTGAATTAACTTTTAGTTTGATATGTGTCGAAATGTCTCTGAGATTGAGATACAGGACTTGATTTATTCCAAAAGGTGAGCGATGAATGTGTATACAAAGGAAATACGCATGGCAGAATTTACACCAGAAAAATCTAAACAAATAGCATTAGCAAGATTAGACTTAATTCACAAATGGCTTGAGTTCAGAAAGAAATCAACAAATAAACTTCAAGCTGATTATGATTTTGTAAAATTACATAATACTTCAACTTCTCATCTGTTTAATATTTTAGGTAAAATATCACGCGGGAGTTTGCACCGTTGGTTTACCATGTTAAATGGAACAGAGGATTATACAAAACTCTTACCTCAGTACAAATATTCTAAAGTAGATGAATATAGAACTGTTTTGACAGATGAAGAAATTAGAATTTTTATGAGCCTACTTTTGCACCCTAATCGTATTTCAATAAGCAAAGCAACTGCTTTAACAAAATACAAGTTAAAAGAGCAAGGGCAAAGTTTTATACCTGCCGATATTACTTTCAGAAGATATGCTAAATGGTTTAAAGACAACAATTACGACAAATGGGTACTTGCAAGAGACGGCGAAAAATCACTTTCAGATAAAGTTGAACCATATATTAAACGTGATGCATCACTTTTAGAAGTCGGAGATATTTTTGTCGCTGACGGGCATAAATTAGCTTTTCAAGTTATAAATCCTTTTACAGGCAAACCTTGTCGAGCAACTTTGGTTGGATTTTTGGATTGGAAATCGGCCGCTTTGGTAGGTTATGAAATTATGCTCGAAGAAAATACACAATGTATAGCTTCGGCTCTCAGAAATGCAATTATTAACCTTGATATGATTCCAAAAGTTGTGTATCAAGATAATGGCAGAGCATTCAGAGCAAAATATTTTACGTGCGGTAGCGGGAGTGACGGCTCGAAACGGAAACGGGGAGTTTTCGTTGGTGAGCCTAACTCATTCTCAGACGATAAAGGTTTCACAGAATTAGGATTTCAAGGGTTATATTCAAAACTTGGAATAGAAACTATTTTTGCAAGACCATATAATGCCAAAGCAAAAGTTATTGAAAGATTTTTTAAAGAGTTTCAAGAAGGATTTGAAAAATTACTTCCAAGCTATATCGGAAGTAATATTGCAAACAAACCGGCTTATATGATGAGAAATGAAAAGCTACACAAGAGCTGGCACAATGAATATATCCCAACAATAGAAGAAACAATAAAAATGATTGACATGTGGCTTAATTTCAAAAATTCACAGCCTTGTCCAAATGCTCTGGATAAAACAATCGCAGAAGTTTTAGAAGGAAGAAAACGTCAAAATATAAACACTGATACTCTTGACGATTTAATGTTGGCAACAGAAATTAAAACCATTCAGCGAAATGGAATTAGGTTTTTGAATTGTGATTATTTTGATGAAGCGGTTAACCTTTTTATTGAAAACTATGCAAAAAAGCATTGTAAAAAACGAACCTACGAAACTTATGAGTCAATATTTAGAGTAAACATTACCCCATTTTTTAGAGAATATTGTTTGAACAATATTACTCAAGAACTTGTAATAGAATTTTATAAAAAGTGTAAGTCTAGACAATTAGGTACAAGAAGGCTAAAAAACACAATGGCTCTTTTAAATCAATTAATAAAATATTTTCAAAATCTTGGAATAATTGGGCGGACTTGCAATTTTCAGGTAAAAAGACTAACGGATAAAAACAAGTTTAGTATAAATAGAATTACTTTTATATAAATACATGTTTTCTATTTTTATGTTGACAAGTTTTTAATAATTTGTTATTATGTATATAAAATAGGAGATTTTATATGTACAAAAAGATAGTTAATTTTATAAAAAACAATATGAATTCAAATACTGAACAATTTAGTATGAGGATTCCAAATGATTTGAAAAAGCCGTTAGAAAAGAAAGCAAAATCTTTGAGATTACCTTTACCTGATTATGTCAGAGTGATTATGTTGAATTCGGTATTGCCTGAAATTTTAGATTCAGAATTTAAAAAAGTTGCCTGTGAATGGATTACAAAGCAAGGTAAAGATTCTATCGAAATACATTTTGGTGAAAAAATAAAAAGATTAAAAGAAATAGTTGAAATAGCATCCTACGCAATTGAAGAAACCGAAAAACTTCAACAAAAATTTGTTGATGCGGAGGTCGAATATTTAAATGAAATAAATAGCAAGATGAACACAAGCCGAAATATAGGAGGGAAATAGCAATGTAAAATATTTGAAAATTTAAATTTATATTGGTAAAATAAGTCTATGAGAAAATTTGTTCTTATAACTGTAATAATTTTGTTAGGATTAACTATATTTAGTACAATTTCTTCATTTAAATATAAACAGCAGTTAAAAATTTCTGATGTCAAAATTAAAGATTTACAAAGTGAAATTTCTAGGTATAAAGAAATTGAAAATATCGTTTCTCAAAAAGATTATCCTATTGATAAAAAATTAGAAAAATGTGCTTCTGAAAATTTTATGACTGCTGGCATGAATAAATGTGCTAATGAAGGTATTGAAGCTTGGAATAGAGTGATTTTAAATTATTCAAAACAAATGGAAAAACACTTAAATAAAGAAGAATTCCTCTCATTTACCAAAACTCAAACTGCTTGGGAAGATTATTATAAAAAAGAAAAAGATTTTCTAAATAAGACAATTGCACAAAAAGATGGCGATATACATACAACAATAGCTATTGGAAATTTGTATGAGCTAATAAAACAAAGAGCATTATCGTTAAAATCTTATTTGATGCAATTGGATGATTAGACTGCTTATTTTACCTTATTTAACAAAACAATTGGTATTTAGTTAAACAAGGAGAATTTCAAATGTCTGAAGAAAATTTTGAAAAAGCATTACAATTTTTATTTCCATCTGAAGGTGGTTATGTAAATGATAGCAAAGATCCTGGTGGACCAACAAATATGGGGGTTACACAAGGTACATACAACACGTACCGAAAGAATCAAGGTTTACCTCCAAAAGATGTAAAACAAATTACTAAAGGAGAAACTGTAGATTTATATTATAAATATTATTGGAAAGCTTCCGGGGCGGATAGTATCTCAGACCCTAATATGGCAGTTGCACTATTTGATACTGCAATATTGCATGGTGTAGGTCAAGCGCAGCAATATTATAAGCAAAGTGGAGGTGATGTAGATAAGTTTTTAGATATTCGCCAGAAGCATTACGATAAAAGAGTTGAAAATGCTCCATCACAAAAGAGATTTTATCAAGGGTGGAATAATCGTGTAAATAATTTGAGAAATAATATTAAATGTGGAACATTTACAATAAATGCTAACAACGAAAACATTGAAGAAAAAAGTTTTAATATTGAAGAAAGAAACTACAATAATAGTGAAAATAATTATTCTACTCCATTTGAATTAAGTCTTGAATATAACGACTATCAACAAAACAAACTTCCCAATTTAAATGATTTGATGATTAATCCTATAAATGAGCAATCAAATAATCCTTGGGATATGATTCCAATGGCAATTCCTGAGAGTTTAAGACAACCTTCAGGTGTCCCAACAGGTCAGGCTGCAAATATTGATATTACCCAACTAGCAAACAGGTTAGGTATTCAACTATCTAATGTTCAACCAACAAATCAACCTCAACAACAATCAGGGTTATTTGGATATACAAATCCACTAACAGGCAGTAACCACATATACACACGTGAAGAAGTGGGCTCAATGTCATCAGATGAATTTGCCGAACATGAAAAAGAGATTGATGCTCAGACAAGAGCTTTTAACGGAACTATGCCAACTAACGGAGATTTGCAACGAGAAGCAATTACAGGCGGCGGTGTCATTTATGTAAATTCATATACCCGTTCTGACGGAACAGACGTAAGAGGATATTACCGTAGCAGACCTAGTATTTAGTTATATGGATAGTCCGACTTTTACATAGGTCGGACTATTTAATTTATAAAGAAGGAGTTAATATGACTAAAATGAAAAATTACCAACAAGCTGAAAAGATGTATATTTATGACAAAATACCGCTTGAAGAAATCGGGATCAAATTAAATATATCACGCAGAACTTTGTTTTATTGGAAAAAGAAATACGAGTGGAATAGGAAAAGATTTGAGGCAGAACGCAATCAAGAAATTTTTAGCAACGAACTTCTAGAATTTGCAAGAAAACTAATGCAAAAAATTTCCGCCGATATTGATAATGACAGACAAACTCCACAATCTGAGATTTATCCACTAATGAAGATTTTGAAGAATATTCCACAAGTTAAACAATATGAACACTCTAAGCAAAAATCCAAACAACCAAAACTGACAGGACAACTAACTCCTGAAATTATTGAACAGATTGAAAGAGAAGTTTTAGGGTTTTAATATCTATTAGAATGACAATTTTTATGTTACTTTGAAGTAAAGGAGTAACAATGATTCATTTGATACTAAATTTCCTAAATTCACAAATGTTTGGCATTATTTTAGGTGCCATAATAACTGGCGGTTTTACCTTTTTTATTGATTGTTATAAATCTTCAAGAGAAGAGCATATTTATCTAAAAAGAAAACGCGAAGTTTTATACCAAAAAATGTATGATTTTTCTATGCGCTTTGAAAAAGATATTCGTACTAAAAAATGTATAAATATGTCAAAAAGTACAAAAGATTTATGGAATGAAATCCAAATAGAAAGTATTTTTGGCAAACAATCAACGATGGAATGTTTTTATGACTTGTATGAAAATTTACAAAACAATTTAGGATTATCATCAAATATTCTGGAAGTTCATAAACAAAATAATGAAAAAATATTAGAATTTTATTCTGTTATTAAACAAGAACTGGGGATTAAAGATTAATATATGTATAAAAACTTTTCAAGAGAATGTGATATTGCAATTACTTCTGGTGATATTGAGAAAATAGATGAATTAATAAATCAATTAAAAAATTTAGAAGAAAATACAGAACGAAGTCCGCTTTTAACTCACATATGGTATTGTATTTCTAATTTATATTCTACAAAGGCAAGAATATTTTGCGAAGATATTTCAAATTGGCGAAACCAAACATTTCCAGTATATACTGTTCAATCTACAAACTATATGAGGCGAGCATATAGGGAATATTTTAGAAATAATAATGTAGGTATGTGTTTTGAAATTCAAACAAATCTCGCAAATATTTATCACCGATTTTGTCGTGATATTGAAGCTATTTCTTTATGGTCATTTGATTATTCTAAAGCAATAAATTCTGATTCTATGTTTGTAGCACCTTTTAATAAAGCGAGAACTCTCATAGTATTAAATTCATATTTAGGATTTCCATATAACGCAGATTATTCTATAGAGGCATATCGAATAATTAAAGAACTTTCAAATAATAAAAATAGCATTTTTCATAATGGGATAAGACAAGAAATCGATACAACTCCTTGGGTTGCTGAATTATTACAATGGGTAACCAATTTAAGGAAAAACATATGGCTCTTAAATATGGCTCTGAACAAATTAAGTTTGATTGTATAAAAGAAAAAGAATACAGAGATTGGTGCTTACAAAATACATTATTTATTAATCCATTAAATGATATTACACAAGAGGCAATTGCAGCAAAAGATACATTAGAATTTCCAAATTATATTGTTGAAATTGGAGAAGGGCCATTTTTAAGTGTAGCATTCTCGGATATTAAAAATAGATTCTGTAAAGCTAGATACTTATTTTATAGTGGGTTGCATGAAAAATATCCTAATTAGCTTGAAAAAGATTTATATTTAACAAGTTCTTTAGACCTTGTTGATTTTTCAACCAATACTGAAAATATTAAAATGGCTTTTAAATTATGCTTTGGAATATTAGACAGTATTGTAGTTTTACTAGATAAATATTTTGAAACTAATTATAATGGAAATATTTATTTTAAACCAACTTGTTTGCAAAAGATTTTTCAAAATATTCAAAACCCATATATTGATGCCTTATTTTGGCTATCTTGTGATTTAACTGATAGTTCAAAACTAAAAGACTGGCAAGTGCCAAATCCGGATGCATATATCCTTAGAATACTTAGAAACAATTTAGAACATGGTTGGGTAAGAATTTCAGAAACCAATCTTAATATTTGGAAGGGAAAGCATGATTATGCAAAGTCTATAACGAAAGAAGAACTAGAAGTTACGACGATGGAAGTTTTTCGATATACAAGATGTGCAATTTTGTATCTGGTTTTTGCCATTACATACAATGAAAAACATAGGAATTTCGATAAAAACATAAAGATTGCGAAAATGGAAGTTCCTTCATATATATCAATATAGAAATATCATGTAACTAATGATTGAAATTGAAAAGAACAATTTTAAATATTTTTTGAGCAGTATTTACCCACAATTATTGTCATTAAAGTTAAGCAAATCTGCATATAAATTATCCGATTCTCGCATTAGATAATTAACAATAGGTGTAATATTACTTATTTCTTCTATTTCTTGTTGTTCATTGCAAAAATAACATAAAACTACTATAGTATTATAGATCCGTACTGCATTTCGTGTAAATTTGTCAATTTCTTTCTTTTCTAAACAATAACTATCAACTTTCATAATCTATTCTGCTTTTGACACAAAACACACTACCGATAAATACAGAAAAATGCTAGTAAAAAGGAGAAGTAGTTACATTTGGATACAAAAATTGTTTAGCATGGGTTGTTTATTTATCTTGCGTGCAATAGAATAACTTTATGAATAGAGATGAGGCAACTGAAAAGTTACAAAAAATTATTGGAAAAGATTTGGTGGAAATTGCCGCAGCTTGTGGTGTAACTTTATTTAAAGATGGTAAGAAAAATAAAGGTTGGGTTGGTCATGTTGTAGAATGCCATTTGGGATTACCTCGAAATTGTTTGCAATCGCCAGATTTTGGAGATTGGGAGTTAAAAACAGTTTCTATGAAAAGGTTAAAATCCGGTTTAATTGTCCCTAAAGAAACAATGGCTATAACAATGATAAATCCAGATGACGTAATTAATAATGATTTTGCTCATAGTCATTTAAAATCAAAACTAAATTGTTTATTAATTATAACAAGAATGTGGTATGCAACATCGGAACCTAATTCTGAATTACTAAGTGCATTTCAATTCGATATTGATGATAATCAAGAATTATATTCTGAAATAGAAGCAGATTATGAGGAAACGAGAAATTGCCTAAAAACAAAGGGATTTAATGCTCTTACAGGTAAAATGGGAAAATGGATTCAACCACGTACTAAAGGTCAAGGTAATGGTGCTCCAAAAACAAGAGCATTTTATGCTAGAACATCTTTTTTAAAGAAAATCTTGCAAGATAAGGTTTAATAATTCCTCACTAAAACTTCTGTAATTTTACCTCTACCATCAGCATTTGCATTGATTTGACGGGAAGCAAAAACTTTTTTAATTTCGTAATTTGCATATAATTCATTTACCAATTTCGTATCTGAATTTGAAAGCATAAACTTAACACTCATTGAATCCAATTCATCGCAAACATCTCGCAGTTTAAATTGCATATCAATATCAAACCCATCTTTAGTATAAGAAGTAAAACTTGAAGTCTCGTTTAACGGCACATAAGGTGGGTCAAAATAAACAAAATCACCTTTTTTAACTTTAGTTAAAATTGCTGAAAAATCGGCACATTTAATTTCAGTTTTTTTTAATAGTTCAGAACAATTCAAAAGATTGTTTTCATCAATGATACGAGGATTTTTGTAATGCCCAAACGGAACATTAAACTGCCCCTGAGAATTAACCCTATACATTCCGTTAAAACAGGTTCTATTCAAATAAATAAAACGACTTGCTCTTTCTACATCTGACAATTCTGCATATTTTTCAGTTCTATCAATATTTCGAATTTCTAAAAAATATGCTTTTGAAACTTCGTGTTTGCTCAAATCATCAATAAGTTCATAAACATTGTCTCGTACAACTGAATAAAGATTGATTAACTCTTCATTCATATCAGAAATATAAGCATTTTCCGGTTGCAATTCAAAGAATAAAGCTCCACCGCCAATAAAAGGTTCAAAATAACGGTTGTATGATTTTGGCTTGTTTTTAAGCAGTTCAAACATAAGCTGACGCTTCCCGCCAACCCATTTAACAATTGGGTATGTTTCGTTTTTTAATTGTTCTAAAACTACTGCCATGCTTTGTCTTTCTTTGAAAATACTTGCTCAAACCTTTTAACAGAAAGGTCTAAGTATTCTTTTTCTAAGTCTATTCCAATAAATTTCCTACCTAACTCTAATGCCATTATACCAGTAGTTGAACTTCCTGTGAATGGATCGAGTATTAAATCGCCTTTATTAGTCGATGCAAGGATTATGCGTCTTAACAATTCTAAAGGTTTTTGAGTGGGGTGCTTGCCTAATTTTTTTTCTGAAGGCTTCGGGGTATCTATTTGCCAAACTGAACGCATTTGTTTATTTGGCTTTTTAAGGTTATCATCGCCCCAATCTCCATTTTTCATTTCTTCGTAATTGAAAGTATGCTTACCTTTCGGGTCTTTTCTTGCCCATAATAAAGTTTCGTGACTGGCTGTAAAATACCTACAACTCATATTTGGCGAAGCATTTGGCTTAAACCAGCAAATATCATTTAGTATTTTAAACCCTGCTTTTTGTAGGGCAAAACCACAAACATAGATTGAATGATAAGTTCCTGATATCCAAATTGTACCGTTGGGTTTTAAAACTCTTTTGCAAGCGTTAATCCACTTTTGATGGAATTCAAAATCTTCATCTAAGCCCTTGCTTTCATCCCATTTTCCTTTGTTAACGGAAACAACTTTTCCGCATTGACAAGTTATACCACCATTTGAAAGCATATACGGTGGGTCTGCAAAAATCATATCTATAGATTCAGGAGTTGCTCTATCCAAAATTTCAATACAATTACCATGAAATAAAGTTATATTGTCTTTTTCATAAAACTTTTGCATGGGTTAATTATAGTATAAACAAGCAAACAAATCTTTGAATGTGAAAGTTTGTGTTTATAAAGTGATGTAATACTTCTTTTTATGTTTATACTTATAATTCAATAAAAGATAACATTCTTTTGAGAGACAAGCAGAATAAGCAATTTATTCCTTATCAATCCTTAAAAGGTAATTCAATAACCTTTGCTTGTTCATTGAATTTTAAAGTATCTTTATCCAAGTTTAAGAGTTCTTCAATTTCATCTTTTGGCAAACAAATATTATATTTTTCCGAAAACATATTTATAAAAGTCGGTCCATCCCAAATTTTCCCTTCTAATATTTTTTTTGTTGCACTGTTCAAAAGTGTTGGATTTGATGTTTTTAATTCATTGTCAAATGGTTCGCAAGTTTTCCATCCCTTATAAGCATATTTTCTCATTAAATTCTGATATTGATTATATGAAATTATTTCTAAATCTCTAGCTCTAATAATCATAGCGGCTATAGATACATTCCATTTTAGTTTCAATTCTATGTAATAATCTAAAGCTAATGGATGTTTGACAACTTCTTTACCAAAAGATTCTTTTGGTAATAAAAATGCTGAAGCAAATTTATTTGCTTGATTTTCAAGTTCAGTAAATGTAGCTTTTGATACGGACTCTAAATCTTCGTTCCAGTTATGCAAAATAATATGACCTAATTCGTGAGCACAACTAAATTGGCGTCTTACTCGCTTTTCTTTATTCGTTGTTAATATAATTAAATATTTATTTCCATTTTCTGTTTTTAATTTTTGACTATATGCATCAATATCTTTACTTGTTGCCGTAAGACTAGTCAAAATGATACCAGATTTTTCAAGTTGATAAACCAAATCTCTTACTGGCTCATTTCCTAAATCCCAATATTCTCGAACCATTTTTGCAATAGTGTCAAAATCAACATTTGATTCGTTATCAGGTAATTCTATTGCAGGTATGTTATATTGTGGAAAGCGTATATATTCTGATAAGAAATCATACAAAAGGGCGATATATTCTCCTTTTTTGATTTGTGCTATTCTATCTTTTTTATGTGTCCCTAACAATGACCTAAAATATGTTGTTTGAGTTTCGGAAGAAACAGTATCCTCTTGAAAAAAGTATTCTCTCGGAAACCTAAGTACATTTATTAGGCTAAATAATTTACTTGATTCTGGAATTGTATCAGAATTTTCGTACTGAGAAATTGCTTGTTTAGTTACATTTATATCTTTTGCAAGTTCATCAAGAGTCTTCCCACGATATAAACGAGCGGTCTTTAATCTCTGACCATTAAATTTTTCTTGTGTATTCATAATTATTTATTTTCTTCATTCTCATTATTTTGTTCATCTTCGTCATCGATAAACTCGGTCAAATCGTCTTTTGAATTTTCTATGTCAATAATCTTGTTGTTTATTTCATCAATCTTATCTTTATTAAATCTTGTATCTAATAGTGCAGAATAATCATTGGTAATGTATTGGCTCCAGTCTTCTGTGTATATTTCCATAAGATTTTTATCATAAAATCCTCCGGTAATTTTTACTAATTCATCTCCCATGCTTTTGAAAGTTACAGTCATTAATTTCAAATCCTCAGGAACATCATTTTCGTCTATTTCAGAACATATAGACTTTAAAATCTCGTAAGTTGTCTGATTTTCTTCAATATCCAATGTTAATTGATTTGCAATATCTTTGTTTAATTTTGAAAGTCTAACTACATAATGTGGTGGTCTCCAAGTTTGACTATTTTGATATTTTTTATTAGGAGAGTTTAACTCTTTTCGTTTTTGATTCAGGTTCGCTTCTTTCATAAAAATAAATGCTATTTTAGAATTGCTATCAATTAGTAATGGTAAATTCCAACCACCGCTTGTTATGGTATATGACTTTATGCTATAGATATAGTCTTCAATTTTATGTATGTTCTCGTAGCGAAGTATCCATTCAAAAATCTTTGCTCCGTTATTGTAATTTTCAATGTTCCACTCACGTTTTATATTATCGATAAATCCTGCAACATTAAAAGATCTTGCTACAAGTTTTTTAAATTCTGGATTAATTGTTTCTGTTATAATATTCTGCATAGAGTCTAACCTCTCCCTTTTATTTTTTTACATGACAATTTTCGCATAAATTAGAAAATAAGTCAAGTAGCATTGCAAAAAATAAATTTTTGTAAAATACACCTTATTTCTTCTTAGAATTTGTCTATTACATATTGCTTCAACTCAAGTTTGAGCATGCACATCTCATAGTTAATTAAATCTTGCTCTACATGTTAAATTACATAAGGCTTTTTTATTTTGAGTTGAAAAACAATAACGAGAATTTATATACTCACATATTATCTTGCTCGCGAAAGCGAGCATTCTTTTCTTTGTTTATATTGACATAATGAACAATGAAAGAAACAAACAACTTATACTAGAAGCTTTAGGCAAGCTCACCAAAAAGCTTAGAGGTGAAAAAAGTCAATTTATGTTCTGCAGTGAAAACGACATATCAACATCAATTGTAAGCACAATTGAAAGATTTCTTAAAGACCCGCAATTAACTACTGTTTTCAAACTTGCAGAAGCTTTTGACATGAAACCGTCAAATTTTATTAAACTTATTGAAGAAGAGCTGCCGGAAAATTTCTCTTTAATTGAAAAATAATATTCATGATATTATTAAAATAAAAAGGGGAACATTATGCCTAATAAAGTATTTGAACTAAGCGCCGGTATTGTCGTAAACATTATACTTATCATAATATCTTTTAAAATGACCGATATTTTTATCGGGAAGCTTAAAGAAAAATTCAACAAAAGCGACAATGCAGGACCAATCAGCCAGATTATTCCAATTTTAGAAAAAATAATCAAAACTGTTATAGTATTTGTACTTTTGGCATCATTCTTACAATACAACGGTTATTCTCTAACCTCTCTAATTGCAGGTTTTGGAATTACAGGTTTGGCAGTAGGTTTTGCAGCACAACAAACAATCGCATCAATGTTTGGGACTTTTGGTATTCTCACGGATAAAGTATATAAAACCGGCGATTATATAAAAATAGACAATATTGAGGGAACGGTTGAAAACATTAATCTGCGTTCTACAAAAATCAGAACTCTTGATAACTTTTTGGTAACAATTCCAAATGACAAAATGGCAAACAGTATTGTAACAAACGTAAGTAAAGCTCATAAGCGCAGATTAGACCTGACTTTTGGCGTAACCTATGACACATCTGACGAAAAACTTAATCAGGCAATCGAAATAATAAAAAACATAATGTCAGAACGCTCAGATGTTCATAAGGATTTTAATGTTTTTGTAGAAACTCTTGACAGCAGTTCGATAAACATAAGACTTATAGGTTATACCAAAACAAAAGGTTACGACCCTTTTGCGCAAATTAGAAGTAGTGTTTATTTGGAAGTCATCAAACGTTTCCGCACTGAAGGAATTGATTTTGCATTCCCGTCAACTACGGTATATATGGCATGATTATTAAGATAATTGCACTCGGAAAAATTAAAGAAAAATTTTTGAAAGACGGCATTGATGAGTTTATGAAACGTCTTTCCCCTTATGCATCGGTAGAAATTATTGAGCTTCCCGCATTGGAGATAAGAGACGAAAATTTAACACAAAAAGTTTTAGAACAAGAAGGTGAAAAAATTCTTTCCCATATCAAACCTCAATCTTACGTGATTACTATGGAAATTAAGGGTAAAATGCTCTCATCAGAAGAACTTGCCGAAAAAATTAAAGAACTTACAAACGACGGCACAGGTGAGATAATCTTCATAATCGGCTCATCCTGCGGAATTTCACCAATCGTATCTGAACGTGCAAACTTTAAACTAAGCATGTCAAAAATGACATTTCTTCACCAATTTGCAAGATTATTGCTTGTTGAACAGATTTATCGCGCGTTTAAAATTATAAGGGGCGAAACTTATCACAAGTAATCATATAAACAGATGTATGATTTTTGATTAAAATTCATTAAGATAAAACTATGAAAAAGATTTTTACGATTTTAAGCATAATTTTTATCGGATGTAGTGCATTTGCTGATGGAGATTTATGGGATAACTTCGGCGATACAAATGTTTACGGCCAGCAAGCAGTAACCGAACAAGAATTTGATAAAGCTCTTGAAAGCAAGCAAAAAAAGAAAAAACGTGACAAAAACATCCCAAAAGGTGAAAACTTCTCACAAAGCAACGAAACCGAAATGCTTAAAAATTCAACAAAAGAACTTCCTGTTTTGTTAATTCCATTAAACCTTAAATCCATACCAATCGGGCATTATCAGGTTGAAGGCGTAAAAGAAAACGGGGAAGTTTACATAAAACTTTATCAAGCACATGATGTTATAGCTAAGCTTCCTGCAGAAGAAACTGATGATGATTTTGGTGAAGAAACAATAAATTTTGTGAAATTATTGCCACATGGCGATTATCATGTTGAAATTATATATGGAGGTGTGGATTTTAACGCATACACAATAGTTGACATAGAAGGGTAAAAAAGATGAAAAGGGCAATTGTAATAGTAATAGACTCAATGGGAATAGGAGCAATGGATGATTGCAGAGAATTTAACGATGTTCCCGAATGCAATACGTTAAAAAACGTCTGTGAATTTAACGGCGGTTTAAATGTTCCAAATTTATCAAAAATGGGTTTAGGCAACATTCAAGACTTTAAAGGAATTGCAAAATGTGAAAACCCTATCGCCAAATACGGTACAATGCTCGAAAAATCAAAAGGAAAAGACACTACAACAGGTCACTGGGAAATGATGGGACTTGTTTCTGAAAAACCTTTTGCAACCTTCCCTAACGGATTTCAAGAAGAAATCGTGCAAAAATTTATCGAACAAACAAAGTGCGGCGGAATTCTTGCAAACCGTCCCGCAAGCGGAACGGCAATTATTGAGGAACTTAATGAAGAACATCATAAAACCAGTTTTCCAATCGTTTACACAAGCGCTGACAGCGTATTCCAAATCGCAGTTGATACAGACTTTATCCCATTAGAAACTCTATATGAATGGTGTGAAACTGCAAGAAAAATCCTTGACGATTATAATGTTTCACGAGTAATCGCAAGACCCTATAAAATTATTGACGGAAAACCAGCAAGAATTTCAAAAGACAGACGCGATTACTCAATGGTTCCGTCACATACTGTTATGAATGAACTTGAAGATGCGGGTCTAAAAGTTTATGGTATCGGAAAAATAGAAGATATTTTCTCAAAATCAGGTGTAACTCATGCTGTCCATACAGGCTCTAATAAAGAAGGACTTGAACTTACATTGGACGCTGTAAAAAATCACATCGATAAATCTTTTATTTTCACAAATCTTGTTGATACAGACATGCTCTACGGGCACAGAAATGATGCTAAAGGCTATGGAAAAGCAATAGAAGAAATTGATACATACCTTGATGATATTATGAACGCTATGACAGATGAAGACTTGCTGGTAATTACCGCAGATCATGGATGTGACCCAACAGTTGAAGGAACAGACCACACTCGAGAAAAAGTTCCCGTACTTATTTATTCCAAAACAAATAAAGGTGAAGATTTAGGTACAATAATCGGATTTGACTATATTGCTAAAATTATAAAAGATTATTTGCAATAAAAATTTTTCTATTGTACAATATTTTTGCGGACGACTTCCGCAAAGTATATAAATATAAGGAGAATGTAGAAATGACAGTAAAAGTTAACGATTCTTGTATCGGATGCGGCGCTTGCGAATCAATTTGCGACGCAGTATTTTCAGTAGACGGTATTGCTCAAGTTGATGAATCAGCTGTAGCTGATAATATGGATTGCGTAAAAGAAGCAGCAGATGCTTGCCCTGTATCAGCAATCGAAGTTGAATAGTTTATAATAATAAATATTCAAAAAAAAAGACCCTTTTTTAAGGGTCTTTTTTATCGTCTGTATTCACAAACAAAAACTATTTTTTCACTCCTGTCCGGAGCTTCAAAAGGTACTACATCTCCGCTTTCACTAAGTTTTCCTTCTATTGAACAAATATATTTATCTGAGACAGTATTCTGATTTACCTGACGTCGTTCTAAATCGTCAATTCTTGAAGACAAACGCTGTTCTAAAGACATTAACTCAGAATAGTTCTGAGTTACAGCTTCTTGCACTTGATTTTGCACAGGTTCAGCAGGTCTTTCTTCCTTTACACTTGTCACAAGCATTGGCGCGCTGACAATCATCACAATTCCAAGTATAATAACCGAAACTATTGCATAACCCATAGCTGACATTGCAGATTTTTTATTCATATAAACCTCTTTCAAAAAAATTATACCACAAAATAGATTGCGGGTAGTTACAAAATATAAAAATTGTGATAGAATATTATTGTAAAAAAGGGGATAAAAATGAATAAAATAAAAAGTTTAGTATTAATGTTAATAGTCATAGCAGGCCTAAGCGCAGGAACACTACAAATTCAGGCAAATACACTTGTTTCTCCTGTACCGCAAAATGTTCAGCAAAACTGTGCACTTGTAAACCCGCTTGATTTAGTTGCAAGACCAAACTTTTATCTAAATAAAAACGTAAAAATCAAAGCTAAATTTGATAAATTTTCTACATTGGGCTTAGATTATAAACCGGCAATGAAAAGTTCTGAAAAATACATTTCATTCCTAATCCAAAGACCTGACATCACTGATCACAATATTCCGTTATCAGAATTAAAACTATTCCTGGACAGAACAGAAGCTGAAAAATATATTGAACTTAACTCAGGAGATGTTGTTGAATTTTCAGGAAAAGTTTTCTCAACAGCACTCGGCGATCCTTGGGTAGAAGTTACAAATTTCAACGTAATAAGTACAAAACCAAAAACTGAAACAAAATAATTATAAATTTTGGAGTTAAAGATGAGCAATAATGAAGTATTTTTGACAATTCACGGGCACTTTTATCAACCCCCGCGCGAAAATCCCTGGCTGGAAGCTATTGAACTGCAAGACAGTGCTTTACCCTGCCACGACTGGAACGAAAGAATTAACAAAGAATGCTATAACCCAAACTCAGTATCAAAAATTGTAGACAGCAGAAACAGAATTCTTGATGTAGTTAACAATTATGAGCATATGAGTTACAATTTCGGCCCGACATTATTGTCTTGGATGGAACATTTTGCACCTTTAACTTACGAAAGAATTATAAAAGCCGATATCGAAAGTATCGCAGAACATAACGGTCATGGTAATGCTATGGCACAGGTTTACAACCACATAATTATGCCTCTTGCAAATGAAAACGACAAAATTACACAGGTAAAATGGGGGATTAGAGATTTTGAATACCGTTTCGGGAGAAAGCCCGAAGGAATGTGGCTTGCTGAAACCGCAGTAGACGACGATACACTACGAATTTTAGAAGAAAACGGAATTAAATTCACCATTCTTTCCCCATATCAAGCTGACAAATTCAGACAAGAAGGCAGTAAAGAATGGACTGACGTAAGCTGGGGAAATATTGACCCTGCACGCTCTTACAGATATTACATAAAATCAGCTCCTGGCAAATTTATTGATTTGTTCTTTTATGACGGTGCAATATCACGTTCGGTTGCATTTGATGAACTTTTAAAAGACGGAAACAAATTTATCCGCCGTTTGAAAGAAGGTGTATCAGACTGCAGAAACTTCCCTCAGTTAATTAATATAGCAACCGACGGGGAAAGCTACGGACACCATACAAAATTCGGCGATATGGCTCTTGCTTATGTCTTAAAACTTAAAGCAAAAGATGAAGGTTTTAAAATAACAAATTACGCGGAATTCTTAGACAAATACAGAAGCGACTGTGAAGTTGAGATTAAGCAAGCATCAAGCTGGAGTTGTTTCCATGGCGTCGGCAGATGGAAAGAAGACTGCGGTTGTTCTACAGGCGGTCACCCGGGCTGGAACCAAAAATGGAGAAAACCGCTTAGAAATGCTCTTGATTATTTGAGAGATGAACTTGTAAAAATATTTGAAAAAGAAGGTTCTAAATACTTTAACGCAAATGTTTGGGATGTTCGAAACAATTACATTGAGGTAATTCTTGACCGTAACGAAATGAACGTAAAAAAATTCCAACAAACAAATTTTAAATCTGATTTATCTGATGAAGACAAAGTTAGAGCTATGGAATTATTGGAAATCCAACGTCAAGCATTATTAATGTACACAAGCTGCGGCTGGTTCTTCTCTGAGATTTCAGGTATCGAAACCGTTCAATTAATGAAATATTCAGCTCGTGCAATGCAATTAGCTGAAAAATTCACAGACAAAAATTTTGAAGAAAATTTCCTGAATATTCTGTCTGAAGCTAAAAGCAATATTCCTGAACATGGAACAGGCAAAGAAATTTTTGAGCGCTTTGTCAGACCATCTGTTGTAACATATAAACAAATAGCAAGCCTTTGGGCATTATCATCACTTTATCAGGATTTTGAAGATGAAGAAAGTGTATATTGCTATACAATCAAAAAACAAGATTACAAAAAAGTTCAAAAAGGCTCATCAACTTTTGTTGTCGGTCACATTGAAATTCAATCAAAAATAACTTTGCAAAAATCCAACCTTATGTTTGCGCTAATGCAATATTCAGGCGGAGATTTCCACTGTGCAATTAAAGAATATTCTGATGAATACAGCAAACTTAAAACAAATCTTATCAAATCATTCCTTGTAAATCCGCTCACTGAAATTATTCGTGCGATGGATGAACATTTTGGCAAAGAATATTTCACACTAAAAGATATATTTATTGAAGAAAGAAGAAAAATTCTTCAAATCCTCTTGAAAAGCAAACTTGAAAAATTCTCCCAAATATATCAGGGAATGTATGATGAAGGCAAAGGTTCAATCTATCACCTTCAAGGTTTGGGACTGAAAATTCCCGATGAATTTAAACTTTCAGCAGGATATGCATTAAGTAGAAAATTCAATGATATAGTAGTGCATTCGGGCGGATTTATAGAAGAAGACCTAATCCAACAAGCTGTGGATGTTAATTATGAAGCTAAAAAAATTGATATTCAGCTAGATAAAACACCGTCAAATACAATATTTGGCAGAAAAATTCAACAAAATATCAACAGATTAGTTCATAGTTTTGAAATTCAACAAGCCGATGCTATTTTAGAAATCTTTGACACTGTAGAAAAACTGGAACTTCAAATTGATATATCAGAAGCTCAAAATATCTATTTTGCAAAAATTTATCACAAAATTGGCGATATCTTGAAATCAGGGATTAAACGCTCTGCTGACAGAAGGTTTGTAGATATGCTTCTTGATATAGGCGAAAAATTAAATATAAATACTGAATTTTATAGAATTAAACTTGATAAATTAATGTTAAAATAAAATTTATTTAACTTCTTTACAAGATTTTGGTCCATTCCAGGACAATTCTTTGCAGTGCAAATAATCCATATTTTCATTAAATATTACCCACGCTGCACAGTGGTCGCCTGAGCCAACCCCTGTTCCATAGCATCTTGTTTTGAACCACTTTTCAGCATCACCTTCACCTAGAGCTATAATTTTATTGTCTTTAGCTCTAAGGGCAAATTCAAATAAATCCCGCCCCCAACGATTAGGTCCTTGTTCGCCGTTAATGTCATAAAAAATTACAAACAGATATCCTGCACTGGGATTATCACCTACGCCACGAAAAGCTATAGATGAACCATCACTCAAAAGAACTTTATAATAACGAGAATCTGTACCATAAATAGCTGATACATTACTCCCATCTCCCCATTTATAATTTTTTGCATAAAAACAACCTTTTCCGTTTACTCCACAGTCTTTTGCAATACTTAAATATGGTTTAAAGATTTGAAAAGCTGTTTCAGCACCTTCTTTTGACCAAGGTAAAATGTCGCTAAACTCAATCTGTGTGTTAAAAGTATGCATAATATATGCATTAGATAAAGTTGAATACATCTTTTTTAACTTAGATGTAATAACTTTTTCCTTGTGTTTTTCTATTAAAGACGGCATAGTCATTGCCGCAACAACACCAATAATACCTAATGTAATTAAAACCTCAGCTAAAGTGAAACCCAAGCGTGCCGCTTGACCCGACACACCGGTATTGGATAAACTTTCAAGAAACGGAGACTCGCTTAAATCCCCCCCCCCCGAAAGTTCGGTCAGTAATAGTTTTCATAACACCTCCGCTTTCATGATAGCATATTGAATTCAATAAATCAACTTATCACCAGTTATCTGAACCGTATTTTTTATACATATCAATATTTCTTTGAATTTTCTGTTCTACAATAGAAATTTTCTTTAAAGTTTCTTCATTAGCAGTACGCTTGCGAAGCAATTGAAGCTCTAAAAGCTCCTCTTTTGCTCTGCGGACTTTCTGTTTATCCTCTTCGCGCTTCCAAAAAAGCCATCCCTCAAACCCGCACCCCGGAGGCACAATAGCCCAAGGTGTTGAAGGACAATGACGACACAGGGCTGGGCGGTTTTCATAATTTGAACACAAATTATCATCCTGAAGATATTTACAATAATAAAAAGTTGTTTCTTTTTCGTTGAAATTTCCATCCTCAGAAAGTCTTGCTACAATATTATCAACAATAGATGCATCAATTTGTCTTGCTTCTTCTATTGATTTATAAGGCACAAATAATGAAAGAAAATCTACAGCTCCCTCATCTCCTTCATGTGCCATTAGCTTCAATTTTTTGTAAGGTATTGATGTAGTCACAACCCTGCAGCATTTTCCGCACATTTTACAAAGAGATTGAGGACGTTTATCTAAATAATTTTCTTCATAACTGCCCATAAATAAATTATATGCGTCATGGAAAATTTTAAAAAACTTCGTAACATTTCTTAAAGAAAAAGCAATAAATTTCAGAAAAAATACTTTATATATACAAGTAGTAGTAAAGGGTAGTTTTCATGCAAAGTACAGTAGGTCAACAAAGTATATCTCAATGCAATTGTCCGCCTCAAAGTGCACAACCGCAATATCAGACAGCGCCTGTACAAACACAACAACCGCAGGCACAAAATCAGAATGTTCAAGTTCCGAACTATTCAGGCGTAAATATTCAGATATTCAATCCTTCAGTAACTCCTCCAGGTGCAACAGCTCCAGTTTACAATGTTAATGCACCTAATTACGGTTCAACAAATGCAACAGGATGTTATCCTCCTGATTACTATACAAAACAATTTGGTCAAAACGGACAAAATAATACAACAAATACGACAACAAACACAACAGAAAATAAAACAACAGATAAAAAAACTGAAAAACGTGAAATTGTTCAATTAACAGACGATTATATTCGAAATCTCGAAAACTATTTGAACAGCCAAGACAAAGAAGTAAGATTAATGGGTGCAAAAGAAGTTTTTGCCCGATTGAATGAAGACCATTCAAGAAAAGATGATAAAGCATTAAATGCACTTATCAATAAAATGCTTCAAGACCCGTCTACTCCTGTTAGAGTAATGGCATTAAGCGCACTTGAATCAAGAATTGTAACCGGTGATGATTTAACAGTAAACATTCTTCAACAAATGCAAAACTCTCAATCAGGCTACGGTCAAGATGCAATGCAGGCAAGTAATGTTCTGTTAAAAATGTCAGGTCAAACGGTCGAAAAAGAATTTGAAGTAAAAAACACTCAAAAAACAGAAAACAAAGGTAAATAATGAGTATTATCAGATCAGCAAAAACCAGTTTTGTTAAATACCTTCCAAAAGCAATCGGCTTGGGAGCATTAGGTGTTGTTGCATACGATTCACATATCGTCGGCAAACTTCAATCTGACGTTTATTCAAAATCAAAAGATGCAGATGCCTGTGCTGAAACATTCAGCAATACTCAATATCTTTCAAGTCCAAGTATGACAACATCAAAACTTAAAGATGAAGTCCACAGATTTGAAATGGAAAGTAACTCGCGCCATTTCGTAAATTCTGCACTAGGATACTTTAAAGGCTTTGGCTCAATGCTTGTAAATAGCGTTGTTCCGCTTGGATTAGGGTTAGGTGCACTTCTTGGCAAAGGTAAGTGGGCAAAAGGCTCTGCAATCGGCCTTGGAATTTATGCAGGCTTCAAGTTCTTTAAAGATGTCCTTGGATTTGGTCATTATAATGATCTTAACCGCAAGTTTTAATATACTTTTCATATAAATCTGGACGTTTGGCTTTTGTACGCTCAATACTTTTTTGAAGTCTAAATTTATTGATTTCTTTATGATTTCCGTTCAACAAAACCTCAGGAACTTCCAATCCTCTATATTCTCTTGGCTTTGTATAATGCGGATATTCTATTAGCCCGTTCGAAAAACTATCTTCATCAGCAGATTCAATCTTACCTAAAGTTCCTTCAATCTTACGGCTCACCGCATCAATCAAACAAAGTGCAGGCAATTCTCCGCCTGTTAAAACAAAATCTCCGAGAGAAATTTCTCTAGGCTTGATAATCTCTCTTATACGCTCGTCAAATCCCTCATAATGCCCGCAAAGCATTATTATTTGTTCAAATTGAGCAAGTTCATTAACTACTTTATCACACAAAGGCTCCCCTTGTGGAGAAAGCATAACAGTAATCGAATTTTCACACTGCTTAACACTTTCATAAGCATCAACATAAGGCTGTGCCATTAAAACCATTCCAGCACCGCCGCCATAAGGTGTATCATCAACTTTTTTATGCTTATCCAATGTAAAATCGCGCGGATTAATAGTATTAACACTAAAAACCTCTTTTTCAATTGCACGTTTCAATATGCTGTGCCTGCAATGCTCTTGAATCATTTCCGGAAAAAGAGTTAATACATCAAATATCATTCCAACAATCCCTCTAGATTATTGATAAATATTTTTTTGTCTTTAATGCTGACATCAGTCACAATAGCTTTTACAAACGGAACTAGAACAATTTTTTTTGAATTTGTCTTAACTGACAACATATCATGAGCTCCGTTATTTGAAACTCCAACAACAAACCCCTGTTTTTTGCCCTCGTTATCAAAAATTTCCAATCCGACAAGTTCATCAATCAAAAACTCATCTTCTTCAAGATTTTCTCTTATCGTATCTTCCTGAACATACAAAAACGCACCTTTATAAGGCAAAAGTTCATCAATGGAATTTATTCCTTCAAATTTTACCAATGCAAAGTTTTTGTGTAATCTTGAACTCATAATATTCAAAAGCACATAATCTTGTTCTTTTTTAATATAAACTTCTTCAAGGGAACAGAAAAAATCTTCTTGATTTTTAGTAAAGCCTACTTTGGCTTCCCCCTTAATTCCATGAAAATTTAATATCTTACCTACAGAAACAAACTTCGCCATAACTACTCAGCAGGTTCTTCCGTTTTCTTTTTTCTGCCTCTTTTTGGTTTAGTCTCTTCTACTGCAGGAGTTTCTTCTTTTTTCTGAAATTCAGCCGGTTTATCAGGTCTGTCTTCATTCCAACGACCCAATCCCATTTGAGAACGGATTAAACCAATACCTACGTGAACGCGCCATTCATCCATTTTCAATTGAGCCGCAATAATTTTGTGACATCCGATTGGAGGAAGTGGTAAAAGTGGTTCATACAAATTTTTAATAGCAAAAAGCTGATCTGGCGAAATTGCAAGTTTACGTTTTGGGAATGGCAATTTCGGAAGCATCATTTTTTGTCTTACCAGATTGATACCAAAGAAAACTTTTCTTGGTTCCAAACCGATTTTTTCACCAATAACTTCGTGACAATCAGGGTTTGGCAAAGGAAGCATCAATTTATACAGCAATTCAATTTGTTCTAATTGCTCTTTACTTACCAACAATTGTTTTGGAGCTTTTTTCTGCATCGGACGTCTGTTATTAAATCCGCCGCGATTAAAACCGCCTTGTTGAGGACGTCTATTATTATTAAAACCGCCTCTATTATAACCGCCCTGTTGTGAACGGTTTTGTTGATAATTACCTTGCGGGCGATTGTATCCGCCTTGCTGAGGACGGTTATAATTATTATTTCTATTATATCCTCCTTGCTGACGATTTTGTTGATAACCACCTTGTTGACGGTTATTATTATATCCGCCGCGATTGTTATTATAGTTGTTATTATAAGACCTTTGCGGTCTGTTATACCTAGGCTGCTGATCGTTGCCGCCTGCGCTGTAATAACGCGGAGCTTCATCGTTTCCGCCGGCACTGTATCCGTTTAAAGGTTCTTGAGCGGGTGCTTCCGCTTTTGGCGCATCTGCAGAAGATGATGATACCATCATATTTTTATCTGGATACAAACAATCCGGACAAATAACTCTTTTGGGGTTTTTTGTTTCAAACTCACGACCACATTTGATACACTTGTTTACATACATAATGAAAGCCTCTTAATTAATAACGTAATTCCGGGTTAAAAAATTTTCTCCTCAAAAAATAAAAATCGATTTCTCTATAGAGCAATTTAATTATAGCATGCTTTAAAAATTTTTGCAAGAGCATGCCCTATTTTTCAAGCCAAAAAGTAACAGGCCCGTCATTAACCAGCTCTACATCCATCATTGCGCGAAACTTTCCAGTCTTAACACTCAACCCGCCTTGTTTCATGCTTTTGACAAAATATTCGTAAAGCTCAATTGCTTTATCTAAAGGTGCAGAATTATCAAATGAAGGGCGAGTACCTTTTTTGCAATCACCGCAAAGGGTAAATTGAGAAACTACAAGAATTTCACCTTGAAGATCAGATACAGACAAATTCATCTTTTCATTTTCATCTTCAAAAACCCGAAGTTTCAAGATTTTTTCAGCAAGTTTTTCAGCATTCATTTTTTCATCGGCTTTCTCAACACCGACAAAAACAAGTAATCCTGCCCCGATTGAAGAATATAGTTCGCCATCAAGTGTGACTGATGCACGTTTAACTCTTTGTATTAATGCTTTCATTTGACTTTGCCTCTTAACTGTCCGCAGGCTGCATCAATATCAGCACCGCGTTCCAATCTGACAGTAACCTTTTTACCTGACTGTTCAAGTAAAGATTTAAAACGCATTATAGAATTTCCCGAAGGCTTTTGATAATCATTCTTTTCTGTGGGATTATACGGTATCAAATTGATATTACATTTCAAATCGTGCAGATAATTCACAAGCTGTTTTGCGCTCTCCAAAGTATCATTCAAATCCTTTATTAAAAGATATTCAATCGTAATCCTTCTGCCTGTTTTTTCTATGTAATTTTTCAGTGCTTTTTTTAATTCAGGCATAGGATACTTATTCTCAATCTGCATCAACTGCGAACGGATTTCGTGATTTGGTGCGTGCAAAGAAATTGCAAGAGTTGATTGCATATCATTATCTGCAAGCCTTGCAATCCCGGGGATTATACCTGATGTTGAAACCGTAATACGTCGTGCACCAATTTGGAAATTTTCATTAAAAATATCCATTGCTTTCAAAACATTATCAAGATTAAGCAACGGTTCACCCTGTCCCATAAAGACAATATTTGTAACTTTCAATCCAGTATCTCTTTGAATTGTCAAAACTTGTTCAATAATCTCTTTATATGAAAGATTTCTAATAAATCCGCGCTTACCCGTTGCACAAAATGAACAATTCACAGCACAACCAACCTGAGAACTTACGCAGGCTGTTAAATTAGCACGATTATCAAAACGCATCAAAACAGTTTCAACACATTCTCCGTCAGGAAATTCCAATAAATATTTCAAAGTCCCATCCGAACTTTCCTGCTTAACTTTAATCTTTGTATCTGAAACTGTTGCAACTTTTTTTAACTCCTCGCGGAATTTTACAGACAAATCCGTCATTTCGTCAATTTCATTAACAGACTTCAAATAAATCCAATTATGAATTTGGCGCGCTCTAAACTTGGAAGCGCCAAGTTCATTCGTAATCTGTTCAATTTCTTGTAAATTTAGTCCTGATAATATTTTCATCGCTGTATCTTTTCTTTGTAATAATCAATAATTTCTACCATTGAATGAAGCATCAAAGCAATAGGTTCAACTTCCTGACGCCATTCATAAAACCCGCAAGATTCAGGCAGAATACTTAACGGATTATCTGGGAATACTCTGCATATTTCGGGTCTGTTTTCGTAATCCGAACAACGATTGCACGTCGTAAGCTTTGGACAATGATAAAAGTAAACATCCTCATCTAACGTATCTTTTAAGAGTTTCAAATATTCCGGATATATCTTTTCTGCCTCTTCTCTAGTTTCATATGGAATAAAAATGCTTGTGAACTGCGTTGCAAATTTATCTCCACTTTTAGCTTTTTCTTTTAACTGTTCTGGCGAAAACTCAGAACAAGCGAGATTACAGCAAGTCGCACAACCTTTGCAGTGAAAATTTTCTCTGTATGCAAGGATTTCCTTCCATTTTCGATAAATTTCATGGGAAATATCTTTTTCAAACATTTCTAATACAGCTGATTGCCATTGTGCACCTGTACTGTTTTTTTCAAACTTATCAAAAATATCGCCTTCGAACCCTTCAGGCTTAATTTCATCCACACGCTGTTTTATAGCTTCAACAGAAGTCATAAAAATCTCACGGTATTTCTTTTTCATGGAATTTATTTTGGAATTCAAATCCGCCACTAGTTTATATCCCATCTTCCGCAAGTTCCGCCCCAGCGTGCGATAATATTACCTTTAATATCTTTAATGTTTTCAACATGATTAATATCATCACCGCCTTCAACAATTGTAATAACTTCACAACTGTTTGAACAACCAGTACAGTCACAAGTTATTGAATGGAACGACATATCTGCAACCTGCCAGCCTTTAAATTTTGTTTCCGCTTCTGTATACTGATGGTTTTCCATAGCTAACAGCGCAGCCCCGATTGCTCCCATTGTCTGGTGATTTTCAGGAACAATAACTTTATGTCCGAGTGCTTCTTCAAAAGCTTTTACCATACCTGTGTTTGTTGCAACACCGCCCTGGAAAGAAAATACTGGAAGTAATTCTTTACCCAAAGCAAGGTTTGCAAGATAATTTCTTACAAGTGCCTGACAAAGCCCGTACAATAAATCTTCAACAGGATAACCCAATTGCTGTTTATGGATTAAGTCACTTTCCGCAAAAACACCGCAGCGTCCTGCAATACGTGCAGGGTTTTGAGATTTTAATGCAGTTTCACCAAAAAGTTCGATAGGAACATTAAGTCTTTGAGCCTGATGATCAAGGAAAGAACCTGTACCTGCTGCGCAAACTGTATTCATAGCAAAATCAGTTACGATACCGTCGCGGAGAATGATAATTTTACTATCCTGACCACCGATTTCCAAAATTGTTTGAACCCCTGGAACATTAATACTTGCCGCAACCGCGTGAGCTGTAATTTCGTTTTTAACAACATCAGCACCAACTAATGCACCCGCTAGGTTTCTGCCTGAACCTGTTGTACCAACACCTTTTACCTCATAATCGGTAATTCTTTTTTTGAAAAGTTCTGTCAAACCGTTTTGCACTGCCATAACAGGTTTACCGGCAGTCTTAAGCATATAACTGTCAACATGTTTCCCGTTTTCATCTACTAACGCTAATTTTGTCGTAACCGAGCCGACATCTATTCCTAAGTATACTGTTAATCCCATAATTTTCCTCTAATCTTTCGTACTCTCATGGTAGCACAAACAAAATAAAAAGCACCCCTTTCGAGGTGTCTTTTTATTGTTTATTATTCTGTGCCTTGCATTAAACGGAATCGCTCATACTTACAACGAAACAAATTTTCGTTGATAAGTATTCAGCTTTCGCTAACGCTCATTCCTCTGCAAGGCTTGCGGTATTCGCATCGCATAGAATGAACGAATTACGAATATCAATGATATTACAAGGAATACCCAGCCTGCAATAGGTGCAATGTTTCTGAAGTTTTCAGAAATAGCAATTTCCATTGCAAGAAGTCCGAATAATGTCGTAAATTTGATAATCGGGTTCATAGCAACTGATGATGTGTCTTTGAACGGGTCACCTACAGTGTCGCCGACAACAGTTGCTTCATGTAGCGGAGTTCCTTTTTCTGCCAAGTCAACCTCTACGATTTTCTTAGCATTATCCCAACATCCGCCTGCATTTGCCATAAATACAGCTTGGAATAAACCAAATACAGCAATTGCTACAAGATAGCTTACGAAGAATGCCACTGGAGAGCTTCCGCCAACAGGAGCTGAAAGACATGCAAAAGCAAGTGCAAATGCAAACAATGCGATAAAGATATTAATCATACCTTTTTGTGCATATTGAGTACAAATTTTTACAACTTCTTTTGAATTCGCAACATTAGCAGATTTGCAGCCTTCATCATCAAGTTTAATATTATCTTTAATATATTCTGTCGCTCTGTAAGCACCTGTTGTAACAGCCTGCATAGAAGCGCCTGAGAACCAGTAAATTACTGCACCGCCTGATAACAAACCAAGCAATGTATATGGATTTAACATATTCAAAATCATTTCAGGTTCAATACCTAAAGTTGATTTAATTACAAGGATTAGTGAGAAAATCATTGTTGTAGCACCAACAACAGCTGTACCAATCAATACAGGTTTTGAAGTTGCTTTGAATGTATTTCCCGCACCATCGTTTTCTTCCAAGTATTTTTTAGCATTTTCGAAATCAGGTTTGAAACCATATTCTTTTTCGATTTCTTCTGCTGAAACATCCTCGATTAAAGACAATTCATAAACTGATTGAGCATTATCTGTAACAGGACCGTAACTATCAACAGCGATTGTAACAGGTCCCATACCAAGGAAACCGAACGCTACTAAACCAAATGCAAATACTGAGCTGTAAATCATTACATTTTCAGGGATATAAGTTGATGCAAAATATGCAAGTCCCATTAATAGAACAATTACCATACCAATCCAGAAAGATGAGAAGTTACCTGCAACAATACCAGAAAGGATTGTCAATGATGAACCGCCTTCACGAGATGCAGTAACAACTTCTTCTGTGTGTTTTGCTTTTGGAGATGTAAATATTTTTGTAAATTCAGGGATTAATGCAGCACCTAAAGTTCCGCAAGAAATAATTGCAGAAAGTATTAACCACAAGTTTCCGCCCATATCAGACAATAACCATTTGCTTACCCCAAATGTCATTACAATTGATAAAATTGAAGTTAACCAAACAAGGTTAGTTAACGGTTTTTCAAAATCGAATTTATTTGTTTTTGCTGCATAAATTCTGTCAGCAACACCGTTAATCCAATAGGCAACAACTGATGTTACAATCATCAAAAATCTCATAACAAAAATCCAAGTCAATAATTGAACTTGATTAGCTTCGCCAGCAACTGCAAGCAAGATGAATGAAACAAGTGCAACTCCGGTTACACCATAAGTTTCGAAACCATCAGCAGTAGGGCCTACAGAATCCCCTGCATTGTCGCCTGTACAGTCAGCGATTACACCAGGATTTCTCGGGTCATCTTCTTTAATACCGAATTGAATTTTCATCAAGTCTGAGCCGATATCAGCAATTTTTGTAAAGATACCGCCTGCAACACGTAATGCAGAAGCACCCAAACTTTCACCGATTGCGAAACCGATAAAACAAGCACCTGCAATTTCACCCGGTACAAATAACAAAATAGTCAACATTAAAATAAGTTCAACAGATACAAGGCAAACACCAATTGACATCCCCGCTTTTAAAGGAATATTCAAGATATTTAAAGGATTTCCCTTTAATGATACAAATGCGGTTCTTGCATTTGCGAGAGTATTCATTCTGATACCAAACCAAGCAACTGCATAAGAGCCTAAAATACCGATTACCGACCAAGCCAAAATAATCAATACATGGTTCAAAGGCATATGCTGTAAGTATCCGAAATAAAATGCAATACACAAACCAATTAAAACTTCCAATACAAACAAGAATTTACCTTGCTGTACAAGATAAGTCTTACAGGTTTCAAAAATAGTATTACCAACCTCAGCCATTTTGGCGTGAACATCTAATTTTTTAATTCTGAAAAATTCAACAAATCCAAACACCAAACCAATAACCGAAATCCCAATACCTATAAGCAAATAAGTATAGAAATCGGGATTTGCATCTTTGATGCTCGGAACAACTAAATCAGCTTCACTTGCAAAAGCAGGTGCAATAAGCCCTAAAACAGCAAGCAGAGAAGCATAAACTTTTTTAATCATAGTTTCTCCCTTTCACTTTCTACGGCAAATATTATAACCTGAATTCAGATTTTAAACAATATTTTTACAATAAATCATACACTTAGACTAATATTCCAAATAAATATCTTCAAGAAGTTTAATTTCAAACTCGCTTCCCGCAGGAATTGATAGTTTCCCGCCTTTTGAACCTATTGAAAATATAGGCGAGCCGACAAAATTCACTGCATAAACACCCAAACCCACAATTGTCGGCACTGGAGCGACAATCAAAGTAATTGGATTATCTGTCAGATTGTTTGAAATTCTGCGCGTTTTTTTATAAAACTGCTGTCCTTTACTTATCTGATTACCGACACCTTTCCAGTATTGCCGTTTGCCTTTTATGTTATTTACAAATACTTTTTTATGGTTTGCTTTTGTAATTTTCCCTTGAGAATAATAATTTCTGCCGTTGTAGCGCATACCGTCAACTGCAATCTGCAAAAGTCCGCCGTTGCCTGTTGCCTGTGGCAGATGAGAATTTATGACAACTGCATTAAAAACAGTTCCCGCAGGAATTGTCACATAGCGCTTTGTCACGGGCTGTAATGTAGTAAAATTAAGCCTTGCACCTGTTCTTGTGCTGTCTGACAAATAAGCGCTTGAGCGGACTTTAAATTTTGTACCTTTTGGGATTCTTATTGCAGTCGATTTGTCAATTTGAGAATTGGGAAGTTTTTTTACTACAATCTGTGGTTTTGCAGGCTGAGCAACGGGTTGTGTTTTTGGCGGTGCTGTGACCTGCGGGTTTTGCGTCGGAGTAACTTTCGGCAGTGCAGGCAAAGATTGTTCAATAGCCGACGGGTTATAATTCCTCCTAATTTCATCGTCAACCGATGTGTCAAGCTCAAATGCGTGACAACTGCAAAACATCATAATCGTAATTAAAAAAACTATCTTTTTCATAACAATTTTTCGTTAATCGCTTTTGCAGCTTTTTTACCTGCGCCCATTGCATTGATTGCATTAGATTCACCTACAGGTGCAACGTCACCGCCTGCGTAAACACAATCAAGATTTGTACATCTTGTTTCAGCATCAACAGTGATATATCCGCGTTTATCGGTAATTATTTCCAATCCTTCTTCAACTGCAGAACGTTGAATAATCGGATTTGGTCCTGTTCCCAATGCAACAATAACGGTATCAAGTTCCATTGTTTCAATTTTACCTGTTGAAACCGGTCTTTGACGTCCGCTTTCATCAGGTTCGCCAAGTTCCATAACTTCCAATTCTACAGCTTTAACATATCCGTCCTCACCAAGAATTTCTTTCGGCGCATAAAGGAATTTGAATACAATACCTTCCTCTTTTGCGTGGCGGATTTCCTCTAACCTTGCAGGAAGTTCTTTTTCGGTACGTCTGTATATAATATAAACTTCTTCAAAGCCTACGCGAACAGCAGTCCTTGCAGCATCCATAGCAACGTTGCCGCCGCCGAATATTGCGGCTTTTTTACCAACTCTCAATGGTGTCGGACTGTCAGGCTGACCTGCGTGCATCAAATTTACACGTGTTAAAAATTCATTAGCGGAGAAAACGCCGTTAAGATTTTCGCCTTTAATATTCAACATCTTGGGTAATCCTGCACCTGAGCAGATAAATACAGCATCAAAGCCATCCTCTTTCAATTGTTTTAGCGTAATGGATTTGCCGACAATAACATTTGTGTGGAATTTTACACCCATTGCTTTTAAGTTTTCGATTTCTCTATCCAAAACAACACGAGGAAGTCTGAATGGCGGAATACCGTATCTCAAAACCCCGCCGAGTTCGTGCAATGCTTCAAAAACTTCAACTTCGTGACCTTCTTTTCTCAAGTCGCATGCTGCTGTCATGCCTGCACATCCTGAGCCTACAACCGCAACTTTTTTACCAGAAGGTTTAATTTCAGGCATTTCGGCTTTTGTATTATCGCCTACATATCTTTCTAACGCGCCGATTGCAACTGCTTCTCCCTTAATTCCAAGAACACAGTTACCTTCGCACTGCCTTTCTTGAGGGCAAACACGTCCGCAGACAGACGGTAACATACTTGTTTGGCGGATAATTTCACCTGCTTTATTCAAATCACCATCTTTAATCGCTTGAATAAACTGCGGAATTTGAATATTAACAGGACATCCCTGAACGCATCGCGGATTTTTACAGTTCAAACATCTTGATGCTTCTAATTTTACTTGTTCTTCCGTCAAATTACTTTCAACAGGTTCAAAATTTGAACGACGCTGAATTTTGTCTTGTTCTTGTACTCTCTGTCTTTCTATAGCCATTTGTATCCCCTTCTTATAAGACAATTGTAATAGAAATAACTACAAATTGCAAATGAATTTTGTGCATGTAAAATAAAGTTATGGAAATTGCACTCAAAAGCAGAAAAGCACTTGAATTTGATAAAATACTGGACAAACTTTCAAACTTTGCTAAAATTCAGCAAAGCAAAGAGTTATGCTTAAACCTTACCCCGTTTGACGACATTGTGCAAATAAATCAAGAGCTTCAGTGCACACGCGAGGCAAAATTTATCCTTGATATGCCAAATGATATTCCGATAGAATTCGTTGCAGATATTTCAAAATTCAATATCTTAACAAGTTATTTGGCAGAAGATGAATTAATTGATATTGCAAAAACTCTAAGAACATCAAGATTGGTAAAAAAATTCCTGACCGATAACCTTGAAGATGCAATTCTGAAAGATATGGCACAAAATCTCGTTGCTGACAGAGAACTTGAAGAAAAAATATTCAATACGTTCGATGAAAACTTGAATATTCGCCAAGATGCAACTCCTGAATTAAAAGGGCTTTACAGCGCATTACGGGATAACGAAAAAAATCTTCGCACAACAGTTTCGTCACTTTTAAATTCGCCTGATTTTTCCAAACATCTGCAGGAAAACATTTACACAACACGCGACGACAGAATTGTTTTTCAGGTAATGGCATCGTCAAAAAGCAAAGTCCCCGGGATTGTTCACGATGTATCAGCGACTAATAAAACTTTTTACATCGAGCCTGCACAAATTGTGCCGTTAAACAATAAAATCCGTGAGATTAAATCTCAAATACATTCTGAGATGATTAAAATACTTACAGGGCTTACAAACCTCGTAAAAGATGAATTTAAAGCACTTGAACTAAGTGAAGAAATCTTGTCAAAAATAGATTTTCATTTCGCAAAAGCGCGCTATGCAGTGAAATTGCAAGCTGTAGAACCCGAAATTACAACTCATAAAATCATTGAGTTTTACAATATAAAACACCCGCTTCTAAATGTTGAAAATATTGTGACAAACAATTTTGAAATCGGCAAAGATTACAAATCCGTTGTAATAACAGGTTCAAACACCGGCGGGAAAACTGTTACTATAAAAACAATCGGACTATTTATCCTAATGGCTAAATCAGGAATGTTTCTGCCTTGTACAGGAGCAAAAGTTTATCCTTTTGAAAAAGTGTTTGCTGATATAGGCGACGACCAGAGCATTCAACAAAATTTATCGACATTCTCATCTCATATGACAAATATCATTGAAATTCTGGAGCAGAGCAATGACAAAACTTTTGTTATCTTAGATGAAATATGCGCAGGAACAGACCCTGTAGAGGGTGCGGTTTTAGCACAGGTTATCTTAGAAAAACTTGCACAAAAAGAGGTTACATCAACAATCACAACCCACTACGGCGAATTAAAAGCACTTGAATATACAAATCCCTATTTCAAAAACGCATCGGTTGAATTCAACACAGAAACCTTAAAACCCACATATAAACTTCTAATTGGTATCCCAGGTTTAAGCAACGCAATTTCTATTGCACAAAACCTCGGACTTGATGCAGACTTAGCACAAAAAGCAAAAGATATAATTATTTCATCAAAAGACCCGTCAATTGCGGTTGTTGAAAAACTTCAGGAAACACAGGCAAAATTAACCCAAAACCTTGAAGAAGCAGAAAATTTAAAAGAAACATCAGAAAATCTTAAACAGGAATATGAAACCTCTCTTCAAGCAGTAAAAAAAGATAAGAAAAAGACCGTCAAAACAATTAAAGACAAATTTGACAGAGAGCTTTTATCAGTAAAAGCAGAAATCAAAGATATTCTTGACGAATTACGACGTGAAAAATCAGAAAAAATTGCGCGCCGTTCTTACGCTCGTCTTGCCCAAATGGAACAAAAATTCCGCGGAAAACTTTCAGAATACGACGAAAAACAACATTATGAAGAAATCGACTGGATTTCTGTAAACATAAACGACAAACTCATTTTGAAAGAACTTAACCAGCCTGTAATTCTTTTGAGCCTTCCTGACAAAAACAAATACGTTACAGTTCAAATGGGCAACATAAAAACAAAAATAAAATGTAATAAACTTGCACCATACGATGCTTCTTATGAAAAAAAACAAAATGTTTATAAACCAAATTCGTTTGAGAGCTTTGAACTCCGTCGCGTGAACATTTCAAATACACTTGACCTGCGCGGTCTTAAAGTTGAAGATGCACTCGATGATTTAGAAAATTACCTTGACAAAGCAAGCCTTGCAAACCTTGCCTGCGTTACAGTAATTCACGGGCACGGCACCGGCGCATTAAAATCGGCGGTAAGAGAATTTTTATCCACATCACCTTACGTTGCAAAATTCCGACCTGGAGAAGATGCCGAGGGCGGCGACGGTGTAAGCGTTATTGATATAAACTGAGAGGAGTGCTACGCACGTAGCCCTGCCGAAAAATATTGGTATAATTTTAGAAAGGATACAACATGACAATAGAGAATTTAAGAAAAGAACACGAGCTTATTGACCTTTTCTGTAATCTCGCAGAAATTCCGTCACCTTCATTACACGAAGAAAAAGTTGCGAAATGGATTCAAGCATATTGCGGACAAAATAATATGAACTGCAGATTTGATGATTATGGAAACGTTAGAATTGATATTCCCGCAACAGACAGCACAAAAGAACCTTTGTTATTATCTGCACATATGGATGTAATAGGCGATGACAGCCCTGTTAAAACATATCTTGACAATAACGAAAATATTCACGCAGAAGGCAGAACCTTAGGCGCTGACGACAAAGCAGGTGTTGCAAACGCACTTCTTTTAGCAAAAGAAATCGCAAATTCAGATATGAAACACGGTGGACTTGAATGCAACTTCACACGTGACGAAGAATCCGGAATGTCAGGCATCCGTCATACAAACTTTAAAGATATCAAATCAAAATATATACTTGTCTGCGACAGCGACACTTTAGGACAGCTTGAAACAGCAGGTGCGGGCTATACACTTGTTAAAATCAGTGTAAAAAGCCATAAAGCAGGTCACTCCGGAATCGATATCGGCGACAAAACACGTGCAAATGCCGCAAAACTTATTGCTGACTTGATTTCAAAACTTCCACAAGGCACATATTATGAAGAAGATGGCAAAGTAGTAACTTCCTGCAACCTCGGCGGAATTTTGGCGGGAAATATTAATGTAACAAACATCATCAATCCTGAAGCTTCTGTAAGCTATTCAATAAGAAGTTCAAGCCGTCAAAAAGAAGATGAATTAAAAACTCAATTTACATCAACAGTTGAAGAATTTGGCAAAGCACATTCAAATCTTGCAGCAGTTTCGATTGAATTTGAAGAACATCTTCCGCCGTTTGAAAAAGTTGACGATAAATTTATTCCGATACTTTTTGAAGCTTGCGCTAAAAAAGTTGGCGTAGAACCTGATATTACAACTTTCCATGCAGGAGCAGAAACTCACATTTACGCAAATGAAACAAACGCAAAAGGCGAAAAATTTATCCCGTACCTTGTAGGTTTGGCAACAGTTTGCAATATGCATACAAAAGATGAATATTTAGATTACAAATCAATCCTCAAAGGTCACGAACTTTTGCAAGAAATTTTCAGAGCATTTAATTCATAAAAAAGCCCCAATAGGGGCTTTTAAATTATGAAAATGCTTTAAAAGATCTGTCAACGTTTTTACTGATAACTTCTTTTATTGAATCATATTCTGTTTGTAATGCAGTGTGCTCCGTATCAAGTTTTTTAAGGTCTTGGTCGAACTTTTTGTCCTTATTTTCAATCTCTCTAATTGCATTTTTATACTTAACTTCTGCAATCGCAATCGCAACTTCATCTTCTTGAGATCTTATATCAGACGCATTAGTATAAATAATAGACTTCCAAGTAATACCTTCTGAAGTTAATTCTGGAACTTTACCGCTATCAGCAGAAGGATTTGTATACTGAGCCTGTACCATAGTAACCATACCGTGTTCTAACGCAAACTCAAGCCAATCATCACTTTTGAATAAACTCATATCTTCAAAGACTTCATAAGTTCCGCCTTTACCTGATTTTTCAGCAGACTCTACCACAAATACGCTGTAAGATTCATTCTTTTCATCATCAAAAATTTCTTTTTGTTGAACCTTATTTACAGTATCAGACCCATTCATCATATACCAAAGATTCGTATACCATTGAGCTTTATCTTTATCATTAACTGTTGTTTCACTGTTATTTACATATTCAATAATTATATTCGACGGCTTAATCGGGCATTCTGTAAATGCAACAGGAGTAGGTTCAACAGGTGGAGCTTCTGGAGCTTGAACACTTACATTTTTCATATCTCCATCAGTGAAATTAATAAGTAACTCTTTCATTTCAACAGGATCTGTTACCAACCCATTATCAATTAAATAATATAAATCAACAGCTTTTTCGTATAACGTTTTTAATTCTGTTTGATATTTTCCATTTGCATCAAGTATTGGGGTTCCATCATTATCAACAACTAATTTATAATCACTTTTCAACTGTATCAATTTAATATTTTCATCAGAAGCTGTACCGGCATCAAGTACTTCTTGTAAACTATTTTGTTTACCAGAAGTACCCAAATCATCATCTTCATCACATTTACAATATGGCATTGCATTTGAAATCATACCCATTACATCTTTTTGCGATGCATCCATGGAATTTTCAGTACCACCGCCGCCAGCATTTACCATAATAGACTCACCAGTAGTAGTAGTAACACCCATAGGAGCACAACCTGTACCGTTGGAATTAATAACCAAATTTAATATATGCTTATAACATCCAGAATCACCATTTAATGCTTTTGAATAACAATATTTTGTTCCAGAGCTATCGCCTATAGCACTATCACTTGTTCCTACAATTGAGCTAAATTCATTGTACATGTTCTTGTCACCCATTGTAGCAACCCAATTTTTATAAATTTCTAATTCTTGATCATAATTCGGATTTCTTTCCTGCCAAGCTTTGTAATCTTTATCATATTGCTCTTTATCTTTTAAATATTGAACATACGCATCATATTTAGGTTTATCCTCATTGTATTTATCTAATTCTTCTTGATAATTAGGATTTGGTTTTTCAACTTTTTGAGTATATTCAACATTTTCTAACAAACCATAATTATCCAAAAATTCAGAAAGAGTATTTGAATTTTCAAAGTTTCTAGCATCTACAGCAGATACTAACATTTTACCGGCAGGATTTACCAATGCATATTGATTTTTTAATGGTGCATAATCATAAATCAATGCAGGAGTTAATTTTTGCGTTGTATACTCACCATTATCACTATAAACCCCAAAAACTAACTGTTGAGAATTCAATGCATCCATGTATTCTGCACTTGCTTCTTGTGACTTTTCAGCAAGGCGTAGTTTTGAATTTGTAATTGTCTGCGAGCGAAATTCATTATTAGTCAATCGGCTGGTAATGCTTAATAATCTCGCTTGTGATGCTGACATTCCCATAAGTACATAATCCTTTCTATGTATGATTACGGCTTATTATGAGAAATTCTTTAATAATTGTAAAGAAATATTAAAAGAACCGCTTTCGCGGTTCTTTTTTCTAAATTGCAATTGTTAATGTTTCAAGTTTCAATTCTATTGGTTTTTCTTCCAAAACCTCAACCTGTAAATCTTTTGCGTCAATCAATTTTGCAGATGCAGGTTTGATAACTCCTGAAGGTTTCTGAGCTGTATATGCACCGCTTCTAACCTTTGCGACAATCGGGTCAGGAGTAACTCTTTGTCTGTTTACGTCAGTCATAATTTTGCTGACAAAACGTCTTGTTTCACCGAATGGAGGAACTGCATTGTACTTTTTAACATTCCCCGGCCCTGCATTGTAAGCTGCAAGTGCTAATTCAACAGAGCCGAACATATTATACATTTTCTTATAATACATAATTCCACCCTTAATGTTGTCATTCAATGAATAAGGGTTTAAGCCCATTCTTCTTGCTGTTGAAGGCATCAATTGGAAAACCCCTACAGCGCCATGAGAACTTCTTGCCTCATGTCTGAACCCTGATTCTGTACGCGCAATACTAAGCGCAATTGCAGGGTCTACACCCATTTCAATAGCATGTTTTACTATTGTTGCTTTTACAGAGTTAACATCAGCAGCTTGTGCAGACGCATGTGTAAACAATATACACATAAGTGTAAAAGTTAACAGTAATAATTTTTTCAAAATGTAATCCTCTATGTTGTAAATTGAAATCCTTAAAAATCCCCTAACGACCCGTTTCTTCAACTGCGGTCAAAAACTTTTAAAGATATTTTATACTTACATATTATTACAAAAAAAATAAATTTCAAGTCAAACTACCTTTTTCGTATTTTTATGTTAAGATTTAAACAGTAAATAATTAAAAATGAGAGGGAAAATTTTATGGAAAAATTAGCAGATATCGGCGTATTTGGCGGTTCAGGATTTTACAGTTTTTTAGAAGACATTGAAGAAGTAAAAGTTGAAACACCTTATGGAATGCCAAGTGACAGCTTATTTATCGGAAAAATCGGTGAACATAAAGTCGCGTTTATGCCAAGACATGGCAGAAACCATACTATTTTGCCTCATCTGATTAACTACAGGGCAAATGTTTGGGCTATGAAACACATCGGATGTGAAAGAGTTATTTCACCTTGTGCTGCAGGAAGTTTGCAAAAACACGTTAAGCCCGGTGATTTTGTAATTTGCGACCAATTTGTAGACTGGACAGACGGTAGAAAAACTACTTTCTTTGAAGGACCAATCGTTACTCACCCGTCTGCTGCCGAAACTTATTGTCCGGAATTAAGAGAACTTGCAATTAAAACAGGTAAAGATTTAGGAATTACAATTCACGAAACAGGTACTGTTGTTGTAATAAACGGACCTCGTTTTTCTACAAAATCAGAATCTAAATTCTTTACAAATCAAGGTTGGGAAGTTATTAATATGACAGCATTCCCTGAAGCTTACCTTGTTAAAGAAATGGATATGTGTCCGTTAAATATTTCACTTATTACTGACTACGATGCAGGGCTTGTCGGCGATGTTCCTCCTGTTTCTCACGAAGCTGTTATGGAAGTGTTTAATAATAACGTGGCTAATTTAAAATCTCTATTATTCACTATGATAGAAAATATCCCGTCTGAACAAGCAGAATGCGAATGTGCTAATTCTGTTAAAATGGATATTTAAGAGGATTTTCATGGCAAAATTTATATTATTTTTGGACAGACTTATTAATTTGTATTTATATTTC
>CAMTMK010000002.1 GCA_947073645.1 uncultured bacterium | reverse complement strand
CCATCAAGATAAGTATTTCTGCTCGAAAGGGCAAGATTATCGTCTTCACGCACGATGGGGCAGCCGATAATTTCAATATCAAAATTCAAATCCTTAACCATTTTTTTGAGAACTATCAATTGCTGCCTGTCCTTTTCTCCAAAAAACGCAAAATCAGGCTGGACAATATTAAATAGTTTATTTACAACGGTACAAACCCCGTCAAAATGACCCATACGAGATTTTCCGCAAAGTTTATCAACATAAAAATATGGGGGTATTACATAAGTCAAAAAATCATTCGACATAATATGCCCTTCTCCATACATTTCTTTTGGCGACGGCGCAAAAACAATATCAACACCGGCATTTAAACAAAGTTTTTCATCTGCTTCCAGAGTTCTCGGGTATTTATCCAAATCTTCTCCTGGGCAAAATTGGATTGGATTAACAAAAACAGAAACAACAGTTTTGTCACATTTTGCAACCGATTTATCTATCAAACTTTTGTGACCTTCATGCAACGCACCCATTGTAGGAACAAGTCCGACAGTCAATCCTGCTTTTTTCCACTCTCTAATCTTTTCTCTAACTTCAGCTATTGTATGAATAAGCATAATTCCCTCTTTCTTGAGAAATTATATCACAAGATTGTAAATTTGTCTTTACATACCAGCAAAAATTTATTTGCTGTTTTTTTATAAATAGTGTATTATTAGTGAGGTATGTGTATGAAATATATTCTTCCGCAAAAATCAAGTTTAGAACAAATCAAGATTAGTGACATCAATTCTTCACTGCCTGATTTGAAAAACATAACTGAATCCAAAGCGGTTACAATCGGCAAATGGCTTACAAACGTAATAAAAACTAACAAAGCCGTAAAGCCAAACACTTTACTTCCGACAAAACCTGATTTAGCATACCTTTTGGGTGTAAGCATCGGAACAATTCAAAACGCTCTGAGGTATATTGAAGATTTAGGCTTTGTAGAATCTAAACAATGTATAGGCACAATTGTAAAAGACCAAAACAGCGGAAGTTTCAGAAAACTTACCTCAAAACGTGAAATTGCAATCAGTGCAATAAAAAAATATATCATTGACAACAATCTGCAAATCGGCACAGCCCTTCCCTCTTCAAGAATTATCTCAAAATCAATAGGTTGTTCTGCAAATACAACCAGACTTGCACTTGAATATCTTGGAACTGCCAATATTCTTGAACATAAATTTAAAAATTCAAACGAAAATGGCTGGAAAATACTTTCAACAGACTTTACGGTCGACGAAATTGAAGACAGCACACTTGTAAAAAAAGTTGAAAACGATTTAAAAAAATATATTACAGAAAACCTAAAAACAGGTGATAAAATACCTGCACATGCTGAGCTTTCAAAAGAATTATCAGTGAGCATAAAAACAATACATGATGCGCTTAAAATTCTTATCGATGAAGGCACACTCCTTGCTCGCCGCGGAAGATACGGAACAACAGTTTTAAGAATGCCTTATGAATCAAATATTTTAGAGCGTCCTGAAACTTCAATTTTTGCCCCTGCACCTGAAACAGCTTTCTATTACTATGAAAGAACTCAAAATCACATCAAAAAAATGATTGCCGAAAATTACGAAATCGGACAAAAGCTTCCGTCAATCACCGAGCTTTCAAAACAGCTTGATTTAAGCCCGAACACAATCAGAAAAGCATTCCACAACCTTGCAAAAGAGGGTTATCTAGCATTTTCACGCGGACGTTACGGCGGAACATTTGTAATAGATATTCCTGAAACCGATGAACAAGCGTTCAAATGGCTTGCGGTAAACCCCAAATATGCTGAGGTTTATAAAGGAAACTAATAGTCCATTTTCCAGCCGTCTTCTATGATTTTTGCTAAACAACCTGTGCCATATCCGGTATAATCACTACTTTCCATCCCGCAAAAGAATGATTGCTGTGTTGTATACCCATCTCCAACATGACCATTACTAAAAATTTCCATCTTAAATAAATCTCTACCTACAACATTAGGCCCTTTTGCTCCATTAATATCTACCTGCAATCTCATATATCCATGCCAGCCAGCACTATCACGTGACAGTTCATTATTATATACACTTAATGCAGTTCCATCAGCAAGAACAACTGCTATTTCTGGAGTTTTTAGAGTGAAGTCTGAACCGCCTAAAGTTTTATATTCTGAAGCAAAACAAGGTGTAGTGGAAGTATTACAATCACGTATAACCTTGAAATTATCATACAAGAACATCTTACTGCCATTAGAACTAAATTTATTATACCTTGTCTCAGAAAGAGAAATTGCATTATTATCTTGAATTGCTTTTTCTGCTCCCTGTGAAAGCAGACTAACAACTTTACGCAATTGCGTTACGTACACTTGCCGTTGATGACTTTTCACAAGTGTTGGCAGCGTCATTGCAGATATTACACCAATAATACCGAGAGTAACAAGTACCTCAGCAAGGGTAAACGCAGGAACTAAGCTAGAAGCCCCCCCCCCCGAAGGTATTTAAAAATGATTCATGTATTTTCATAAATCCTGCTCCTTTCATATTTATATATTTATTATAAACTATTTTTCAAATTTTTCAAGGGCATAAACTTTCCCAGTCAGGTTCATCATCTTCTTCACCCGGTTCAACGATATGATCACCGCTTTCAAGCATAACTTTCAAAGTCCATTTCAACTGTTCTTTATAACTTGCACGCGCCTTTTCTGCTGTTTTGGCACAAAATAAAAAACTTGGAATTTCTTTTATTTCAACATAATGATAAAGATTACCGTCAAAATCGGTGTCAGTACCTTCTACAATTGTCCAATCAAGGTTTAAATAATAATCTAAATCTTTCATCTATCCTTCCAAAGAATTTTCGCTCAAAGGCTGGGTAATCATAATTCCTTCCCCGCCGATAACCTCAGCTTTGTTACCATCTATATATAGATAAACAGGTTTTGTTGTATTTCTTTTAGCTGTTTTAATAACCTGATTTAATCTTTTATAAATACTTTCTGTCCCTCCGCCTTGTTCAAAAACAGAATTAACATTTATTACAACCTTATCAGCAGTTTCGTTTATTGAAATAATTCTTGTACCTGCAGGGATTTCGGTATAAACACCTTTAGCCTTCTCATTTGCTTTAGGTCCTGAAATCAATGCCTGCATTGCAAATTTAATCTTTGACCCGTCAACATCTTTGTCATATTCACGGTTGACAGCTTTATAAACTTCTTCTTTATTATCATTCTGACCGATAAAATATACATTAATATAAGTTTTCTCAACAGGCGGTTCTGGTTTTTGGATTTTTTCATCAGGCGTTTCTGTTTTAGGTAATAAAGGACCTGAAATATTATCGTCATTATGATAGAACATTCTTAATGCCAGAAAACAACACACAGCAACCATTATTACTGCTGTTACAAACAAAAACACTCTTTCGTCTTTACGCATAATTTATTCCTTATCTTTCAGAACAGTAACTCTGCCGTCAATTGCAATTTTTTTATCTTCAATTTTTACATTTTGGATATTAATTTTTGCATCTTTATTTTCCAATATTTTTGCTGAAAAATCAAGCGGGTTTATGTAATTTAACAATTTAGAAAACTTATTTATATCTAATGTCGAATTCCCGCCGACAAAACTTGTATCAGCAAGCATAATTTTGCCGTTATCTACGCGTAAATTTGCACACAGCACAATTTCTTTTGACTTTCTAACAAACGGAATATTGTATTTTATTCCATAATACATCTTGTTATTTTTAAGTCTTACCTGAGTGGAATTAACCTCAAAAAGTCCGCCCGCAAGAGCATTTACATCATTAATCAGGCGTTTGTAATCAGTTGAAGCCATAGTTTTATTCAAATCATCTTCGCTGATTGTAACATTCATAGACATCGGCATATTCTCCTTCACAATAACATCGCCTTTTTTGTTATCAATCAGATAGTTAAAATCACACAAAGTTTTCACGTCAAACGAAGTTATATAAACTCCCTGAACATTAACATTTTTACCTTTAATTTCAATTGATTTAAATTTACCTGCTTTCAAATCACGAACACTGTATGACTGTAAATCTGTTTTAATAGACCCGCTTTGAATATTTTTTTTAATAGCTTTTTTTAATAAAGCAGAACCAATTCTTTCAGCAAGAAAATTCTGTCCCGTAACGGAGCTAAAAAACCTTGAAACACCTGATGTCAAACCATATGGAGCAGGGCATTGAACATCACAAGAAGCGTATACTGCAGAGGTTAATAACATCAATATTAAAATTATCTTTTTCATAAAAATACTTTCTTAACTTTTATCTTATCATCAGCTTGAGCAACCGCAACTATTTGATTATCGTTAGTCAATATAATGTTACCACTATACCCGTTATTTTCAATAGGCATGCCATGACGAATTTTCTCAAGCTGTTCTCCGCTAACATCCAACTTCGGCAAATCAAGCATTTCAAGAGGGTTTATAAGATTTGCAGAAACATCAATCCCCTCAAGTTGAACACTATTGTCCACTCGAAACTTTCCTGCCTGTGTGCGCACAAGCTTAACCAAATGTGCCCCAACGCCAATATTCTGCCCCAAATCATGAGCAATTGAACGAATATAAGTGCCCTTTGAACATTTAATCAAAATTTCTGCCTGCTGTAATTTCTCATCAAAACTTTTAAGTTCTATTTTTTCGATTGTAACTTTGCGCGGCTGAATTTCAACTTCTTTGCCTTCTCTTGCATATTCATAAAGTTTTTTGCCCTTAACCTTTATCGCAGAATAAACAGGCGGCAACTGTTCAATTTCACCCTCGAAAGGCTTTAAATCAATATCATCTGCCGTAATCTTTCTATCTGATATAAAAGTTTTTTCCCCCTCAATATCATAAGTTGTTGTTGCAGAACCAAATTGCACCGTTGCAAGATATTCCTTATCATCTGCAAAATATTCAATCAAACGAGTTGCTTTGCCAATGCACACAGGCAAAACACCTTCCGCAAACGGGTCTAAAGTTCCGGTATGCCCGATTTGTCTAATTTTGGTAACACGCCTCAAAACAGCAACAACATCATGCGATGTCATCCCGACAGGTTTATAAATATTCAAAACGCCAAATGGCATTATATTTCCCCGCGAGAAATTTTGTCAATAAGTTCGCTTACTCTTGAACCTTTTTCCAAAGAATCAGTATAAACAAACTTTAACTCCGGAGTTAAGCGCAAACGAATGCGTTTCCCGACTTCATAACGAATTTTCGAAGTGCTTTTTTCGATTGTTTCTTTTGTTTTTTCAACCTGTTCTTCCGAACCCAAAACACTGTAAATAACCTTTGCAAAAGAATTATCATGCGAAACTTCCACATCTAAAACAGACACAACGCCTGCAAGTCCGCGGATTTCTTTTCTCAAGATATCAGAAATATCTCTCATTAATTCTTTTCTTACACGTTCGTTTCTTAAAGTCATAATTATCTCCTTGTATAGAGATTATAACATAAAATTTATATTACACAATTAACTACTTTTGCAATGGGAATAAATTTTCAAAGATATCTCTTATAAACTCAATAAAATTCGGTTTTCTAATATGAAATCCTACAAATTCATCTTTGATAATATCTCTGCCATTTTTTTGTACAATTGTAACTGTTTTTGGAGGTATTTTTTTTGATTGAAATGATATTTTGCGGGGTGAATGTGATACTGAAAGCATTATAGTGATTTTCTTTCAACCTCCTCTGTAGTAGAAACTTCAATGATATCACCAACTTCAATATCATTCCATTTTGCAAATGAAATACCGCATTCAAAACCTTGTGCAACTTCTTTTACATCATCTTTGAAACGTTTCAACTGGTCAATTGCTCCGCGGAAGATTTCTTTACCGTCACGAATTAATACAGCGTCCTTACTTCTTACAATCTTACCTTCTGTTACATAACAGCCAGCAATTCTTGTTGTTTTACCAACTGTAAATACCTGACGAATTTCTGCCTTACCGAGTTCAACCTCTTTAATTTCAGGTTCAAGAAGTGAAAGCATTGTTTTTTCAATATCTTCAAGAATTTGATAGATAATATCGTATTTCTTAATTGTAACGCCTTCTCTTTCAGCAGCAACAAGAGCATTTGAATCCTCTTTTACAGTAAAGCCTAAAATCAAAGCATTTGATGCTGATGCGAGCATTACATCTGCTTCTGAAATATCACCTACACCAACGTGAATAATCTTAGTTTTAATTTCAGAAGATTCAACTTGTGCAATAGCTTGTGATACAGCTTCCGCTGAACCATTTGTATTAGCTTTAATAATCAAATTCAATTGCGGAACATCATCTTCACCGGCTGCAGCCTCACGACGTACGTGAGCAGGAAGCATAGCATCAAGACGTTTGTTGCGTTCTTTTTCTTTACGCTCTTGAATAATTGATTTCATTTCTTTTTCATTTTGAACAACTTCAAAATAATCACCTGCCTGTGGAACTTCAGATAAACCTAAAATTTCTACAGGAGTAGAAGGCTCAGCCTTTTGAATTCTTTCACCGCTATCAGAAAGCAAAGCTCTTACGCGTCCGCAAGCAGTTCCCACAACAATACAGTTGCCTGCGCGAAGCGTTCCGTTTTGAACCAATAATGTTGCAACAGGACCTTTACCTTTATCAAGGTTTGCTTCGATTACAACACCGGAAGCTTCTGCTTTAGGGTTAGCTTTCAAATCTTGAACATCTGCAACAAGCAATATGTATTCTAACAATTCGTCAATACCTGTACCCTGCAATGCTGAAACTTTTACAGTAATTGTTTCACCGCCCCATTCTTCTGGAACAAGTCCGTGTTCTGTCAATTGTTGTAAAATTTTATCAGGGTTAGCACCAGGTTTATCAATTTTGTTTACAGCTACGATAATAGGAACCTCAGCTGCTTTTGCGTGGTTAATAGCTTCAATTGTTTGAGGCATTATACCGTCATCTGCTGCAACAACAAGAATTGCGATATCTGTAGCTTTAGCACCGCGCGCTCTCATTTCGGTAAACGCTTCGTGACCAGGAGTATCTACAAATACAATCTTCTTATTATCAGTGTTATCTAAAAATACAGTATAAGCACCGATAGACTGTGTAATACCGCCGACTTCGGTTGCTACGATTTTGTGTTTTGAAGCACGGATACTGTCTAACAGAGTTGTTTTACCGTGGTCAACGTGACCCATGATTGATACAACAGGTGCACGTTTTTTAAGTAATTTTTTATCAACTTCGGTTAGTTTTTTAACTTTTTCTTCTTTTTCAAGTTCTTCTTCCATGAATGCTTCTAAGTCTTCATCAAGAACTTCAAGTTCATATTCTGCGCAAATCTTTTTAATTACGTCAACATCAATCAACTGGTTAACTGTTGCCATAATCCCTTGGAACATCAAGAATTTTACGATTTCAGCAGGGGTTTTTTGAATTTTTTCAGAAAGCTCGCTGATTGTCATCGCTCTATTTACAACAATTTGTGTTACTTGAACAGCTTCTTCCTCTTTATGCGAGCGTTTTTTATGCTTTTGCGCCGCTGCTTTTTCTAAGGAAATTCTTTCTTGTTCTTCTTTTTTAGAGTTAAAATCTTTGCCTTTTTTCTTAGCATCAGGACCTGTACGTTTTCTTGCAGGGCCTTTATTTTCGTAAATATCCTGAGAAATAATTGTTCTTTGAATAGGTTTTCTTTCTCCTGACGGTTTTTCAAAAGGTTTTTTAGGCGCTCCTTCTCTTGGCGGACGAGCCGGTCTTTCTCCTCTTGGAGCTCTTTCAGGTCTATCGCCACGCTGTGGTCTGTCGCCTCTTGGCGGGAATTTCTTTTCACCGGCAGGAGCTGCAGGTTTTTGAGGAGCACGTCGTACAATTTCCAATCTGCTTACAGGTTGAGTTTTTGGTTTAACAATTTCGACTTTTGGTGCTGTCGGCTTTTTAACTTCTTCAACAGGTTTTTCTTCTGCTTTTTCCTTTGGAGGTTCAACAACTGCAACAGGTTCAGGAGCTTTAGCTTTTTTTACAACAAAAGCTTTAGGTTTTTTAGCTTCTTTAACGCCGCCTGATGCGATAAATTCTTTCAGTCTTTTAACCTGTTCCATTGTAACAGTGCTTGAATGAGTTTTGCCCGTAACTGAAATTTGTGCAAACTTTTCTATAACTTCCTTACTGGGAAGCCCAAGTTCTTTTGCTAATTCATTTATTCTAATTGTTTCAAAACTCATTTATTAATTTTCCTTTCAAATCTTGCGGTACAGAGGTTTTCAGTATTCTGGAAATTTTATTTTTCTTAAATGCATTCTCTATACAAGCATTATTATAGCAGAGATATACAGATCTGCCAAATTTTTTGTTATCGGGGTTTACAACAAGCTCGCCCTGCACGTTTGTGATTTTTATTAATTCATTTCTGTCTTTTATTTTACCACATCCTGCGCACTTGCGTTCAACCACTAATTCACCTCAGCCAATTTTTCCAATTTCAACTTCTGGTCGTGTTCGATAAGCAAACCTAAAAGTTCATCCAAATCACCGTCGATAACCGTATTAACGTTCAAGTTATGGTTAATCCTGTGGTCTGTCAAACGTCCTTGCGGGAAATTATATGTTCTGATACGTTCGCTTCTGTCGCCTGTTCCAACTTGTGAACGGCGCAAATCTGTAATTTCCTGCATTTGTTTTTGAACTTCCATATCATAAAGTTTTGCTTTCAAAATTTGCAAAGCACGTTCTTTGTTTTGAAGCTGTGAACGTTCTTCCGTACAGAAAATCATAATCCCTGTAGGTTTGTGGAATACACGTGCAGCAGTTTCAACCTTGTTAACATTTTGTCCGCCTGCACCGCCTGAACGAGCTGTTGTAATCTCAACATCATTCATATTGAGTTCAACTTCAACGTCATCTACTTCCGGCATTACTGCAACGGTTGCAGTTGATGTATGAACTCTGCCTTGAGATTCTGTAGCTGGAACACGCTGAACGCGGTGAACACCTGATTCGTATTTCAATTTTGAATAGATACTGTCACCTTTCATTGAAATAATAATTTCCGACACGCCGCCCGCTTCGCATTCTGTTTTACTCAAAACTTGTGTCTGCCAGCCTTGTTTATCGGCAAATCTCATATACATACGAGCCAAGTCGCCTGCAAATATGTTTGCCTCATCACCGCCTGCACCGCCGCGGATTTCAAGCATAATATCTTTGTCATCCATCGGGTCGCGAGGTAGTAGAAGAACTTTCATTTTTTCTTCATATCCAGGAAGTTTTGCCTCATTTTCAGCCATTTCTGCTTTTAAGAAAGCTTTCATCTCATCATCGCTTTCAGCGTGAATCATTTCTTTAGCTTCCTCAATCGCATCGGTAGCTTTTTTCCAGGCATAGTAAAGTTCAACGGTTTCTTCCATTGATTTTCTTTGCTTTGACAAATCTCTGAACTTGTTATAATCCTGAATAACTGCAGGATCTGACAGTGTAATTCCTAATTCATTATATTTCTTCTCAATTTGAAGAATTTTATCTAACATATCTTTCATACCCTGATTATAACAGGAACAAAATAATTTTCAAATATGATTGCAATAATCGCAATTTCAGCTATAATAAATTTAAAGGAGAGAAAAATGCTACATTATTTTTTATGCTCATATATAGTTACCGCAGCAGGACTTTTAGGAGCTTATTTACTTGGAGAACACAATCACGACGGAAGCGGGCTTTCGTGCGTATTCATTGTTCTTGTACTTGCGGTTCTGGAAGTCAGCCTGTCATTTGATAATGCTGTAGTTAACGCTATGAAGCTTGAAAAAATGAATGATGTTTGGCGTCACAGATTCTTAACCTGGGGGATTATTATTGCAGTATTTGGAATGAGATTTTTGTTCCCTATATTAGTTGTTTCCGTTTTTGCAAAATTAAGTATGGCGGAAGTTACAAACATAGCGTTACATAATGTAGATAAATACGCATATTACCTGCATCAAACTCACGCCCCGATTGTAACTTTCGGCGGAATGTTTTTGATAATGTTATTTCTTAACTACTTTTTCAATCACGAAAAAGGTGTTCACTGGATTAAACCTCTTGAAAACTGGCTATCTCACTTAGACCATATCAAAGGGATTGAAGTTGTAATTTCATTATTTATGCTGCTTGCAACACAAAACTTTGTACCTGAAGAACAGAAACTTTCCGTAATAATTTCAGGTATTGCGGGAATAATTACTTATCTTTCTATTGACGGCTTTACTCATTATCTTGAAAGACACGAACAGCAAAGATTGGCAAAATGTGCAGAAGGTGCAGCTTGCTCTGGGTTTGTCAGCTTTTTATATTTAGAACTTATTGACGCATCATTCTCTCTTGACGGAGTTTTGGGCGCATTTGCTTTATCAAAAGATATTATAATCATTTCAATAGGTTTGGCAATCGGAGCAATGTTTGTTCGTTCTTTGACAATTATGCTTGTTGAAAAGAAAACTCTAAATAAATTTTTATATCTTGAACACGGTGCACACTGGGCAATCGGTGCTTTAGCCGTTCTAATGTTAGTATCAACAGTTAAAGAAATTCCCGAAGCTGTAACAGGCGGCATTGGACTTGGCTTTATAATTTTGGCTTTCATTACATCAATCATTCACAACAAAAAAATGGAAAGGCTCTTGGCAAAAGATGCTTAAACTTCCGCTTGTCACATTTGTCGTAACTTCATACAACTACGAAAAGTATATTCTCAAAACAATTGAGAGTATAAAAGCTCAAACCTACAAAAATATTGAAATAATTGTAGTTGACGACTGTTCAACAGATAAATCGCGTGAACTTTTGGAACAAATTTCCGACATAACACTCATAAAAAACAAAAAAAATATCGGACAGCTCGCATCAATGATGAAAGGATTGGAACTTGCTCAGGGGCAATTTGTAAGCTTTATTGACAGCGACGATGTTTTAATGCCTGATTATGCTCAAAATCACATTAGAGTTCATCTGCAAACTTCTGTTGCTTTCACTTCTTGTCAAATTGCAGAAATCGGTGAAAACGACGAAATCCACACAATGAATTCTATCTCATCCCCACAAGAGCTTTTTGAAAGCGAAAATTCTGATTTTACAATAGTAAAAAAACATTTCGGCGGATGGCACTGGTCACCGAATTCATCGGCAATGTTTAGAAAAGCATCAATTGAACTTATGCTTAATTATAAAAATACAGACGCTTGGAGAATATGTCCCGATAAGTTTCTTTTTAATTTTGCGCACCTGATTGGCGGTTCTGCAATAATCAATAAACCTCTTATAGCATACAGACGTCATAAAAATAATGCGGGAAGTTGTACGCTTGTAACGGGTAATAAGAAATTACACAGCGACAAAACGACATTAGTAAATATTCAAAACAACTTAAAAATCCGTCCGGAAACAATAAAATTTTTATGGCAGGAAAGAAAAAATTTAGGGTATCGAAATACCCTAAATTTAATCATCAAAACATTTTAGCGGCTAAGCTTTCTCTACTAAAACCGGACTTTAATTCCAATACCCAGTGTGGCGGGTGGAACGGCACGCTCCTAGAATTTCCAGCTGTTTAAGTATTCTTCCTGTTCAGCTGTCAATGTGTCAATTTCAATACCCATTGATTTCAATTTCAATTCTGCAATTTTAACATCAACTTCGTGAGGAAGAGTATGCAATTTGTTTTCAAGTTTACCTTGATTTTTAACAATATATTCCATACCGAGAGCCTGATTTGCAAAGCTCATATCCATAACACTTGCAGGGTGTCCTTCTGCTGCACCTAGGTTTACAAGTCTGCCTTCTGCAAGTACATAGATTGATTTGCCGTTATTTAACTTATATTCTTCCAATGACGGTCTGATTTGTTTAATCTCTGTTGTATAAGCTCTTAAATCACCTACATTAACTTCCCAATCAAAGTGACCTGCGTTAGCAACAAAAGCACCGTCTTTCATTGACAACAAATGCTGAACATCAACAACGTGTTTGTCACCTGTAACTGTTAAGAAAATATCACCTTCTAAAGCAGCTTTTGCAATCGGCATAACTCTATACCCTTCCATAACAGCTTCAAGAGCTTTAAGAGGGTCTACTTCGCATACAATAACGTTAGCACCAAGAGCTTTTGCACGCAATGCACAGCCTTTACCGCACCAGCCGTAACCTGAAATTACAACAGTTTTACCTGCAATTAAGATATTTGCTGCACGCAAAATGCCGTCAATAGAACTTTGACCTGTACCATATCTGTTATCGTAAAGGTGTTTGGTTAAACTTGTATTAACGCCGACAGCAGGGAACATCAATTTTCCTTCACGTTCCATAGCTTGAAGTCTGATAATACCTGTAGTTGTTTCTTCGGTTGAGCCGATAACTTTTGAAGCAATTTCTGGATAATCATTGTGAAGCATAGAAACCAAATCACATCCGTCTTCGATGATTAAATCAGGTTTGTGAGCAATAGCTTCCTGAATGTGAGATTTGTATGTTTCAACACTCTCACCTGCAATTGCATAAACCGGTATATCATAATATTTAACAAGTGCCGCAGCTACGTCATCTTGAGTTGAAAGAGGATTTGACGCAACCAAAATTGCATCAGCTCCGCCTGATTTCATTACAACGCATAAAGCAGCAGTTTCTTTTGTAACATGCGAGCAGGCAGATAATCTTAAACCTTTAAACGGCTGTTCTTTAATAAATCTTTCCTGAATTTTTTTCAAAACAGGCATATCTTTGAACGCCCATTCAATCTGGTTTTTACCTTGTTCTGCAAGGTTTATATCTTTAATATCGCATTTCATTTCTGTCATCAGCATTTAATTTCTCCTTTACAATAACGGATTATATCAAAAACATATCCTTATAATCATTTTTTGTAAAAATTTGTTAATAATATAATATATAATGACAAAAATTTTTCTTCAGTTGGGTTATAACTGGAGAAGGTAAGGAGTTGTTCAAAGTGAAAGTCAATCTAAATTTAAACCAGCCGAAAACAAATAATAATGTACAATTTGAGGGCTACAAACCTGTAAAATCCGACACGGGAAACAGAGAATTCGAGTTTAACTATGTTTATGACGAAGATAAAAAAGACTGCTACCTTGAAATCTTCTTACTGGATAAAGATGCTGAAGGCAACTGGTTTGTAACAGGTAAAAAAGACCAATATGGCAATATTAATCCGCTTAAAAATACAAAAAATGAACCTGAAATAAAACTTGAAAAAGGGAAAGCAACACGCATTAACCTTGCAAGAGAATACGGTATCCGACCGGACCAACCGTTTGCATATCACTACAAACTCGTTCCTGCCGGACAAAAAAATGCAATTCCCGAATACAAAATTGACCCCGGTAATATTATCAATGAAGCCGCATCTTCTCATAGAGCACATGAAATATATAATTTTGTAACAGACAGACTATCAACATCTACAAAATCAGGTTCAATGAAACTTATTGTACCTGATTTTAATAACGTAGCCTGGGTTTATGACGAAAACAACAAAATTGTACCTAATAAAGACATTGAACGTGCAAGAAAAACAAACAAAAATACCGCAAACAAAATCGGCGGTTCGCTTGCAGGCATTGAAAAAGACTTAGACGACGGCAAACTTGACAACTTTACAAGAATTATTACAACCCCTTTATTTACTGATGACAGCGTAACAGCACATGCTTACTGGAACAAAAACAACTTCCAAATGGCTCAAAGTCTGGGGAACATTAACAACTATGCTTCACTTCAAAGAAAACTTTTTGCAAAAGGTATTAACCTTGTATCTGACGGCGCATATGTAAACGAAGGTCTTGAAGGTGTTCACTTCAAACATATTCTTCAATGGGGTGAAAAATCACCTTACTTTAATTGGTTCAAAATTTCAGGTCTTCAAGACAGCCCTTTAAATATGGGTGTATTCGGCAAACAACTTAATCACGTAACCCATAGAATCGTTAACCCTAAATATGATATTAAACAAAACGCAGACGGTTCAATAAAAATCAAACCAAATAGAAATTACAAATCAAACCAGCCGACATATATTCAAATTTATGATGACCGACTTGTTGATACTGCAAACTTAAACAACAAACAACTAATCAGAGCATATGACAAACTCGTAAAAAATAACCTTGAAATAAACGGTCATAACGACACAGTAGTGCCATACAGCTTTAAAATTAACAACGAAACATATAAGAAAAATGTTGAATCTTTAATCGCTTATAACAAAAGTGCCCCAAAAGATAAACAATTGAAACTTTACAGCGGTGAAGGCACACGCGCAGTTTCACAATTTGAATACTTTGGACTTGAAGGCAAACACGAAAGCGGATTTGAAACCTGGGACGCAAACCCTGATATCGCAAAACTAAGTTTCGTTCAGTCACACTCTGAAACTCAGTCTTTAAAAAATATTAAAGACCCTGAAAAACGTGCAGAAATGAAAGACCTTCTCATTCAAAAAAATATGGAAGTTCAAGATTATGCAATATCTTCAGCAAAATTCTGGACAAAGAAAACAAATCAAATCTTAACTCTAAATGTCGCACAACACCTTCAAAATATTGAAGGAAAGAGTGCTAATGAGATTTACAACAAAATCAACTCTCTCTCGGATGGCAAAGTTTTACCTAAAAAACTTGATGTAAATGAACAAATTGTAAAAAATGTTCTAAGAAACAGATATAATCTTGCAAAATCAACAACTGACAGCAATTATAAAAACGCTATTTTGCAAGGCTTGATGGATGTTCCTTTAGATTCAATTGAAGTCGGCGATGATATCGTATCAGTCTTAGCATCACCTTATATGACCAAAAGGGCTACAAAATCCACTCAAATCGGTGCTTCAAGATACGATATGTACAAAGACGGCAACAAACATCTTACCCACGAATACAAAAAAGCTTATACAATGACTGATGACTTGTACAAAAATGAAATGTCGCAGTTCGCAACAAAAATTTTGGATGAGGTAGAAAATTCATTACCAAACGATAAAAAATTCCACGATAAAAACGGAAATACAACAGAGTTCGGGAAATATGCAATTCCTCTATTGACAGCAGAAATCGCAAAATTTGCCATAATCAAAGGAGTTTCTCCTGATGCAAAATTATCTTACAATAATCAAACAGGCGAAATTTCATACAAATACAACGAACTAAAAGAAACTTCATTAATGGGAATGGGCATAATCGCCGACAGTCCGGAAGATGAAGCAATTTCACTTATAAAACATCTTAAACGCAATATCAATAATATTAAAGATACAGACGACCTTAAAAAAGCATTAAAACAAACACTCAAAGGTACAAGTGCAGAAAGTTTTAAACTTGCAGAAATGATTGTAAGCCGTGCGGAAGGCGGGCTTGACTGGAGAATTGACGCAACAAAAGATATTGCAGACATTGAATCCGTAAGAAACGGTAAAACAAACTTTGAATTCACCTGGAATCAAATCATTAAATTCTGGACAAAATTCGGGGAAAACGTAAAACAATACCACCCTGATGCATACATTGCTGCCGAAGTAACTGATGAAGGCGATATATTCAATAAAGGCGGCGGCAGCTCTGAACGTTTCTCATCTTCAACAGAAGCTGTAAAAAAACTCATTAATGAAGCAGGTTTCACTACAACTGCAAACTATACATATTTATCATCAGGAATTAATGAAATTTTCGGCAAATTATTTGACTTTGACGGCGAAAACAGTCCTGATAAAGGCTTAGAAAAAGGTGGAAAAGTTACTGAACAACTAGCAGGTTTCCTAACATCAGGTCCGCTTGAATCAATAATTTACTCATATATCTTTGCAGGAAATCACGATAAATGCCGTGCATTAGACGGTTATGCAACAGATATGGATATGGTTTTTGCAGATTTGACAGACAAAGGTAATTATGATCTGCGCCAAAGAGCATATAAAATTCTTCACGCTGTTCCATACGGAACTGAACCAAATTCAGATTCTGTATATGGAGCAGATATGAGCCGTATAAGCCCGCTTGCAATAGCAAAATGTGAATCTGTTTCAAGCGGTATGGGTAAAGCTATTAACGAAATAGGGCTTGACCAAGGCAGAATAGATTATGTATACGGTTTGATGCTTAAAGCATTGAAAAATATTTCTAACAGCAAACATATGGGTAAAGTTTTTGAAGCAGAAGGCTTTGGAACAAAAGACTATCCGACAGCATTGAATATTGTTTTAGATGAAATGGCATATATTGCAGATTCAGAAGGTGACGGCAGACTAACTAATGAAGAAAGACAAAATCTCAAAAAACTTTCGCTTGAAAAAATCCTTGACCCTGCAATGTCAAAACTTCTCGGACACACAAAATTCTTAACAGCACTAACAGGCAACCCGACTTTATACGCAGGTGACGAATATGGTGCAACAGGTTTTGAACATACAACCAAAAATATTACCGTACAAAACCGTAATATAATCCATGAAGAATGGGTTGATAAAAACAATCCGGAATACTTAGATTTTGTAAAAAGATTTAAAGACTATATGGATTATCAATATAACCTTCGCACCCGTCCCGAGTTAGAACCGTTGAATAACGGAACACCTTTTGTACTTAATAAACAAAAAGCAAAATCAAATGGTAAAGAAACAGAAGTTTCAGCACTTTTAAGACAAAGTCCTAACGGTAAAATGACAGTATCAGTATTCAATACAGAAGGCTTGACCCATAAATTTGACGAATACTATAGTCCTGCTGAAATAACATTAGATTTTATTGACCTAAACGGCGGTTCTGCTGATAAAGTAATGCAAAACGGCGGTTTAAAATCAGGTATGGAATTCAAAGATGCAGTAACCGGCAAATCATATTGGGTTAATGATAAAAACCAAATTACAGGTCCTAATCAGCAAAAAATAACAATCAATGACAGTGTTATGACACTTTACCTTGTAAAAAAAGAGCCAACCTTCACTGGCAGACGCGTAATGTATAATCCTCAATATAATTTTGTATCAACACCTTATATCAAAAAACAGGAAGTTGTTTCAGGCTCAAAATTATCACTAATGTCAAAATAAAAAAAGACCTTTAAGGTCTTTTTTTAAACTGCAAATCTGAAATGTACCAAATCTCCGTCTTGGACAACGTAATCTTTGCCTTCAAGACGTGTTACACCTTTTTCTTTGCAGGCTGCATAAGAACCGTTTTTCACAAATTCCTCATATGGTGTAATTTCTGCACGAATAAATCCTTTTTCAAAGTCTGTATGGATTACACCTGCAGCCTGTGGAGCTTTTGCACCTGCAGGAATTGTCCAAGCGTGAACTTCTTTTTCACCGGCTGTGATAAATGTTCTTAAATTAAGAAGTTTATAAACAGATTTAATCATTCTGTTAATTCCGCTGTCTTCAATACCTAATTCTTCTAAGTATTCTTTTGCCTCTTCTGCACCAAGTTCTGCTAATTCTTCCTCAATTTTTGCAGAAATCAAAACTACTTCCGCATTATGTTTTGAAGCATATTCCTGAACTTGTTTTGTATATTCATTACCGTCTTTCAAATCATATTCAGATACGTTTGCCGCATAGATAACAGGTTTTACAGACATAAGGTTAAGTTGTTTAACCACAGCGATTTCATCTTCGTTAAAATGTTCATTAAGGTTTATAAACGAACCTTCAGAGAGCAAGTCTGTAAGTGTTGTTAAAACATTGTTTTCAAGTACGGCATCTTTATCACCACTTTTTGCCTGTTTTGCAATACGTGCCTGACGTTTCTCTACAGAAGCCAAATCAGCAAGTGCGAGTTCAGTATTTATAACTTCAATATCATCAAGCGGATTTACTTTACCTGCAACGTGAATAGTATTCGGGTCATCAAAACATCTTACAACTTGAATAATAGCATCAACTTCTCTAATATTGTGCAAGAATTGGTTTCCTAAACCTTCCCCTTTACTTGCACCTTTAACAAGTCCTGCAATATCTACAAATTCGATTGCTGTCGGGATAATATCTGTACATTTGCAGAGTTTTTGCAAAATTTCTAATCTTTCGTCAGGCACATTAACCACACCTACGTTTGGTTCAATTGTACAAAACGGGTAGTTTGCACTCTGCGCGTTTTTTGCACTTGTTAAAGCATTAAATAAAGTTGATTTTCCGACATTCGGAAGTCCTACTATTCCAGTTCTTAGCATATTTATATTCCTTTTTTATAGTTTCCGTGTAAATTATAATACTTCAAACAAAATGATTTTTCCAGCATATTAAAAATCTTAGAGAATAAGTTTTTAATTTTTATGAATTGGTGTAAGTCCGCCGTTTTCCCAAGGATAATCGTCACTAATTTGCCATCCGTCTTTCATTATAACAGCAGCACAGAAGCCGCCTCTATAGTATTGCCAGTTGTTATCTCTTGTACACATTCCCACAGGATAAGTGACACCACCGTTTTTACCCAGCAGAACATTTCTTGTATTTCCATAACCAAAAGGAAGTAAACTATTATTTTTTTTATTAAATTCAAATGTAAATCCATCTATACCCAATACATTTGGACCTTTTTTCCCGTTTACATCAACAGTAATTAACTTCCTTGTATCATCATTTCCGTTTACAATACATAATGCATATCCATTTGAAAGAATATATATCATACCGGAATGCCAATAAGCAGTATTACTATGCATATTATTCTGAGTTGATAAAGTATACATATTCCAGCCGGTTGCGTATGTTTTTTTTGTATCAATAAGTTTTAAATATGGCAAAATATATTTTTTTGCAAAATCAGTATCGCTTATAGTATAATCCCAAGTTAAGAGTTCACCATGTTCATTTTGAGAAGTATTAACAGCTTGTGAAAGTATTGAATATGCTTCCTTAAGTTGTACAACCGTTGCCTTTTTCTTGTAATTTTGGATTAACTCTGGTAAAGTTAACACAGCAACAATACCTATAACACCCAGAGTTATTAAAACCTCAGCTAAAGTAAACGCCTGGCGTGCCGCCACTTGGTTGTCAGCGTTAAACAGGTCTGCGAGTTTTGCTGTGCAAAACTTCTTCGCCTTCTGCCGACAATCCGCTGGACCCGCCACATGGGGTTTACATAAATTTTCAAGAAACGGAGATTGGCTTAAATTGCCCCCCCCCCGAAATTCCGACTAAACCTGATTTTCATAGCTCCTCCTTTTATTGTACATTTGCAGACAAACAGCTTTTTTCATAATGAAGTCTGTCTGATAATTGATTAATTCTTCCCATAACCTCTTTAAACATTGGTATAGGCAAACTTTGTTTTCCGTCAGACAATGCATTTTCAGGATCATGGTGAACCTCTATCATAACACCGTCTGCACCGACAATCAAACCTGCTTTTGCCATAGGTTCTATCAAATATCTTTGTCCTGTTCCATGACTCGGGTCAACAATTATCGGAAGATGCGAATATTTTTTTATAACAGGAATTGATGCAATATCCATAACGTTACGCGTAAATGCACTGTCAAAACTTCTAATTCCGCGTTCACAAAGGATTACATTATGATTTCCGTTATACATAATATGTTCTGCAGCAAGGAGAAATTCTCTGATTGTACTTGCCAAACCTCGTTTTAAAATTACTGGCTTATTGCATTTGCCAACAGCATGAAGCAGTTTAAAGTTTTGAACATTTCTCGCACCGATTTGCAAAACATCAATATAGTCGCACATCAAATCCAAATCAGAAGCATCCATAACCTCTGAAACAGTAAGCAACCCTGTCTCATCAGCTGCATCTCTCATATATTTAAGAGCTTTTTCACCATACCCTTGAAAATCATACGGCGAAGTTCTGGGTTTAAACGCACCGCCTCTCAAAAATTGGCAGCCTGTTTCTTTTGCGGCATAAGCAACTTTCAACAATCCTTCATAATCTTCTTCAATAGAACAAGGCCCGACCATTGCAACCGGTTTATTTTCTCCGCCGATTTTTACCCCGTTAGGAAATTCAATTACTGTATCTTCCGATTTTAAATCACGTGATGCAAGCCTAAATGGTTCTCTTATAACCTTAACTTCTTTCACTCCGTCAAATGCAGCAATTCTGCCCGGGGTAACTGTTGTTTTATCTCCCAAAGCATCAATAACAGTATGCACCTGCCCACGGTTAAATCTTATTTCAAACTCATTTGCTTTTAAAAACTCTATAACTCTTTGAATCTGAGCTTCTGAAGCCCGCGATTCCATAATTATAATCATACTTATCTCCTTGTAAGATAAACATAACACAAACCTGTGAGTTAAGCAATTTTACTCATCATATCAAGTGCAGGGAAATATTTCGGCAAAATTTGCAAACAATTTTCAAGTGACTTGCGTGTATTTTCAAAATCTTTTTTTTGATAATAAATGTAGGCCAGCAAATAATGCAATTCCGGATCATGCCAGAAATAACTCTTTGCTTTCTCCAAGAAAAATAGTGCTTGAGGTTCAAGATTATTGTTATAAAGGCATCTTCCGATGAATTTATAAACTTCAGGGTTTATTGTGAACATAAAATCTGCATAGCGGATAATTTTTTCAACATATTCACCCTTGAAATAACTGATTAAAATACTCAAATCAATTTCAAGAAAATTCCTGAGCTGGAAATACGTCGGATATTCACTTATGTTCCCCTCAATCAGAGAAATCATAAACAAAGCCCAGCTTGCACGAATATCCTGTTCTTTTATCAGATAAAAATTTTTCTTTGCTTCATCTAAATTTTCATCAACCAAACAACAGTAAGCATTTTCAAGAATATTTTTCATATTAATATCTGTTATTATTGTTACCGTTAAAATCCAAATCAGACATCATTGAATTCATCATCATAGCCTGCATAAAACGAGGATCTATATTTTCCCCCTTTTGAGCTTTGCTCATAAGCATAGGAAGCATATTCATCATACTGTTATTGTTATTATTGTTATTACCCAAAAGCATACTCATTTCAGCCATTCGCGGATCTTGGTACTGCGAAAACTGAGTATAAGCATTATCAGGTTGAATTGTAATATTCAAACCTGAATCTTTAAGTGTTTTAACAGCTTGAAGAATTTCTTCATCAGATGCCATAGCTATTTTATCAGTTTCTTCAATTGATGATTGATTATCATTATTATGTTTTGTATCAAAATCTCTGATTTTTTGAATGTCTTTGTTTTCCAAATCTTCTTTTTTATTAATTGTTTCTTTAATATTGTTCAGCTCTTTTTGCTTAACTTCACCGTTAAGTTGAGGTGACAAACCGTTGCCGTATGGAGAACTTATAAACTTATCCAATTCATCTTGTTCTTCAGTATTTTCAGCCTGACACTTCGGTCCGCCGGTTAAACAATCTCTGCCTTTTTCGGCATAATCATACAAATAAGAATTCGGATTAAGCGCTAAAACCTTCTCATAAGCCTCAACTGCTTCATTCTGCATATCAATATGAGTGTATGCCATCGCCATATAATAATATGCAACAGCATTTGAAGGGTCTTTTTTTACAAGAGAGAACAACTCTTGCAGACAACCTGAATAGTTTCCTGATTCATATTTAGATACAGCACTTTTTATATTGGCATTCGGATAATAAATAGTATCCTTATCAAGTTCGGAAACAGCCTTTTGCTGTTCTTGATTTTTCTGTTCCAAATGTTTTGCACGTCTTGAATTGTCTGCTCCATATGCGCAAACTGAATTGAGAATTAATGTAAAAGCTATTAGTAAAACAATCTTCTTATTCATGATACTTCCTTTTTCTCTAATTTAATGATATTTTTTATTAAATCAAGTATATAATTATTTTGCTCAAAAATCATAATATAAATATATGATTTATCTCAATGCAAATTTGCATCCACAGTAATGCTGTCTGTATAAATTCAACTCTTTAGAAATTTTATTGGTTTTCAAAAATCCGTCCTTCTTCTTAAAATCAACTGCCAAATATTGTATCCCCGTTTCTTGTGCAATTTTTTCTCCGATTGAGGTTAGTTTTACAAAGTTTTTATGGGGACTTATTACAATGGATGTTGTAAACTTATCAATTCCGATTGACTTTGCATACTCTGCAGTTTTTCTTAATCTCAACTCAAAGCATTTATCACATCTTAAACCTTTTTCCGGTTCATTTTCAAACCCTTTTACAAAATCATAATAATCATCAGGATTGTATTCTGCCTCAACAAGCTCACATCCGAAATGTTCACATAAAGTCCGTTGAGCTTCAAGACGTTTTTGGTATTCTTCTGACGGATAAATATTAGGATTATAAAAATATACACAAACCTGATATCCCATATCTTGTAAATAAGATATGGGATATCCGGAACATATTGCACAACAAGCGTGAAGTATTATCTTTTTGCCCATTCAACATAATCCTTATATGTCTTAATTCCAACATAAGCATTGTTATTAATCATAGTTGTCGGCGTGCCATTAATACCTTTTTTATAAGCTTCACGTATATCTTCCTTAATTTTAAGCGCAGTTTCCGCACTATTAGCATCTTTTTGAAGCTTTTCAATATCGAACCCTTTACCTTCAACAAGTTTCAATATTTCATCTTCTGTTTTAGGTTTATTTTGGAAAAGAATATCATTCATTTCCCAAAACTTTCCTTGTTCTTCCGCCGCCACCGCAAATCTGGCATCAACACAAGAACCTTCATGGAATGGAGATTGAAGATATCCGTTACAATCTGTATCAAGCGGAAGGTTTTTATGAACAATTTTTATTCCTTTAACTTCTTTAGCAAGTTTATGCATCATAATATTATGTGCATAACATATCGGGCATTGATAATCTGAATATACATATATAATTTTCTTTGCATTTTTATCACCAAGAATATTACCTTTTACTGCATACTTATTCTTTTTGGCTTTTGTAAATTCTTGAAATTGAAGCTGTTTTTTAACCTGAGGTGCAAACTTAAAAGAAGTTGCCGTATAAGTTAAAAATCCCATCGCAACAATCATAACAGCAATAAATGCTATCAGATATTTTTTAATCTTAACCGCATCCATAAAATCTGTGAAACTTTGTTTTACAGCACTTACAAAATGTCCCTCAGATGCAATCCAACCGATTAGCAGATTTAAAATATATGTAAATGCACACAATATACATAACTTCTTAATCTCAAACAAACTTATACAAAGCAAAGCTATTGAAATTACAAACGAAATTAACCCTAATGCACCTATATATGAAAGAGGATTTTTAAACACTTCCAAAAACTTTAAATACTTAAAGTTTTTAAGCTTATCAACAAATAGCATTAACAACATAAATGCATACAAAAACATTCCCCAATAAGCAAGAGGGATACCTAAAAACTGTGACTCTGAAGTTTTTGCAATATTATCACAATCAATAAAATCATTTACCGAACAAAAACTCGGCAAAGAATACGGATTGAAATTTGCATTATAATAAATTACCGCAAGTTTAATAGTTGTCAAAATCCCAATAAGCGCTAATACCGCAATTAAAACCTTTTTCTTCATCTCTTTCTTCTCCTATTATGTATTAATAATACAATTTTCATACCGATAAATCAATAGCATAAAGAAGAAGAAATATATCCGCCAAAAGTATAATAAAAATTACAGTCTTGAATTATTTTCAAATTTACGTTATAATAATAAATAATATCTTGCGAGGAAAAAATTTTGAGAAACAACATCTTTACTCTATTTTTGAATAAAGTATTAAGTGTACCTTTTTGGATTAAACAGGTTATGTATCTTAAACTTTCTGATGAAATGCGTGAATTTGCGTGCGAAGAATTTTTAAGAAACAGTGACCGTAATGATATTTTTTCAACATTTGTACCTACAATAACTTTTAAAGGCAAAACCGAACTCGCTGAAAGAAAATGCGGATTTGATAATAATACTTATAACTTCTTAAGATTTTGTGCAGAAGATTTAAGTATGCTGGAAATTTCCGTCAACACTTTCCTTTCAATGGAAGAAATTGCAAAATACTATCAGCTCTGTCTTGAACAAAACTTTATAAAAAACCCGAATTCTCCTGAAATACATGCAATGGCAGGGTATATTTCGGGCAAGTTTAGGATTGGCGAATACTTTAAACAAAAAGGAATTATTGATATTGACCAACTCAGACAGGCAATATTAAGATACGAAGCTTCAAACGATAAAAAATTTGGAGAAATACTTATCGAATTGGGTTACGTTACAGAAAATGACCTGAAATCAATATTATTACTTAAAGAGGAAGCTCAAAAAAGGTTTATTCTTGACCACAATGTTATGCCAAAATCAGAAACAGCATTCTCTGATGATTCTCAAAAATATCAGGATGAGATTAAAGCATTAAAAGAAGAAAACCTTAAACTTAAACGTAAAATGTTTCAATTATTGGAATTGGTAAAGAAAAATGCTCAATCCTGAGATTTTGGTTAAATACGAAAGAGACGGGCTTGTAGAGCAGGAACACAGAGGATTTATAGTTCTTGCAGATAAAAAACACGCATTTGATTTCACAGGCGATGCAAAAAACAGTCCGTTTTACCTTCGCTCTTGTGCCAAACCATTACAGGCAAGCCTGATTATTGAATACAATCTTGATTTGACAGAAGAAGAAATTGCTCTCTGTTGCGCATCCCATGCAGGAGAAAATATTCATGTAAATATTGCAAAACAAATTTTAGAAAAATTTGAATTAGATGAAAGTTTATTAAAATGCGGTCTGCATAAACCACTTTCTAAAACAAAACAACAAGATATGCTTGTAAAAGGCGAAGTTGAAAATGTTCTGCAAAACAATTGTTCTGGGAAACACGTTATGATGCTTGCCCTGTGTAAAGCAAACGGTTGGGATTTAACAGATTATGACAGCCAGGAACACCCGCTTCAAATAGCAATAAAAAATAAAATATATGAGCTTTGCAAAGTTACAAAAGAATATCCGATTACAAAAGACGGCTGCGGAGTTCCTATTATGTCAATGCCGTTAGAAAATATGCTTTACGGATACTTGAATGTATTCTGTAATCCGAAATACGAAAAAATAAAAAATGCATTTTTGAACAATCCATACATAATAGGCGGAGAAGATAGAACAGACACATTTGTAATGCAAAATTCAGACGGTCTGATTGCAAAAGTCGGCGCAGGCGGGCTTTGTATTGTGGTAAATACACAAGAAGAACAGGCGTTTGTTGTAAAGATTTCCGATTGCGATATGAAAGCTCGCGAACTTGTAGTCTGCCAGGTTTTGAAAAATCTAAAATGGGCAGATATACAATGTGACAGAACAATAAAAACCCTTCACGGCGAAGTCATTGGCGAAATTTTAATCAAGTGTTAAAAATTCTATCCCCTGCATCGCCCATACCGGGAACAATATAACCTTTTTCATTCAAACCTTCGTCTACTGATGCTGTAATAATTTCAACATCAGGAAAGTTTTTGTGAATATTTTCAATACCCTGCGGAGCTGCAATTATACAAAGGCACTTAATATTTTCAAGCGGAATACCTTTATCAGCATATAATCTTATTGCCTCAAGGAGAGAATTTCCCGTTGCAAGCATCGGGTCTGTAATATAAACATAGAATTTTTCAGGATTTGGAGCATCCATAGGAACTTTATTATAATACCAAACCGGTTTTAAGGTTTCCTCATCTCTGTACATTCCTATATGACGAATACAAGCTTGCGGAAGAATATCAATCGCTTCATCTGTAAAAATTAAACCTGCACGCAAAATCGGTGAAATTATAAGATTAATATCAGGGTCAACCGTTTTGGCCTTAAAAGTTGTTAAAGGAGTTGTAACATCGCGTTCTACAAGAGGAAGATTTTTTGAAGCTTCATACAACAAACATCTGGTAATTTTTCTGGTTGCAATTCTAACCCCTTGGCTGTCAGTGTTTTCGTCACGCATTGTACACAAATTCAATAACACTACAGGATTGTTAATCACTCTGACATTTCTCATTTATCTCTCCTTTTAATCATTCCATCAAACATATTCATATTGCTTTGAATATCTTCAACACCTTTACTCATATCATTAATATCAGCTTCATTTGCAAAAAACGACATTCTGCCCATAATTGAATCAATTTTATCAAACATTTGACTTAATAAAGTTAACGAATCATTTAACCTCTTTGGCGACTGTACTGCAATAAGTTTTTTTGAAGCAGTACTTTCTTCCGTAGGCGGATAAACTTCCAAAGACTTAGACCCTCCCATTCCGCTGAACTCAACGGTAGCAATAGAACCTTTCGGCAGAACAAGGTCTTTAGCCGTAATAACAATTTTCAAATAAACATCATTCGAAATAATTTTAATTTTATCAACATATCCAACCTGAACCCCCATAAATTTAACAGGAGAACCAACAATAATTCCATCAACATCAGGCATAAACAATTGATAAGTAACAAGCTCCTTTGCCTTATTGTGCCTATGAACTCTCACCCCCGTAACAACTAAACACAAAACAAAAAACCATATAATAAACTCTATTCGGATATATTTATGAATATCACTTAAATTTTTCATAAAACAATTATAACACATAATTACTACTTGCGAAAAATTTTTTTGTATTATATGATTAAAAGAAAAAGAATGAGGTAAAATTTTATGATGGATCAAATAATAAGAGTTGCTTGGGATTTAAACGAAAATACTGAAAACAGATATCAGCTTGTTTATGAAATAGCAGAACTCGCAAAAAAATTAGTAGATGAAAACCAAGCTAAAAAAGCTCACGATGACTTCAATTTTGAAGAAAACTTTGACACATCTTACAAAAAAGAAAATCCTGTTGAGCACGCTATCATGGTAAAAGCAGCAGAAGCTGATGACGACAGATTAGTCGGCTAAGTGTTGAATACATAAATTTTAACAAAAGTTAGGGGCAACTCTAACTTTTTGATTAGGGAGTTAATATGGAAAATACAATTGCATTTTTAAACGAAAAAACTAACAATTTCAAACCTGAAATCGGAATTATTTTAGGCTCGGGACTCGGCGAACTTGCTGATGAATATTGTGATTTTGCAGTTCCATATAATGAAATCCCGGGTTTTGTCAAATCTACCGTAAAAGGTCATAAAGGAAGACTTGTTTTTGCTGAAATTAACGGTAAAAAAGTTGTTTTAATGCAAGGCAGAAACCATTATTACGAAGGTCATTCAATGCAGGAAATCACATTTCCAGTAAAGGTTATGAAAGCATTGGGCGTAAAGACTCTAATCCTAACTAACGCGGCAGGTGCTGTAAACGAAAGTTTCTCTCCTTCTGATTTAATGATTATAACAGACCATATTAATTATATGGGTGCAAACCCGCTTGTTGGAGCAAATGACGAAACTTTTGGCGAAAGATTTCCTGATATGACAGAAGTTTATAAAAAATACCTTATAGAAATCGCGGAAAAATGTGCCCAAAAACTTGGTATAGATATTCAAAAAGGAATATACTGGGCAAATTCAGGTCCGTCATATGAAACTCCTGCAGAAATTAATATGGTTAGAACACTAGGTGCAGACGCTGTCGGTATGTCAACAGTTCCCGAAGCAATCGTTGCAAACTGGTGCGGATTAAATATCTTAGGAATAAGCTGTATTACAAATTCTGCAAGCTCAATAACAGGTGAAAAACTTTCTCACGAAGAAGTTATTGAAGCTGCAAATAACGCTAAAACAAAATTCAAATCACTAATTTTAGAAATTGTTCGTAACATTTCTTAACCATGGGGTTGTCAAAAAATTTTGTTTGATTAAAAATGAACGACGGGAAGGACTAAAAAATGTTAGTAAAAAAATTAACATACGACACCGTCAAACAACGACAAAAGGAGAAACTATCTCCCAATTATGTTCCTTCCGAGTTCATGTCTTTAAAAAATAATCTAAATACCGAGAGACCTTTAAAAAGTAATCATCAAGATTCAACTTTTAAAGGTCTTTCTTTTAAGGGGGAAAACAAGAAAAAAGACGACAAAATGAAGCCCGTTCTGGCAACTTTAGGTGTACTTGCAGGAACAGGCCTTGCACTCAGACTTGCTCCCGCTTATAAAAAAGTAGGCGAATACAGCATTTCAGAATTTAATAGATTTATTAAAGACAAATCAGGTATCGAGCATTCAATTGTTGACGGATTACTGAACCACGTAAAAAAATCTGACCTTACAAAGAAAATGGTTAAAATCGAAGGTGACAAAATTACCTTCAGCAAAAAAACAGTTCCTCAATTAATCTGGGATGGCTTAGTTTATCCATTCAAAATTTTACCTGCAGATATCTTAAACGGTACAGTAGGACTTATAGGCAAAATCAAACCTTTCAAAGGCTGGGCTGAAAAAACTCTTGAAACACCATTCTTTAAAAGTATCAGACAGCGTTCAAAAGTTGATGCTCAAGTTAATGCTTTGCGCGGATTGTTCGAAACTTCAAAAAATTTAAAAGGTAAACCCGCAGACGATATTGCATCAAAAATGTTCCAGCAATCTGTAAAAATGTTTGACCCAAAAACAGGAAACTACGATACAAAACACGAACGTTCATTAAACAGATTGGTTTCAGGCCTGCCTCCGGCGTTATTCTTGGCAAACGATGCTTACAACTTATCACGTATGATGGATGATGATAAAAAAGCTGCATCAAAAGAACAAAAAACAAGATTTAAACAAGAAGCTGCAAGAATTGGTTTCAATGCATATATAACATTAATTACTTTAGGCGCACTACAAAAATATATTAACAACTCAGCAATGGGAATTATGCTGATGACAGGTGCTACAACCTTGACTACAGAAGCGTTCTCAAGATTGATTAACGGTAAACACATTACACGCTTAACTCCTGAAGAAGCACGTGCGGAAAATGCAAAAAATAATGCTCCTGAAGCTAAAATCGAACCTCAAAAACCAACATTTAAAGCATCTAAAAATAAAGAAGAAAAAGACAAACACCAAAAACCGCTCCTATCTTTCGGAACAATTATGAAAGCATCAGGTGCAATTATCGCATGCGGATTTGCAGTAAAAGGACTTAGAAAAATCTCTGCAGTAGAAAAACAATGGAAAGCATTCTCAGGTTTCTTTAAAAAGACATATAAAAATATGACAGAAACTGCAAACTATACAGTTTCTAAAAAAGAACTCGATAAAATCACAACAGTATTAGAAGAAAATCATTTCACAGAACTTGCATCAAAATATAAAAAAGTTGCCCAAACAGCTACAAACGGTGAAGCTATCAGCTTAGGCGCAAAAGATAAAAAGATTAAACCGCTTGTAAACTTTGTAATCGCTCCGTTCAAATTCGCTTGGAACACAGTGACACTTCCATATAACCTTGTAATGAAAGTTGTTAACGTGTTCGTTAAAAAGCCGAAAACATTGAGCTTTGCAATAAATGACAAAGGCACTTTAGACACTATAATGAAGAATTTTGCCAAAGAACGCAATATTCCGACAACCGAACTCGAAAAATTCATCAAAGATGTTCAAGGCAAGAAAATTGCAAAAGATGCTAAATTAACAGATGCGCAACATGGTTTGATGAATAGAATTTCTGACGTATCATCATTAGCAAAAAGTATTGAAAATATCGGTAAAGAAGCTTCTAAGAAAAATCTTTCACCGGAAAAATTCCAATCATACGTAAGAGATAATATCTTGAAAGCCTTCAATGTTGATACAATGTCAAACATTTCAAACAGCGAACTTTCAAACCTGGCAAAAACAGCAGCATCAATCGCTACAATCTGGTTCTTGATGACAGATAACTACAATATGGTAATGTTAAAATCAAACGGTAACGACGTTGAAGGTGCAAAAACCAAATTTACCGAAAGATTTGTACAAGAGGGTTCAAGATTGTTCTATCAAACATTATTGATTGACCTGTTCAACAGCACATTCAGAAGCCAATACAATAAATCATTATTCGGAATGAGCTGGATTACATTGACAAATACAACAATGGGCGAATGGCTTACAAGAAAATCAGTAGGCGTTCCTGTAGGAACTCATTCACGCGAAGACTTGATTAAACTTGAAGAACAACAGGAAAATGCAAAAGGCTTCAAAAAATCTTACTACAACTTTATGAAACGTTTGACAGGTAAACGCTCAATTAAATCATACGAAATAAAAAACAACGAGCCGAAATCTGTAGAAACAATAAATTTTACAAATAACAGCCCGTTGAATAAAATGATTAAAGGATAAAATGTCTATATCACCAATTAACAACAATACTGACACCAAACAACATTTAATACTTGCATCCACAGGCGGTATATTATGGGGAGGCATAAAAAGATATAGCATTTATAAAAATGTAAAATCTGAACGTGATGCTTTCAAAAAAGCACAAGACAACAATTTTGGATTACATGATGAAAAATTTGACTTAATAGACGAAAAATTGCGTTTAACAGATGAAGCTATTTCTTTGGAAAAAAAGAAAACCGGATTATTACAAAAAGCAACAGAATTAACAAAACTTGGTGAAGATATTTCAGAAATAACAAAAGAAATTGATTCAATAACTATACTTGAAAATATTGAGCTTGAAGCAAAAAATAATGTAACTCGTAAACGTGATGCATTTATAAAAATTCAAACAGAAACTTTCAAAACAAAAATTAAAAATATTAAAAACGGTGCATTATCTAAAACAGCCATCCGTGTATTAGGCGGAGCCGTAGTCGGATTGGCTGTAAGTTATATGATAACATATTTTAAAAACAAAAATTAGCGAACTTTGTTTTCTTCGCCTTTAATAAGTCTTTGAATATTTGAACGGTGAAGCCAAATAATATACAAAGCACCAAGTCCGCAATATGCAATGTATGCAACAGGAGCTTTAAATGCCCACATTAAAAATGGTGAAATCGCTAATGCAATAATTGAACCGACTGAAACGTATCTTGTAAAGAAAGTTACAACAGACCATATAAGTGCAATGATTAAACCAACCTGCCAATTTAAAGCAAGAATCGTACCAACTCCTGATGCAACTGATTTTCCGCCTGTAAATTTAAGAAATATTGACCTGCTGTGACCAAGAATCACAGCAACTGCCGCCAACACAGGAAGCAAGCCGATTCCTGTAAAAGTTTTTGCAAACATTGATGCCAAAACGACAGGTAATGCCCCCTTAAACGCATCCAAAAGTAAAGTTATAAAGAACCATTTTTTACCCATAACACGTTTAACATTTGTAGCACCTGTCGAACCTGAACCGATAGTTCTGATATCTTGCCCCGTAAAAGCTTTTACAATAATGTAACCTGTAGGAATTGAACCGATAATGTATGCACTTAATACAACTGCGATTAATTCAAAAATCTTTTCCATTTCTCTCTCCTTTTTATGGAATGAATTATAACAGACATATTGTAATAATTCAATAATCTATTATAATAATAGTAATGAAAAAGATATTATCAATTTTACTTTGTTTGAATATTATATGTGCACCTGTACTTGCGGAATATGATTTTTCCGATGAGGCACAAGCAGAATTTGACCGCAAAAAACAAATTCAAACAACACCAAACTTTTATAAATCAAGACAAAAGAAAGAAACTGTTGAAGAACGAACAAATTACGAACCGTCACCTTTACTTTATGAACCGACACCGAAAAGCCCGCTTTTGTACGGTTCAGCCATAACTGTGCCTTCCGGAACAAGCTTCAACGTAACTTTTGACTCGGGAATAAGTTCAGGAAGTCTTGAAAAAGAAGACAGATTAACAGTTCGTTTGACAAATGATTTTATTTATAACGGACGATTAATAGCTCCAGCCGGAAGTCTTGTCTATGGTTCGGCAACAGATGCCAAAAATGCGGGTTATGCTTATGGAAATGCAGAAATTGAATTAAACTTTAATGAAATTTTGACCCCGGACGGCAATGTATTGCAAATATCTACAGAAAATATATATATGAAAACTCAAAGCGAACGCGCAAAAAAAATGACACGTGATGTCGTAATCGGAGCTTTAGGCAGTATGCTTGTCGGTGCAGCATTTACAGCACTTGGAGGCGGAAACGGTGACGACTGGCGCAGAAATATGCTTATTTACGGCGGAATGGGAGCTGCTGCCGGAGGAATAAGAGGTGCAATGCAGCGTGGTAAAGAAGTTGATATTCCAGACGGAACAACTATTCAAGTAAAATTAACTCACCCTCTGAACATCTCTGGGCTGTAAATTATATTTTGCTTGCACTCTGTCTATCATATCAAATGTTAAAATCCCATATCTGAGAGCTTTTTGTACTGCATATGTTCTATCATCAACGTATAGCTTGTCAAAAATATCTTTAATATTCTTTTTGAACATTCCCTCTGAAATATTAATTACTTTTGCAGCATCTACATTTGTATAACCAAGCGAAACTATTGAAATACATTCAGTTTCACGTTCAGTTAATACACAATTTTCTGACAAAACATAATTTAATTTTATGTTCTTTGCTTCCATTGACATTTTAAAATAATATCAATGAAATAAAATTAAATCTAGTAACCAATCGGCTACAATTTTTTTGCATTTTTGTTAAAAATATGCTATATTACTCCTATGAAGTTGAATAAAAGATTAGTTACATTAGGTTTAATTATATTAGTATTATCTGCAGCTGTAAGGTTTATCTGGGCGGGATTGAGACAAATTAAGGTCGACGATTTTCATCCCTCGGCAGTAATTTTTGTTGTGGACAGTTCAGCATCAAATCAAAAACGTTTGCCTGAACAGAAAAAAGTTTTAAGACAAATCTGCAATCTTCTCGACCCTGAAGACCAAATTAAAATTTTAAGAGTTTCTGAAGATGCTTACCTCATATATGAAGGTTCTCCAATGAACGGAAGCGGGATTACAAAATCAATGGATGCTTTCACTCAATATGATGCAAAGGATTACGGAACTGCATATGGCGTAGGATTGAAAAAAGCCTTCTCTCACGCCTTGACAATGAAAAAAGACGGATATGTTCCCGCAATCGTTGTTATAGGTGATTTGGAGAACGAAGGCGCTGTTGAAAAACAGATTAATTGGGATACACTGCCCTCAAATGTTCAGAACGTAAAAAAATATGCACCGGATATTTCTATGATGTTTTTGGATGCACATCCGGCTAAACTCGATTTGGCAAAAGAAAAGCTTACACCTGTTCTTGGAGAAGCTCACTTGATAGTTGCTCCGGAACAAAATATCGATAAATCAATCAGAAGATTTCTTCACGCATTGGGAAGATAAATGAGGTAAATAATGACTGTAACAATTTCAACATCACAAGGTGAAAAAACTTTTAATAAAGATGTAATAAATATCGGTACAAACCCGAATTGTGACGTAGTTTTAAATTTAGACTATGACATTATGCTGACTTTACAGTATGCTAACGGAAAATGTACTGTTATGAATAATTTTCAGAGTGAAAAAGTTCTTTTTAAAGGCCAGCCGATAAAAAAAATTGAAGTATCAAATGTCTGCAAGCTTATGTTTACAGAAAGCAATGAATTTATAAGCTTAAAAGTTACAGCAAATACGCCTGTAGTTAAAACTGTTGCTTCAATAGTCAACGAAGATTTGACAGAAGAAGACATCAAGGGCTTGTATGGGAAAGATGTTAATGCTGTTACTAAAGTTAAACTCGAAAAACAAAAAGAAGATTTGGAAAGTGCAAGAGTATCAATTACAAAACAAGTTGCGTTCCATATTAATGACTTAAAACAAAAACTTTCCAACAACTCAAAAACAAGTATATTTTTGCATATAGCAATGTTTTTCAGTTCAATGATATGTGCATTTGGAGTATCAAACTACCTTATGGGATTGAATATCAAAGAATCTGCAAACTTCCTTCACCTGCCGACAAATATTAAGGTTTGGGCAATTTATACAATATTGATTTACGGAATTTGTCTGCTTTTAAAACAGGGAGTTTACCTCTATCTCCAAAGCAATATACAGAAAGAAATATCAAAATCTGCAAAACTCGGTCAAAGTTTTATGTTGATTTTCTCGTTAATTTTTGTCCTTGGAATTTATGTCGTAAACCTTGTTTATTATATGAACTTGAATGATTTTATGACATTTGCAATATTTATTTCGTTCTTTTTCTCAGGAATTATGGCTGTCCTTGCAATTTCTTGCGGATATTTCCAATGCAACACTACAGAATGGACTATATTGCTTGATAAATATGAGTATCGAGAAGACTTTGAAAATGTTATAAAATCTTATAGACAATGGATTGAAAGATATATAAACAGCTTGAGTAATTCAAAAATCCAGTATATTAAAGATAAAATGTTCAACCTTCAATTAAAATCTGCAGGTGAAATGGTTGTCGGGATTTTAACAGCACCATTTTTGGCTTACGGTGTTTCTAATACTTTAGCAATGTGTTTCCCTGAAGCTGCGGGTTGGGTTAGAATTTCTGGATTAAGAATAAGCCCTGTATTTTTAACACTTGCAACATTTTTGATTATTTTTGCATTTTTCTCATTTGTAAACGCATTTTTATGTACTAAAAAAATTCAAGGTTCACAAGTAATAAAACAGGACGGATTTTCTGATTATCAACACCATGGAGTTACAATTTACGGACTTGAAGGTGTAAGACGATTGGAAAGCGAAAGACGTCGTTCTTTAACTATTGCCTGTGCAATTATTTTTATTGAATTTGCAATGAACATCTCATATTTTATGACCGAAATCGGCGGAGATATGCAGGGAATGTTCTTAAGCTTGGTTGCGGCACTTGTTCCGACAGCACTTTTGATTGCCGAAACAATGATGTTAAGTCAGACAAAATTTGATATTTATGCGTGTGACGAATTGTTAGCAAAAGTAGATAAAGATTAATTATGGATTTTTTAAAAGTATCAGTAATAGTTTTATTTGTTATATTAACCATTCTTACTGTTAAAATTCATCCGGAAATTCATCAACCAATGTTAATAGAAGATGCAGATTTCAAACTGGTAAGAATCAGCGATACAATTTCGTCTGAAAATATTCCTGTATCTGTTGCTCAACCACAACCTAAAACAATAACACAATCAACACCGCAAAAAACTGTTGAAATAAAGGTTCAGGAAGCTCCGACACAGAATCAAAACGTTCAAACAACAAATACATCTCCACATTCACAAACTCCGGTTGAAACAAAACCTGTCAAAATAAAATTCCCTAAAAAAGAAGTTCCGATAAAAACAAAAACTCCGGAGCCACAAGAATCACAAATAGAAATTTTACAAAAACTTTTGAATACCGATATTGAAGATTCTAAGGCATTACAGGAAAATGCACAAAAACTTGCTCAAACCATTCAACCCCAACCGGCAGCTTCCACTCACAAAAACCCATATATGACGGAGCAGGAAGAAATTATTGCCTGGAGTAAATGGCGAAGCGATATTCAAAATCAAATTATGAGAGATTCAAGTATTGAACAAGCTCCGCTTGGAACAATATTTACATTCACATTTGTTGTAGATAAATTCGGTAATGTTTCAAATATTAAAGTAACTTGTTCAAATCCAAATTATATGGCTATGGCAAGAAATAACATGAAGCCGGCAATTGCAAGACTTCAACGCAAACCTATTTTAAATTTTCCGCGCGGTACACAACGAACCTCAACTGTAGTAACAGGTGCAATTATACTTGGTACATTTGAAAGATATTCTACTCCTGCTGATTATAATGATTTTGAAAGGGTGGTGCATTAATGAATAAAATAGTTGTTATCACACTCATTGCAATTATTGTATTTGCCTTTGCAACCGTTGTAACAATGGCTTTAAAACCGCAAATGCATAAGACAATTCAAATGGAACAAATAATCTTTAAGAGGGTTAAATAATGCTTAAAATAATTTTTATCACATTTTTTGCACTGCTTGAAATCCCGTTTTTTATCAAGTTTCTAAAAGCGCACAAAGAATGCGAAATTACCCGTGAAGTTGCGATTTTAATCATAATGGGGATTCTCGGACTTATCATTTTCGGAATTTTTATGATAGGATAAACTTATGTACATATGCAAAGAATGCAACACCGAATACAAAACAAAACCCGATTACTGCGATTGCGGTAACGATACTTTTGATTATATTGAGGAGAAACAACCTCTTTCCCTTGAACAAAAATCTGAAATTGTATCAAGAATATTCTTTGCAATTTGTGTTATCATTGCAGTTTCAGTTTGGTTCATTCCTATGTCAAAAAAGGTTGAACATTCTCAAAAACCCGCTGCAAAAACAAATACTGCAATTCCTGATATAAATAAAATCTGGAACGATACCCCAATTTACAAACCAAAAACAACTGAACAACCAATTACACAAACAGCGCCTATCATTTTAACCCCGACAGAGCCTGTTCAAAAAAAAAATCTAGTTACAGCTAAAACAGAACCTCCAAAGGTTTTAGAAAAACCTAAAGCACCTGCAGCGATAAAAGAACCTGTTCAAATTGTCGAAACTCCAAAGAAAGTTGAACCGCAAAAACCGGTTTACAATCCCAACAGTCCTGCAATGATTAACTACAAAACAAAACTCAGAGCAGCTCTGTTTTCAAAATTTGCAGTAGGAAGCATTCAAGGCTCGGGAAATTGTTCTATAAGTTTTTCTGTGGATAAAACAGGTAAACTTGTAAACCGCAAATTTACCAAAGAATCCGATAACAAAAGCCTTAACGATACTGTTTATTATATGTTAATGAGTGTCCCCAAATTCACCGCACCGCCAGAAGAATACAACGGCGAAACAATTCGCATGAATTTTTCAATAAACAACGGAAACTACGAAATATCAATACATTAGTTACCACGGATAATCATCTTTAATTTGCCATCCGTCATACATAATCATTGTGGAGCACCCTCCGCCGGCTCTGGCAAAACTACAACAAGAATTTTTGTTACAAGAACCATAAGCTCCTAACATATTGTATCTTGCCTTATGATTGAATCCGTAATGAGAATATCCGTGCAGACCATCTTTTGTAAATGCGAAATGAAACACATCTCTGCCATTTCTGTTTGGGCCTTTATCACCATTCAAATCAACACTAAACAGATATACAACCCCCATATTTTCATGTCTGTCCATGAAGATAATTGTACCATTATTCAATACTAGTGAATATTGTCCTCCATTGTTTCTCATAAGCGGCATAGTATCTGTACTGTTTTTTAACGGCAATCTTTGTGTTACAGAAGAGCATCTGTCTTTAGTAGCAACTCTACATTCTTTTATAACGGGTAAAAAATCTTTAAAATATTTAATAAAAAAATTCTGAGCAGATAATGTCATATCCCAAGTTGAATACTCACTATTTACAAGTTCTGATTCGACAACAGCATTACTTAATTGTGAATAAATTCTTTTCAGTTGAACAACTGTTTGATGTTTCTGATAATTAGATATAAGATTAGGTAAAGTCAATGCAGCAACTACGCCTATAATTCCTAAAGTAATTAAGACTTCAGCAAGAGTAAAGCCTAGAATGCCCCCCCCCCCGAAATTATGCCTATATCTGTTTTTCATCATATATATCCTTTCTATTATAAACTAAAGTTAAAATTCAAAATAATAGTAAATTCCTCATTAAAGAAGTTTTCAGGAAACGGTTTAAAAGGTGATGCTGATTTAATAGCCTCTCCTGCATTATTATCAAGTTCTTTAATTTTAGAGGATTTCAATACTCTGCATTTTTTTACTGTTCCGTCTTTATTCACAGTCAAGGCCATTTGAACAAGCAAATCTTTCTGGTCTTTTGCCAATATATCAATCTGTTTTCTTGGAGGAACTTTCCAAGCTTTTCTAACCTTCTCGCGCACCTCATTTACATATGGCGCATAATCAACATACTTGCCGTCAGGTGAAAATACAAAAGATTCTTTATCTGATACAAAAATCTGAACAGCATGGAGTTTTCCGGACGGATAATGATAAATTATCCTGCATTTTTGAAGTTCAGGACGTCTGAAAGTAACGTATTTAAGTTCATTAGTATCAGAATTATAAACCAATTCAGCGCCGTAATTTTTCACATAATAATACGCATTGTTCTGTGTACCGTCATCTTTTATTAACGTAAAATCGTGATAATACTTAGGGTACTTATCAGTTCTGATATATGGCTTTATTCTGTTGAAAATAATTGCTAAAGTTTCGTTAACCTTTTCATAATTTGCACTTTGTGCAGGAGTTAACAACTGCGGTTCAACTTTAATATAAGCTGCTGCAAGTGCCTGTGAAACACTCATAAACACTATAAAAGATAAAATTAAAAACTTTTTCATAATAAACCCTGACAAAATTGTAACATAAACATAAAGATTTGTAAAACTTTGGTTCAATATATTAAAGTTTTCAAACAAATAAGCCGATATAAAAAATATGATTGACATTTAAAAAAAAATTATTAAATTAAAATCAGAAAGGATGTATGTATGTCGTCAATCAATTCAATTTCTCATATTCCAACATTTGTAATGTCATCAAATGATGGTCCATTAAAGCAATCGACAATTGAACGTTTGCTTGCACTGGGAATAGATCCGACGACAGTTACAACAGAAGCACAAGCACAAAACCTAATAGCGCAGGCGGAGGCTGCCAAGAATCAAAACAACAATCCTGAACAAGAAGAAGGAGGTAAACAACAGGAGAAGCATAAAGCAGAGCTAATACAACAAAATATGTTTAATACAATGGATATGATATCCACAAGTAACAAGTTAATTTTAGGTTTATAAGCCAAAGTATTGAAAAGGCGGGATTTACTCCCGCCTTTTAGTTATTTTTGTTTTTCACGGATTATCAATTCATAACCCAGAAAATCCAATATTTCTTGAACAGTTTCAAACCTGATACGCTTTTTGTTTAATTGAACAGACATTGTACTTGGTTTAGGCACATCAAATCCATTAGTTTTCATCTTTGAAAGTAACTTTCTCATTGATAAACCGCCACTGCATAATAACAAAATTTCAATTTCTTGTTTGATGTTTAACATAATAACAGTTTAAATTTACATTTCATTATTGACAAATATATAAAATAGTATTAGATTATAACTAACAATGATTGATAATGACGAACAAATATTACAGAAGTTATGTTTGTTTGAACAAGAGTCGAACAAACGTTTTTACTCCCAAGACAGTCTATATTACTATTCACCTTTCAAATCAGACAGTTTAAGGTTTTACAGCTATCACGTTATCGCAATGACAGGAGTTTCCAGCATACAATCATGTGCAATAGGCATTTACATTCCACCAGATGAACCGTATTGTGTTGTAGAAAATGACATCATTATAGAGTTCAAAGATAATATAGTCGACGGTTATCAAGCCAGAAAAATAAATAACAATCTATTATTATATAAATTTTGCGAGGATATGGAGGATAATGAATTTATTGCAACCATAATCAAAATAAAATTAAAATAACTAACAACTCAAATCCCCCTGACGGGCAGTAAAATTCCATGAAAATTTTTCGGAAAATAAATGGGAAATGAGGATTTACATGAAAAAATTATTAACTATTACCGCAATTTTATTGTGCATTACGAATATTGCATCTGCAGAAGAACTCGTAAAACAGCAATCCAAATACCCCGATTATGCATATATGTATCTTGGTCCTGATAAATTTGAAAAATTGAACAGAAAAGTTTTTAATTTCAATCTTGGCTTAAATAAATATGCTATCCGTCCTGTTCACATTTTATGGTCGTCAATTATGCCAGAATACGGAATTGACAGAATTCAAAGTGCGTACAGAAACATTGAATACCCCAAAAGGCTTGTCAGCAGTCTTATTCAAAAAGACTTCAAAACCTCAGGTACAGAAACCGTAAGATTTTTGACAAACACAACTATCGGCTTGGGCGGTCTGTTTGACCCTGCAAAAAGCCTCTTTCACATAGAACCGACAACAGAAGATATGGAGCAGGCTTTAACAAAATGCAAATGTAACTCAGGACCTTATATCGTTCTCCCTGTTATGAACGGAACAACAACCCGTGCTCTTGCAGGAAAACTCCTCGATACATCACTAAACCCCACAACTTATGTTGGAACTCCCGTACTTGCAATGGTTAAAGCAGGATTGACCGTCAACAGAACGTCATATATGCAGCCGTTGATAAAAATGATTGAATCCACTTATGCAGACCCATACGAAATAGCACGAAAAATGTACGGACTTGATAATTACATCAAATGTGAAAATTTAGACAGAAAAGAAACTCTCGAAAACGGTTTCAAAAACCTTGAACCAATTAACGATTTACCGCCTGAAATTAATCCCGAGCTTGTGCTTGATACTCGCGAAGTTGAGCCTGTTGAAGAAGTTCTTACAGTTGCAGAAATTATGAAAGGCGGAGCAAATATTGATAACATTATCTTGAAAAATTACGGCACAAATAACAACGCAAAACTCCTTGCCGATATGGTTTTGTTCGACTATAACCCTCAAAATCCGGTAGTAGACTCAATGAGAACAGCATTATTTGACCTTCCTAATATTGATTCATCTATCTGGAATGAACTTTCAATTTGGAACAGAAGCTTTTCAAAAAAGATTAAAACATCATCCGTAAACGTCACACCTAACAAAGAAAATTACAAATTCAGATACATAATGCAAAAGGATAAAAATTCACCACTGGCAATTATTTATCCGTCAATCGGCGAAGGTATACAATCTCATCATGCAATTGTTATGGCAAAACTTTTCTATGACGAAGGATATTCAGTTGTAATTCAGGGAAGCCACTTTCAATGGGAGTTTGTAAAAAGCATGCCTGACACATATCGTCCAGGAATACCGACAGAAGATGTTCAATATCTAAAAAACGTAACTGCTAAAATTATTGATAAACTTGAAACAAAATACGAATGCAAATTCCCGCAAAAAACCGTTATGGGAACATCCATGGGCGCAATGGCAACACTTTTTCTTGCTGACAGCGAATATAAAAATAATACCTTAGATATAACTAAATACATTTCAGTCTGCCCGCCGATTGAACTTACTTATGCAATGGAACAAGTAGACAAAAACGGTGAAGAATGGAGCAAAAACCCAAACGACTTAAAAAACCGCGTTGCGCAAACCGCATCAAAAATAATTCAGCTTGCCGATATGAAAGATGAGAAAAAAGATTTTAAAATCGGAACTTTACCCTTTACCGAAGAGGAAGGAAAACTTATAACAGGCTTTGTAATGCACCAAAAACTTTCTGACTTAATATTTACTCTGGAAAAAACTCCAAAAAATAAGGCTACAGGAATTTACGAAACCTTAAATAATATGAATTACAGAGACTATATGGAAAAATATTTTCTTTCAAATAATTACACTATCAATGATTTAGCAAATGATACCAGCCTATTGTCCCTCGCAGGTTTTTTACAAAATAGTGACAACTACAAAATTTATCACTCTATAGACGATTATCTTGTAAACCAAACTCAATTAAAAAAACTCAAAGTCTGCTCCGGTAGAAAAACTGTCCTCTTTAGTAATGGCGCACACTTAGGGTTTATGTATACACCTGAATTTCTTGAGGATTTGAGAAAAGAAATTGCACTAACCGAAAAAACTGCATTAAAACCATGATATAATAAAACAATGAAAAAAGTTTTATGTTTCGGTGACAGCAACACATACGGATATATTCCCTCAACAGGCGGCCGTTATAACAAAGACACCCGTTGGACAGGAATTTTGTCAAATCATTTTGAAGTAATTGAAGCCGGCGCAAATAATAGAAACGCTTTCTCTGACAGTCCCAAACTTTTGACTGAATATATGAAAATGTCACCTGATATTGTAGTTTTGGCAATCGGAATAAACGATACACAAAAGTTTTTTAATACAGATATTAAAGATGCAATTGAAAAACTTATTGATATTGCTTCACCAACTCCAATAATCCTTGTTGCACCCTCAATTCTTGGTGACAACATTCTAAGACATCCGATTTTTTCAACTATGTTTGATGAAACTTCTATTGAAAAATCTAAAAATTTACCCGAGATTTATTCACAAATCGCCCAACATAAAGGCTGTAAATTTTTAGACCTCAATAAAATTGTTAACACATCATCCATAGACGGACTTCACTATGAACCAGAACAACACAAAATCATAGCAGAAAAAATCTATGAATTGCTTCTAAATCCGTAACCTTTAGAAATTGTTCTACTGATTGATTTAATTTTACCTTCAATACAATTTCTGCACTGTGAGGGTTCTTCGTTTATGCAGATTTTATTCGGATAAATTTCATATTTAGCACGAAACTCTTTTGTAGTAACATTTGGCATCACAACATTTGCTCCGCTTTGAAGTGCAATAATTCTACCGTTCGGATTAAGCGTTTCCATAGCGGTAGTTGCAGGAATATTAACGTTTTTAAGTAAAATTCTTGTCAATGCCATAACCTTCAATGCCAACGTAAAACTTCCGTTTTCACAATCTTTCAACGGCGTTTGCGGATGCGGGATAAAAGGTCCTATTCCAACCATATCCGCACCAATTTCTTTAAAAAACAAAATATCATCAGCCAAGGATTCAATTGTCTGTCCGGGCAATCCTACAAGACAACCTGTTCCGACTTCATAACCCAAATTTTTCAAATCTTTCAAACATCTTACCCGATTTTCAAAATCCATATTCGGGTGCATTTTTTTATAAAGTTCTCTATCTGTTGTTTCAATTCTGATTAAATACCTGTCTGCCCCGCACTCTTTGAATGCCTTGTAATCCTCAAAACTTCTTTCACCAATACTAAGTGTCAACGCGCAATCAAGTTCTTTAATCCCTTTTATAACTTCGCACATAACTTCACGTGAATAAAAATCATCTTCACCTGACTGCAAAACAACTGTTTTATAACCCATATCAACAGCTTTTTTAGCATAAAAAATAATGTCATCAGGTTCAATTCTGTATCTGTCAATTGTTTTATTCGACGAACGAAGTCCGCAATAATTACACTGGCATTTACAGATATTTGAAAATTCAATTAAACCTCTAAGATGAACTTCATCACCGACATTTTCAAGCCTAACCCTGTCCGCAAGCTCAAAAAGCCAATCATTTCGACTGTCATCTTTTAAAATATCAATTAATTCTTGTCTTGAAAAATCCATTCCCTACCTACTAAAAAAGACCCCTTAAAGAGGTCTTTTCTATAATTCTGGGGCGGAAGGATTCGAACCTCCGAATGCCTGGACCAAAACCAGGTGCCTTACCACTTGGCGACGCCCCAATAAGGCTACCTCTTTATTATATACAATCAATTTTGATTGTCAAGATTTTTAAACGGACTTTTTTCATCAGCATAAACAAATTTTACACCTGCCTCGATAACCCTCTCAAATACAGGTAAAACAAGGATTTCGCTCTCAAAATGCCCGATATCAAACACAGCAATCGGACTTTCCAATGCTGTATGAAATTTCAAATCTCCTGTAACAAATGCATCTGCACCATGTTCAAATGCTTCCTGAATAAACTCTGAACCACTACCTGCACAAAACGCAAGTTTTCTAAACATTTTTACGCCATGATTATTTACATAACGCAAACTAGGCGAAATCTCTTTTAATTTTATAATCAATTCTTCTAACGAAATTTCAACTTCGACATAACGTACAAATTCCTGAACCTCACATATCTCAAGTCCAAGAGTTTCAATCAATGTATCTGTAGTTCCGCCATGCGCTTTATCAAAATTAGTGTGCGCGCAATAAATATCAATACCTTTCCACTCCAAAGGCACACAAAACAAAGGATGGTGAGAAATTATCATATCGCAATTTTGTTCACGAGCCTTACGTACAATATCTTCCGTAACTGTCAGACAAAGCATGATTTTTTGAATATGTTCAAGTTCAGTTTTAACAGCGAAACCCGAACAATCCCATTTTTCTTGAGTTCCCAATGGTGCAAAAGCTTCAATTTTTTGAACAATTTTACTCTTTTCCATAAATTTCCTCAAAAATATGGTGAGCAATAGTCATTTTATCAGCCCGTTCAAGTTGTTTCATTCCGCCGTTTTTATCAAGGATTGTGACTTCGTTATAATCACTGGAAAATCCGATATCTTTGCGCGAAATATCATTTGCAATTAAGTAATCACAGCCCTTTTTATTAATTTTTTCTTTGGCATGCTCGATTAAATTTTCACTTTCTGCACAAAATCCGACAACAATCTGCTTTGTTTTTTGAGAAGAAATTTCTTTCAAAATATCCGGATTTTTTACAAGTGTTAAAGTAATTTCATCTTCATCATTTTTTTTCATTTTTTGCGGAGCAACATTTTTCACTCTGTAATCCGCAACCGCAGCCGCCATAATCACGCAATCCGCATTACCAAACTCTTTTTCAACAGCAGATTTCATATCCAGAGCTGATTTAACCTTAATCACATTATACTTTTTAGAAACATTTTTTGTCGTAATTAACGTCACATCTGCGCCAAGATTTTTTGCAGTATCAGCAAGTGCCAAACCCATTTTGCCTGATGAATAATTTGAAATATATCTTACAGGGTCAATATCTTCAATAGTTCCGCCTGATGTTATTACAATTTTTTTGCCGTTAAGAGGTTTGTAATTCAAAATTTCTACAGTTTTATCAAAAATTTTCTCAATCTTGCACAATCTGCCTTTACCCAAATAGCCGCAAGCTAAATATCCGCTCTCAGGTTCTAAAACCGTATAAGAAAGTTTGCGTAAATTTTCCTGCACTATCGGATTTTCCCACATATTACAATTCATTGCAGGTGCAATAATTACAGGCTTTGTAAACGCGCAGGCAATTGATGTAAGCAAATTATCTGCCACACCTGTTGCAATTTTAGAAATAGTATTTGCCGTAGCAGGCGCGATAACCATAATATCAGCTTCATCAGCGTAAGAAATATGCTCGGGATTATAGTTCTTTATATCAAATTCTTCAACAGCAACGTTATTTTTACTCAAAGTCTGTAAAGTAAGCTTAGTTACAAAATTCAAAGCATTTGGCGTACAAACCACACGCACATTGGCATTTTGGCGCTTGTACATTCTGATAAGCTCACAAATCTTGTAAGATGCAATTCCGCCCGTAATTCCGAGCAGTATTGTTTTTCCGCTAAGCATTTTTAATCTCCGCTTCAAGTTCTGCAATTGCTCTATCTAAATCATCATTAATAATTGTTTTATCAAAGCTTTTTGCACGTTCAAGTTCAACTTTCACTTCATTTAAACGTTTTTGAATAGTAGCTTCATCCTCAGTATGACGACCGCGTAAACGAGCTTCCAAAGCATCTAAAGAAGGTGGAGCAATAAAAATCAATACAGCTTCAGGCATTTGTTTTTTTACCTGCAAAGCTCCTTTTGTATCAATCTCAAGAATAATATCTTTACCATCCGCAAGACATTGATTAATATATTTTTTCTTAGTACCATAACGGTTTCCTGCAAATTCTGCCCACTCAAGAAACTTATCATTATCTATACAATTTTGAAATTCTTCTTTTGACAAAAAGAAATAATTAACACCATCAACCTCACCCGGACGAGGCGCTCTTGTCGTACAGGAAATTGACAGCATAAAACTTGGATTTCTTTCCATAAATCCTTTTAAAACAGTGCCTTTACCAACACCTGATGAACCTGATATTACATATAATTTTTTATTCATAGATTTTATTATACTCTTAAAAAAAAGACCGTCAATGACGGTCTTTTTTTATGTTATGCACATTTGCGCATCTTTTCATAAATATAAAGTATTGTACAGATTACCACACAAATTACAGTAGAAATCATCCAAAATCCAATTGCACCGCTCCAGCCGAATTTATCAACTACAAAACCGGTACCGCTTGCAGAAAGTGCTGCCCCTACATATCCGAAAACACCGGTAAAGCCGATTGATGCTGAAGCAACTTTTTTAGAACTGCTTTCAACCGCACAAAGTCCGCCGATTAACATTTGAGGACCTGCTGTAAATACACCAATCATTGCAGCATATACATAATCAAGAACTTCAAAAATCGGTTTTCCTGTCGGATTTGTAGCAAACAAATACAAACTTACAATCAACATAATCAAGAAAATAATGTTAACAGGAGTTCTGTTGCCTTTGAAAAGTTTATCGGAAACAACACCTGCCATAATTGCCCCTGCTGAACCTACAAGTGCCAAAGTACTTAATTTTGCGCTGGCAATGGTTAAAGCATTTCCTTTAACTTCTACAAGATATTTAACAAGCCAATCTTCTGTACCAAATCTGATAATATAAACAAAGATATAAGCAATAGCAAGCATCCAAATAATCGGGTTGCATAAAATATGTTCTTTGAAGATTTGGAAGTATGATCTTTCATCTTTTTCTTCATCATCTTCAGTGTTACAAGCAACAGGTTCTTCTCTGAATTTTTCAACATCAGGAAGTCCTAAAGACTGCGGTTTATCTCTTAATCTGTCAAACAACCAGAAACCTGTAACAATACAAATTATTGCAGGTACGTAAAATGCTGCCATCCAGCCGAATTTATCAATTACAAAGCCTGATAAAGCAACAGCCGCAAATACACCAACTTGGTGAGATGTAGACCAGATTGACCATTTTGTACCACGTTCAGAGTTTGAGAACCAATATGACAAACTTTTTGCTACAGGCGGAAAACCGCAAGATTGAAACCAGCCGTTAGCACCCCAGAAGAATGCCATAACCCACAACAAAATTGTTGCAGACGGAAGTCCGAAGAAAGACACATGCCCCGGAGTTATAAATAATGCACTCAATGCAAAACAAATATTACATATTGCTGATAAAATCAAGGCTGTAGGCAAGAATGTTCTTACGTTAGCTTTATCCGCAATAACACCGTTAATAAATTTTCCGATACCATATGTTACATACAAAGTTGACCCCAAAAGCCCGAGTTCCGTATTTGACAAATTCAATGCCTCACCCATTGACGGCAACGCAACTGCGATATTTTTACGGCATATATGGAAAACTACGTATGCAATAAAACTTGAATAAAAAATTCTCCATCTAAAATGAGCATAAGTCTTTTTAACTTCATCTTCACTCATAGTAACAGGTTTTGCCTGCGGTTCTTTAAAAAATTCAATAAATTTGTTTATCATCTTTTACTTCCCTGCTTTTATAATTTGAATATTTCTGGTTTCAGTAAGTTCCTGACGGGCATCTTTTATGATTTCTCGTTTATCCTCATCAAGTCTGCATCCGCCGACCAATCTGTCAATAAATCCCGTATTAAGTTTAACAGCTTTTTCAAACGCACCGACTTCCTCCAGAACATCCTTAATCTGGTGCAAATCATAACCGAAAGACTGTTTTGAATTGTAAACAAGAGTTTCGCCCGACTGAGAAATAATCGGCTCTCCGCCCTGTTCAAAATACAACTTAAATACAGATTTTAAATCCTGTAATTCTGACTGCAAAGTAGTAACTGTCTGTTGAATTCTCAAAAATCTTTCAAATAAATACTCAACATTATCAAGCTGTTTTACTTCCCAATCATATTTTTGTAAATAAAGTTTTTTCAACTTAGGATAAGCAAGCGCTAGCCCCATAGTATCAGCCATTGCTCTATGATGATTTTTTAATTCAACTCCGAATTTAGTAGTCAAAGCCTCTAAACCATGTGAAAACAAATCTGGATAAACTTCCTTAAACATTTGCTGAGAGTCAACTCTTGCATTTGTTAATTCTTTACCTGCAGTTCTCAAACTTGCTTCATTCAAAAACGAATAATCAAAAATACAGTTATGCGCAACAATCGGATAATCTCCGATAAATTCAAGAATTTTCGGCATTGCTTCGGCTTCAGTCGGCGCATCTTCAACCATTTCCTGAGTAATACCATGAATTGCAATACTTGATTTTCTGATATGCTGTTCCGGATTAATTAAAGTTTGAAACTCATCTTTAATTTTGCCATTTTCAAGTCTGACCCCCGCAAACTCAACCATTCGCTCTTTTGTATAATCCAATCCCGTAGTTTCTGTATCTAAAACAATTTCTATTACTTTTTTTCTTGCCATTTTTTTATCCTATAGAACTCTGTTAAGATAATAGCACAAAAAAAATTTCTGTGTTAGAATAAACTCGTTAACAAAAGGAGATGTGTAATGGCAATTGATATCAATGATTCCAGCTTTGAACAAGAAGTTCTAAACTGTGAACAGCCTGTAGTAGTGGATTTTTGGGCACCCTGGTGCGGACCTTGCAGAAAATTAGGTCCAATTTTGGATGAAGTTGCAAATGAGTTTTCAGACAAAGTTAAATTCGTAAAAGTTAACACTGATGAAAACCTCAAAACAGCTCAAGATTATTCAATCAGCGGACTTCCAAGTCTTTTGGTTTTCAAAAACGGAAAAGCACTTGAAAGACTTGTAGGATTAATGCCGAAATCAACAATAATTTCTAATATAGAAAAACATTTGTAATAAAAAAGGGTGATTAAAAATCACCCTTTAATATTTCTTAACAAAATCCGTAAATTATTAAAGTTTAATCCTTTATTTGCCGATAAAAATTACAAAGGGTAAAAAAGGATTTCTATGCAATTAAACGGAACTAATAAATTCGAAATATTTCAGGATTTCTACTACGTAATGAACGGAGTACAAATCTCTTATTCTGAAGCATTACGCCTTTTTGCTCAAATGGATGCTGAAACAGCAGCTGATTTTGAAAAATTTTATAAAGATGAAACAGGTTATGAAATAATTGTACCAAGCGGTAATAACCTTGAACTTGATATTACACTTAAAACATATAAAGATGGTGATGTAGAAAAAGTAGTTAGAGTTAACGGTAAAGTTGTTAAACAAAAAACAATTACACAACCTGACGGTACAACAACAGTTGTTGAATGCAATTCATCACAATTAACTCAAAATGACATCAATAGAAAATATACCCTTGAAGCATACGCAAAAAAGAACGGTTTAGTGTTAGACCCTCAATGGGCAATTTATTCTGCTGAAGAAATTATCGCAATGGCAGATAACGGTGTAAATGTACCTCAAGAAGTAGTAGATATTGCAAATACAATTATGCAGTCTTCTATTTCTTCAGAACAAGCTATAGAAGGCGAAGACGGCCAAGAAGATACAACTTTATCTTTCCTTGAACTTATCCCTTTGGCTGAAAAAAAGATTGAAAAATGTGACAAAAACAATGAAAAAATAGAAAAAGAAATCCAAGACCTTTTACCCGAACAACAAAAAAGAAAAAGAAAATTCGATGACCAAATGAAAGAACAAAGACGTTCTCTTAAAGAATACGAAGCCTTCGTAAAAGAATGGAATCACATCCAGACAAAAATCAACAACGGAGAAGCTTTATCAACATCAGAAGCAAGACGTTATGCTGATTTAATGGGAATGTTTGAAGAAAAAAAATCCGGAGATGATAAAGGCTTTTCATTAGATAAACGCGAAATCGCTAAATCAATGAATGAGCTTAACATTCTTGCTATCTTAGGAGAAAAACTTGCCGATGAAACAATCGTAATTGGTGACACATTAGCTGACTATACATCAAAGGCTAACTACAAAACAACTCGCAACCAAGCTCGCGGAGAAATCGGTTTCCTAAGAGCGATTGTAGCTATGGCTCAAGGTAAAGCTCTTGCAAAAGAAGCAAATATAACAGGTAACGATACAAAAGATTTCACAGATGAAACTCAACAATCTGTAAATGACATTGCATCAGTTCTTGACATCGGCGGTATGATTGCAGGAAAAGATGAAGTTCTTGGTACAGAACAACCAAAAACTCAAGAAGCCGGAAGCGAAGATGCAGTTCAAGAAACTGAACAACAAACTGCACAAGGTACTGAATCTGCACAAGGTGAAGAAAAGAACCCTGAAGTTACAGAACAGGAAGATTTTGTTATTAACGATAAAAACGTAAAAGAACTTATTAAAGAAGCTGCAGATATTAATGTTGACTTAGCTCAACAAACAATCAGCGCAGTTAAATCAATCAGAGTTGCTAAAGATGACAGAAAATTCGCTAAAATTGCAGGAATTAAAGTAACTAAACTTGTTAAAGAATTCCAAAAACAAGAAGAAGAACGCCAAGCAAGAATTCAAGCAATGGAACAAGAAAATAAAGAAGCAAACCAAGAACTTGAAAACTTAACTGGCAAATCTGCTGACGAACTTAATGAACAAAAACCGGCTGAAAAAACTCAAGAAGGTCATAAGCCTGAAAGTGACAAAGAAAAAGTTGCAGAATTAAGACAAAAAATCGCATCAAATAACGAAGAAATCGAAAACATTAAAGTTGAATCAGAAGAAGCTAAAGGTAAATTCGCAACTGCAACAGAAAAAGAAAGCGAAATTATTTCTAACGCAATTCCAGCTGAAGCAGAAGCATTAGAAAATGATACCGAATACAAAGAAGAAATTATTCCTGCTGCTAAAGAAAGATTAGACTTCACAGATGCAAGCGGCGAAACACTTTCAAAAATCGGCGTTTACCGTATCGAATTAGGTATGATGCAAATTATGGCTTGGCAGTTTGAAAAAGGTCTTAAAAATATTGCATTAGGTACAATCAGCACTGGTATCGGCATTGCTGCTCAAGTCGCAGGTGATACACCGCTTCCGACAATTGCAGAAAAAGCAACAGACAAAGCAATAAAAGAAGAAGATGGTGCAATCAACGATTTGACAACACTAGAAGCTGAAATCATTTCTGTAACAGGCGCAGAAGCAACTCAAATTCCTACATCAGAAAATGAAGAAGGTGTTGAAACTACAGAAAACAATGAAGAAACAACACCTGCTGAAGGTACTGAACAAAGTGAAGAAGCTGAAGTTATTGAAGAAGCAGTAACAGAAACAGAAGAGACTGCTGAAGAACTTGGTGTTGAAACACCAGAAGCTCCTGAAACACCAAAAACTCCTGAAGAAACAACTTCTCCAGAAGAAAATATTGAAAATGAAGAAGCTAAAGAAGCTACTGAAAATGCAAAAACTGAAAATTCAGAAAGCTCAAAAAAAGAAAATACAGAAGAAGATCCTGCATCAGTTGAGAAAAATGCTAAACAACAAGAAAGCCAACTAAAAAAACAAACCGACAATCAAAATGATATTGTAAAATCTGGTAACAAAGATGCTAAAGATGCCGGAAAAGAATCTAAAAAAATCGAAAAAGATGAAAAGAAAGATGCTAAACAACTTGAAAAAGAAGCAAAAAAATTAGAAAAACAAATTCAAAAAGAACAAGAAGAAGTTATCAAATTAACTCAAGAATCTCAAAAAGCTGTTCAAAAACAACAAGCAATTTTAGTTGAATACGAATCACTTAATGCTGAAAATGAGCAAATATCTGCTCAAGAAGAAGCTAAACAATTAAGTGCACCTAAAAAAGCTCCACAACAAAAAGAAGACGATGAACAAGGTGGTATGCTTGCATCTAACAGCTTCACAATAACAAGCACTCCTGACGGTACTGATAACCAAAGCAAACTTGATCAAAATAATCAAAGAATTAACGAACTTGGCATTGAATTTAAAGGTCAAGATACTATTGTTGTAAGAAACAGAACAAAAATCGTAAAAGTTCAAGATTCAATTGAAACAAAATCTACAAAATTTCAAAAGAAAATTAAACTTAAAGAGAAAAAACTTAAAGAAACCGAAAAAAAAGAAAAAGAAAAACAAAAGAAATTAAACAAAATTTTCGGTGCAATCGGTATTGCTGAAAATATTTTCTCAATCACATCAACAACAGGTACTGTATTAACACAAGTTGGTACATCAATGGAAACAACAGGTACCGGTTTAATTCAAGCTGGTATTGCACTATTACCTTGGCCGACAACTCCGGCAGGTTTATCTTTAATATCATCTGGTATACCTATATTAACAACAGGTTTATCATTACAAACTGTTGGTGGTGTTTTAACAATTATTGGTACAGTTGGTACTGTTGCTTGCGGTTTAACAAAAGGTGTAATTAACATCGCAAATGGAAACTTAGCAGCAGGCTTAATGGCAATTGGTTCTGCAGCAGTTACAGCCGCAACAAGTTTTGCAGGTGGCGGAGCTGCTGCTGGAAGTGCATTATCATATGTTTCAGAAGGTTTGAGCATAGTTTCTTCTTCTGCTGAACTTGTAAATAACGTAAGAGCTGTTCAAGGTAAAGAAGCAAGTGGTATTGCAAGCAAAATTGGAACAATTGCTGGTGTTGGTTCTGCCGTTACAGGAGCAGCAAATAGTGTAAGCAAAATGGGTGACCAAAACACATTAGGTAAAATTGCAACAATTACTAGTGTAACTGGTACTGCATTGTCTTCAACAAGCCAAATTATGAGTGAATTCAATTTAGGCGATGAAAAAACTGCTAATCTTTTAGGTACTATCGGCGGAGGTTTACAAACACTTGGTTCTATTGGTCAATTCGCTGGCGGAAAAGCTGAAAAAGCAGAAGATGATAACAACACTAATGATGACAAATCAAATGATAAAGCAAACAAAGCTATCGATAAAAACAATAAACTAACACCTGAACAAAAAGCTGAAGCAAAAGCAAAACTAGCTGAATTAAAAAACGATTCTACACTTAAAAATATGACACCTGAGCAAAGAAGTTCAAAAATAGATGCGACTTTAAATGATTCAAACTTAACACCTGAACAAAAAACAGAACTTACAGCTCTTAAACAACAACTACAACAAACAGGTTTTGTAAAAGCAGAAGAACCTCAACAACCTGCACAACCTCAAACTACAACACCGGATGAAGAAGCAGAACAACCTGAAACAACTACACCTGCAGTAACAGGAAATGTTCCTGAAACAGACGGTAAAAATACGCCTGCGCCAACATCTACTGAAAAACCTGCTGAAACTCCTGCATTAGAAGTTACAGATACACAAGCAGAAGCTGCTGAAGCTTTAAGAAGTGAAACTCCAGCAGAAACATCTTCTTCAAGTGAAATTGGAACAGATGAACCTGTTGAACCTGTTAATACAAAATCTGAAGCACCTGAAACTAATGATACAGATGATGAAATCCCAACTTTCACAGAAGAAGAATTAGCTGCTATGGAAGATGACACAACTGAAACTCCGGTTACAACAGCAGAAACTCCAGAAGAAAAAGCTAAAAGAGAAGAAGAATTTAGAAAAACTAACATGGAAAAAAACGGCGCATCAGAAGAATTTGCAGACCTTGATGATGATATGCTTGAAGAATACAGACAAGAAGCTCTCGGAGAATACGGTGAAGAAGAAGCCGCAAAATACGAAGCTGAACAAGCTAAACGTACTGAATTTAAGAAAAATAAAAAAAGAGAAAAAATCAATCAAATCTTCGACATTACAGGACAGGTTGCAAATACAGCAATGTCAGTTGCTGGAATGTTCATGACTCAAAATCAAGAAGGCGAAACTAAAAAGAAATACGCTGCACCAGGCAAATTAACTAAACGTACTAAAGATATCATAAAGAAGAATGCTAAATACCGTCAAAGACGTGTTCAAGCTTTATCTAAATCTCAAAGATATTACGCTTAGTCTATTTAACTTCCAAATCATTCAAAACAAGCACTATTGTTTCGCCCGATTTTAACAATACTTTAAAACCTCCGCGTTGAGTTATGGGAATACTATCTATTTTAACAGGCAAAACCATACTATCAGCTGTTAATTTAGGTACTGACACTATAGTATCTGAGTTCTGTCTGAAATTAAGATTACCCATAACAATAATACTTCTGCCATTATAGCTTATTGCATAAGCAAATACAGACGGATTAGATGATTTCAACGGCACAAACCTGCCGTTATTAATCATTGTTGAAAATCCTCTTTTCATCCTGTTTGCAACAATGAAAGATTTCAGCAGACTATCATCTATGGCACCGGGAGCTTTTGAGAAATTAAATATATCAATTTTACCGCGATGAACAAAATAGTAATCATCATCAGTAAATGTTCTGAATGCTTCTTTATTAGCCCACAAATAAATATAATTGTCACCGGTATCAAAACCGTCAACAAAATATGAATTTACAGGCAAAGTTGCATTAAGCCAGATTATCATTTCAGAAAAATTTGTACCGTTAATCAAAACAGGACTCATCTCATCATGCGTTGTAAAGCTTCCGATTACGGCTTTAGGTTGAGAATATCCGGTTAAATTCCTCTGCGTAGCCTGAATAAGATTAGTAAGCTCTTTTCCTGTTTTGAAATTTTTGAGATTAAAATAACTTCCGTAATAACCGTCAAAACCGGCTTCTAAAAGTTTATTATACGGAGTAAATACTGCATTTACATTCACAGGTTCTGTCCAGCTTTCGGACGCTTCTGCAAGCCATAAGAACTGCGGGTCTTTCATTCTTGAATAGTCAATCAAATCTTTCCAGAACTTTGCAGGCTTATTTGTTGCCACATCAGCCCTAATACCGTCAGCACCGATATTTAAAACCATATCCACAAACTCTTTATATAGAGTATAAACATCATTATTAACAGCAGTTTCAGTTCCGGCATCAAACAATCTGACATCTGTCCAATCGGCAGGGACAACAGATTGTCCGGTTTTATCTTTCAAAAACAGTTCTGGTCTTTGCATATACAAATCATAAGAACCGCAGGACGGCAAATCTATAATTACACGAATACCTCTTTTATGAGCTTCGTCAATAAACTTTATTGCCTGAGATTTGAGCGATAAAGCAGTTTGTTCACTTCCAAGCTGAGGGTTGATAGAATTAAAACTTAAAGCTGCATATAATGAACCTGCTGTACCTAAAGCTTTTGTTTTTCCGACAGGGGTAATCGGCAAAACATGAAGTGTATTAATACCTTTTTGCTTTAATTCATCAAGTTTAGGAATTGCATTTAAAAAAGTTCCGCTTTCTTCACCTTCATCAAAGTCAATAATCCCATTTTTATTAACATCTTGAGCACCGAATGTTCTCAAATTTATTTCATAAATTATTGCAGAATTGCTTGTAAACAATCTTCTTAAATCATTTACCCAAACATCTGCACTAAATGCACATTGCGCTGCTAAAGCAGTTAATATTACAGCTGTAAAAATTTTATTTCTGAATCTCATAATACCCCCTCAAACATTATGGTAACAAATAAAATTACTTTTTGCAAATTCTAAAATTTTAATATATAATCGTAAGCATATGAAAAAATATTCTATTGGGATTGATTTAGGCGGAACAAAAATTCTTATTGCACTTGTAGAACGCGAAAGCGGGAGAGTTATTGAGTGCATTAAAAAGAAAACAAAAAAAGACAAAGGTCCTAAAAATATTACACGAAAAATGATAGAGGGAATTGAAGAACTTTTAGGGAACATAAGTTCCGACGAGATTTACTCTATCGGTATTGGTTCGGCAGGTCAAATTGACAGAGAAAATGGTATTATCCTTGCTGCGCCGAATTTGGATTGTTATGGTCTTCAAATTAAAAAGATTTTGAATTCACACTTTGATGTTCCTGTGTTTGTCGGAAACGATGTAGAAGTTGCAGCAATAGGCGAACAAAAATTCGGGGCTGGCAAAGGTTATAATGATTTTGTATGTATATTTGTGGGAACAGGTGTCGGTTCTGCAATTGTCAAGGACGGAAAAATAATCCGAGGAGCAACAGGAACTGCCGGCGAAATCGGACATATGATTGTGGATTTGAACGGCAGACAGTGTGCCTGCGGCGGACATGGTTGTCTGGAAGCTTATGCATCACGCTCTGCTATAGAAAGAAGAATTGAAGGCGCATTAAAAAAAGGCAGAAAATCCTGTATTTTAGAATACCTTGAAACTGGCAAATCAATAACATCAAGTATGATTCAAAAATCAATCGAAAGAGAAGATGAACTTGTACTCCAATATGTCACAGAAGCTTCCGAATACTTGTCAGGCGGAATTGCAAGTATCATCAACTTTATAAACCCTGAACTTGTAATCTTGGGAGGCGGTTTAATTGAAGCAGTTGATTATTTTTATGAAAAAACAATTAAAAAAGCGCGCACAAAATCATTACCTATTCCTGCCGAAAAAATCAAATTTAGCAAGGCAAAACTTGGAGATTACTCGGGTGTAATTGGAGCAGCTTTATTGCAAAATTCAAAACATAGTGTATAATAATAATATGGATTTTTTCAAAAATTTAAAAGATATTTATAAAAAAGTTTCAGAAGTTGAAAACACCATATACAGCGGAAAACAAGATTATCTTGAAATCTACGAGCGCAACCTCCAGCTGGAAAAAGAAATTGAACAACGCACCCGCGAATTAAATATCGCAAATAAAAGAATGCTTACCTTACAGCACATCTGGGATATGATGAATGCTTCCCGTCCATTACAAAGCGTTCTTGAAACAATCGTAAACAGTATTCAGGGCGAACTGGGATATCTTCATTGTAATATCATAAAAAAATGCGAAGACGAAAATGGTATCTACCTGACAGTTTTGGCTCAATCAAACGATACATCAATCAAACGTGTAGATAAACTTATTAAAGGTCCTATACAAACAAGAAAACTTGTTTATAATTCTGAAAGTATCTATGCCCAAACAGCCAAAACAAAAGAAATCGGATTAACTCTTGATATCGGCGGAACTTTAAAATCGGTAATACCTGAAATTCCTGATGATATATTAAAAGAAGTTGTAGACGGCAGTCCTAGCAAAGCAATTATAAATATTCCACTGTTTGCAAGAAACTCTCATTTCGGCTGGTTTAACGTATTCTCATCAAGAAAAGAACTTACAGCAGGTGAAACCGACTTTTTGAATATGTTTGCTCAGCAAATTGAAATGGCAATTACTATTGCAGGTTTGTTTGAAGAAGTTAAGGCGCAGGCTGTAACAGACGGCCTTACAGGACTTTATAACAGAAGATATTTTGAAGAATACCTAAAAAAAGAAGTTACGCGTGCACTGCGTCAAAAACAACCGTTCAGTGTAATCGGTCTGGATTTAGACCACCTTAAACAAATTAACGATAAATTTGGTCACGCATACGGTGATTTGGCAATTAAAACAGTTGCAGAAGTTTTAAAAAGAAACGCTCGCTCAATTGATACGGCAGCACGCATGGGCGGTGAAGAATTTAACGTAATTCTGCCGGGTGTTGATTCTAAAGGCGCAATGGTTGCAGCAGAAAGAATTCGAAAAGCACTTGAAAGCGAAAATCTTGATACAATCAAACGTATCACTGCAAGTATCGGGGTCGCAACATTTTTAGAACATTCCGATAATATTGAAGATATCTTAGAACTAACAGACCAGGCTATGTATCAATCAAAACGAAACGGCAGAAACAGAGTTACACTTGCTAAACCGATTTCCGAAACAAGCTGGCAGGAAATTGCAATTAATACATTTATGGATATCCTAAATAAACATAATGTCCATATCGGAAATGAAATTTCAGAACATATTAAAACAAAACTTCAAAAACAAGATAATGAAGTACCGAAAGAAGCTTTGTACACAGTAGCTGATATGCTGACACAAACTTACAATCCGCTTCATCAAAACGGTGTAGTAAAATCGAAAGTACTTCTTGCTGTAAGCCTTGCAAAACGTTTTGACCTGCCAAAAGACGAAATTGACAATCTCAAAATTGCAATGCTTTTATATGATATAGGCAACTTGATGCTGCCGCAGGAACTTCTTCAAAAAACAACTCCTCTTACTGAGGAAGAGAAGAAACAAATTAAAGAACATCCGATTATTGCAGCCAGAGAAATTCTTCAGCCTATCAGTGCTGTACAAGATATTATTCCTATCATTGAACACCACCACGAAAACTGGGACGGAAGCGGTTACCCCGCACAAATTGCACGTGAAAAAATCCCAATGACATCACAAATCATATTGATTGTAGATGCTTATTATGCTTTAATAGAACCGAGAACTTACAGAGCAGAACTCACTCCAAAACAAGCCGTAGAAGTTATCAAACAAGATGCTGGCAAAAAATGGAATTCAGCTCTTGTTCAGGAATTTGTTACTATTATTGATATTGATGCATAATGAAAGAAAAAGAACTTATTCAAATAATTAAATCAACCCTAAATTCAAACTATATCGGGGACGATTGCGCATACCTGAAAGATTTGGGAATTGTCGTCACTCAAGACAGCCTTGTGGAAGATGTGCATTTTAAAATGGACTATATGACGCCGTATCAACTCGGCTATAAATCAGTAATGGTTAATATAAGCGACATTTGTGCATCAGGAGCAGAACCCAAATACATTACAATTTCACTATCACTTCCCAAACATGTCGATGAAGATTTTGTAAAAAATTTTTATGAAGGTGCAAAAGATGCTTGCGGTGAAGTTAAAATCGTCGGCGGAGATTTAACAGGAAGCGACAAAATTTTTGTGTCAGTAACCGCAATCGGTTCAACTAAAAGCAGAAAAATTTCTTCCCGTTCAAATGCAAAAAAGGGTTATAAAGTAATCGTTTCAGGAGAACATGGGAACAGTGCAAAAGGTTTACAACTTTTATTAAGCGGGAAAACCGAACCTGCAAAATTCATAAATGCCCACCTAATGCCTATTGCGCAAAGAGAATTTTCTGAAAAAATTGCCTCTAACGCTGATTATGATTATGCAATGATGGATACATCAGACGGACTTGGGGATGCTTTAATGCAAATTGCAAAAGCAAGCGGAGTAACAATTTCCATTGATACATCAAAAATCCCGCACGACTCTTCGGTTGATATGGAAAGAGTTTTATATGGCGGAGAGGATTACCAACTCGTTGCCGTCGTTCCGGACAGTGGAGATTTTACCTGCATTGGCGAGGTTACAAGCGGAAAAACAGGTATTATAATTGACGGAATATTCTATTCAAACATTGACGATAAGTTATATAAACATTTTGAGGAAAACAAATGAATACAAAAACAAATGCAATAATTCCCGCAGGCGGAACATCATCAAGATTTGGAAATACAAATAAACTGTTAGAAAAAATCCACGGCAAAGAAGTTATCAAGTATACTATTGATGCCTTTGAAGCTTCTAATGTCGACGAAATTACAATCTGCGCAAATATTTCTATTATTGAAGAATTACAAAAAATCTTTGCCGATTATAAAAAAGTAAGAATTATAGAAGGCGGTCAAACCCGCCAAGCATCAGTTTTTAATGGTTTAAAAACTTCAGAATGCGATTATGTTCTAATCCATGACGGAGCGCGTCCTATGATTACAACAGATTTAATTAACAGCGCAATTGACATGGTAAAAGACAAAAAAGCCTTAACCGTTGCCACAAAAACAATCGATACAATAAAGGAAGTTGTAGATGGAAAAATCATAAAAACCATTGACCGTTCAAAGCTTTACAATACCCAAACCCCGCAAGCTTTTGAATACAATCTTATAAAATCAGCACACGAAAAACTACTCGGACAAAACTTCACTGATGATGCAGGAATGCTTGAAGAACTAGGATACGATGTTTACATCCTAAACGGAAGCTACAAAAACATCAAAATCACGACTCAAAACGATATAGACATTGCAAAAGTGTATTTATAAAAATAAATTTATAAAATTGCACCAAAACAAAATGTGGCTACGTACGTAGTACAAATAAAAAACCTTGGATTAACCAAGGTCTTTTTCCTACTTTCTACCTAACCATAATAGGCTCTTCACTTCTATCTTTTACCACTATGAGGAATCAATTTAAGTTTTTCTTGATTGCTAGCGTTTTACGGGTCTTACGCCCTTAGCTCGCAATCCGCTAAGCTTTTGGTTGTCTAACTAAAACATCTTCAACTTCTAAGTTGTTGTTTTCAATAGCAAGAGCTAACTCTTGGTATGTTTGGCCTGTAACTTTAACTTTACCGTTTGGTGTATTTAATTCGATTGAATAACCTGTAAATTCGCCATTATCATCTGTTTCAATTTTTAAAGCTGAAGATAATTGAGGAACTTCGTCTAATTTCAAAGCATCTTTCAATTTATTAGCGATTTCGTTTTTCTTTTCAGTGATAACTTCTTGTTTTCTTTGTTCAACTTCTGTATTGTGTTCGTTCTTTTTACCATCAAGAACTTCTTGAGCACCGGTTTTGTTAGCAGTTTCTTTTTCTACAATTTTGTTGTAGATAGACATTAAATTGTTTTTAAGAACATCATCATCTTGACCGGCATCTAACCATAGGCAATACCAATTATGACCTTCTGTCAATAATTCTTTATTGATATTTGCAATTTCTTGTTTAATTTCTTCTCCTATACCCAAAGCTTCTGCACGAGCAGTTAAAGCTTTTAAAAGTATGGGAACCATTTCCTTTTGTTCGCCATCATTCAAATCTTTAAATAATCTTGCAAATAACCCTTCATTATCATCATGTTTGCCTCTAGTTTCTTCCCAGTGGCTAATAACTTCAACAATATTATTTTCGTTAAGACCTGGTAAAATCTGTCTTAGAGTATCTTCATCAGTACCTGCACCATGAATACATCTTTCAATAGCAGCACAGAATTCTTCTTTTTCAGCATCAGACGGAGTAGTCAATGAATTCGGTTTTCCAGTTTCAGGATCTATATTTTCATATTCTGTACCGGTTAAATCTGCAGGATCAGAAGAAGATTCAGATGAAGATGAACTTGATGATGAAGATGATGAACTATCTCCAGCTTCATTTACATCAGCTCTGATTTTATCAGCAGCTTCACCAACTTTTTTCTGCAAATCCAAAACTTCGTTTTGCATTGCTGTTACTTCTTCTTGTGTTGGATTTTTAGCTTTTAATTGAGATTCAATTTTAGATTTCAAAGCTTTTACTTCTTCAAGAAGACCTTTTAAAGTTGCTTTTTGAGCATTTGTTAATTTATCGGAATTAACAAGACCAGACAAACTGCTTTCCATTGAGTTCAATGCTTGAGCAATACCTTGTACTGCTTGTTGAACCTGCATTTGTTGAACCATATTAGCGCCCCATTGAAAAGCATTCATTTGGCCTTGTTGTGTCAAAAACGGATTAGTTGTACCATTTGACAAATTCATACCAATCAACATAGGATTCCAGTTGCTGATATGGTTTGGAGATGTAAAACCTTGTGCCAAATCATACATAAATTGAGGACGACCCATCGGATAAGTTACATATTGAGTAGCTTCACCAAAGTTTCTTGTTGTACCATTAGGAAGTGACCAGAATGTATTAAGATTAACTGGAAATTTAGTTACTCCGTATCCTGGAACTATAGTATCATTTAAAACTCCTGGTCCATAAATTGAGCCAAACATCTTGTTATCCCCTTAAGTTATTCCCCGTATTTATATAAAGTATTTTTCTTTTTAAAAATTGCATGAAACGTTAAAAACTAATTAACATTTCTTAACATATCAATAATATCTTCTTTTTTCAACTCGGGGTTAATCTCTTTAACAGAGATAATTGAGGATGTATCAACTTTTTCTTTAAAAACTTTTTCTAAGAGTTCACGGTCATAATCATAAAGAATTGAACCGTGTTGAAGAATGTAATTTTCTTTTCTGAACTGTGCAGAACCTATCAATTTTCTTCCCTGATAACACAAATCTGCACCCGTTGAAACAAGCATACAGAAATTTCCACAAGCTTTAGGTTTTCCGCCAAACTCAAGTTCAATATCAAGCTTTTTAAATGCATCAATTAAAATTTGAGAAATTTCTTTGTATGAAGAAACAATATTTTCGCCATTTTTAAGATAAGATGCGTGACATACGAAACTGTAAGTAATTTCATCTGCATGCAAAAGAGCACGCCCGCCGGTAAGACGGCGTACAATATCAATATTATTTTCTCTTAAAAAATTTCCATCTATAAAATCATTTTTTTGATTTCGCCCTAAAGAAACACAAGCCGGCGACCAGCCGTATAATCTGAAAACAGGTTCTGAACTTTGTTGAACAATCGCTTGTTCCAACAAATCACAATCAATTTGCATATTCTCAGCACCTGTTTTTACTTCATATGGAATAAACTTCATTTTTGCTCTCGTTTCTTCAAATCTTGTTCAAACTGTGCAAAAACTTCGTTACCTACAAACTGTTCTAAAGAAGCACGCTTTGCAAAATACTCGGAACGAGCTTTCATATGATTATCGAGAGCAGTTCTGTAATATGCATCTGCAATCAATATAACTTCTCTTGACATATTCTGAGCATACTCATAATTTTTTTTGCGCTCTGCCACAATTTCATCAATCATTTTAAGTTTTTTTCGCGATGTCATATAATTATAATAAAGGTCAACTGTTCTTTGTTGTAAGTCCTCAATTTTTCTGACTAAAATAATCATATCAGCATCATTAACTTTAGTATATTTGTAGTTAAGGGCTTTCGTATCCTGCGACATAATCCCAAGAACATTACTCCCGATTAAAGAACCTGCAGCAACAACAGGGTTTCCCATAGTAGCACCTGCAAGAGTCGACATACTTGCAATTGTTGTCAAAACTTTTTTAACAGATTTTTCATCAGGCTTGTCTTCATCAGGGTTTGCAAGCTTATAAAGTGCAAAATTTATTGTTTCACTTTGAGATGCAGCCCCCTGCCACAACACTGACAAATCCCCAACCATATCTTCCTGATTAAGTTCCAAGTCTGCCGAAACTTCTCTTGATATCTGTTTAATACTCAAATCCGCGAAAGTTAAATCATTAACATTAAACTGCTGTGCCTCTTTTTTCACATATTCCTGATGTAAAACATTTTGCGCCTTTGCTTCAAAATATTCTTTTTCAGGATCTTCAGATAAACCGGTACGATAAGCATGGTCTTTTGGCATCTTCAACTCATCATAACTTACGGCAGATACAGGCAAAGCAAAAAATATTAAAATCAGAGTCAATATTTTTTTCATTTACCCACCGCCTTTTCTCCGACAAGAGTTGAATTGTAATTAAATTGATACAAATTTAATTTATCAACAACTTTCTTACCTGCAAGCCTTTGAAGCTCAAGGTGATATTTTTTTGCGTTTTCCAAATAATAAAATTCTTCAACACGCATATTATCGTAAAGTGATGACGAAATGGAAATTTCCATTAAATCCTCATCATCAAGCGCTTTGGCATAATTTTTATTATACAAAAGCAGTTTTTGTCGCGTTTCTTTCAATTGAGAAAGAGAACTTTTGTAATTATAATATGCTGTAATAATCTTGTCTTGAAGATTTTCGACAAGTCCCGCAAGTTCAATAAGCTCGGTATCAGTCAAAGGAATTTCAGTCGGCATATTTTTACGATTAATAAGGTTTTGAGCGAGTCTGCCCGCTGCAAAAGCACCTGATTGAACAGCATAATCAGCTCCGACTAAAGACGGGGCAAAAGACGCACCCGCGACAACTGCCGACAAAGTTTTTGCCATAAGAGATGAATGAATTCTGCGCTGGCTTTCAGGAGTTGCAAGCTTTTTCAGTGCAAATCCGATAACCTGATTGTTCTCAACAGTCCCCTTCCACAAGTTTTCAATATCTTCTAAATCTTTTTCTTTTTGGCGGTTAATAAGTTCTGAAAGTACTTGTTCATCATTAATAAGCAGAGATTGTTTTTGATTAATATTAACTTTCGGAAGCTGTACAGCTTGAGTTTCTACCCCGCGAAGCATAATCTCATCTGCAAAAGCAGGTATTCCCGTTAATATTAACAACCAAACCAAATACTTTTTCATAACAACTTTATACCACAATCACAATAATAAATCCAATGATTGATAAAGTTCTACATCAAACGGATGTTCATCAAATATAAAAAAAAATCTATGATTAGATTGATGAACACTAAAAAATATAACACTCTGAATAGTTTTTATGAAAAAGCAAATGCACTACGCCTTGATAATTTATATAAAGAGGCGGTTTCAAACTATCTTAACGCAATTTTGATAGACAGAAATAATGCCGAAAGTTATTTTGGGCTTGGAGTTTGCTACAAAAATTTAAAACAATATTCAAAAGCAATCAAATATCTTGATATGGCAACACAAATCAAAGAAGAATACTATGATGCATTTTTTGAACTTGGCATCTGCCATCAGCTTGAAGGCGAAAATTGCGGAGCTATCAAAAATTTCATCCGCGCTATACAAATTAACCCCGAAAATCCAAACGCCATATTACAACTCGGAATTTCTCACGAATTATGTGAAGAATATGACTTGGCATTAATGATTTATCAAAAATTAATTGAAAATTCTCCCGGATTTTTAAAAGCTTACGAACAAAAATCAACGCTTTTGATGAAACTTAACAAATACAGAGAAGCTTTGGAAGTTTTAAATCAATTAGTCAAACGTAATCCCGAATACTACAAAGCTTATGCCGGTCTTGGCGTATGTATGGAAAAACTGGGCAAATTTTCAACAGCACAAAGATACTACAGAAAATTCTTAACATTAAAACCATTCTCAACCCAGACAGAATTCGTAAAAAGCAGATTTAAAGAACTTGTAAACAGAAAATTTGATAACAAACATTTGAAAATATTGTAGATTTAAAATTTTCGTGCTAACATAAGTGCGTGTAGCAATAAAAAGAGGTAAGATATATATGCAAGCGCGCAGAGCAGCAAGAGAATTAGCATTCATTCTGTTTTCACAGTTTGAAAAAAATATAACAAATTATACAAGAGAAAATTTACAAGATATTATCCTTAAATCAGTAAGAATTTTGACAAGCAGTGCAAGTGACGAACTTAAAATCGCATTAGGTTCTTTAATTGCAATGAGAGACCAAATCGATAATTACGAAGCTGATTCGGAAGTTAATCTAAACCGTCCGATAGGTGTTGCAAACATCCCTGTTCCAATCCCGATGACATCAGATATGACAGGCAGAATTAACGAAATGATTGATATTGCGGAAAAATCACTTCTTGCATTGGAAATCGCAGAATTTACAACATTGGACTCTCAACATGATGTAAAAAATTATGCTATCCAAATTGCTGAATTTTTCCAAAAAAATCATAAAGAAGTTGATGATACAATCCAAAAATATGCTAAAAACTGGGATTTGGGCAGATTGGTAAAAATGGATAAAGATATTTTGCGTATCGCAATCGTTGAACTTTTATATATCAAAGATGCTCCAATGAAAGTTGTTGTTGATGAAGCTTTGGAACTTGCTAAAAAATATTCAACAGATGACAGCGCATCATTTATTAACGGAATTCTTGCAAAAGTTATCGTTGACTTCGGATTATCATAAACCATGTTCGGATTTTTTAAAGACAAATTTAATAACCTGAAAAACACAGCTCAGGCACTTGTTGGTAATGTTGTTGAGGCAGTCGGCTCGGAAGAAGAATTTTCCGATTTTGTTCTTGATGATATGGAAGACACACTAATCAGTGCTGATTTGGGCGTAAATTACGCATCAGAGCTTGTAGATAATCTTAGGGGGCAGTCAAAAATTAAGCCCGCTCAGGTTAAAGAATATTTGCGCTCCGAATTTTTAAAAACTCTGAAAAATGCAGGCGAAAACAAATTAAATTATAATGACGGACTGAATATTTATTTTATAACAGGTGTTAACGGCGCGGGGAAAACAACTTTAATCGGAAAACTTGCCTATAAATTCAAATGTGAAGGTAAAAAAGTTTTAATTGCCTGCGGAGATACTTTCCGCGCGGCTGCTGAGGAACAACTCGACATTTGGTCAAAACGCGCCGGTGCAGATATTGTCCGCCGCGATAAAGCAGACCCTGCATCTGTTGTTTTTGAAGCAATTGAAAAAGCTCAAAAAGATGGTTATGACGTACTATTGGTTGATACCGCCGGACGTTTGCAAAACAAATTCAACCTTATGGAAGAATTAAAGAAAATTAAATCCGTAATCGACAAAAAAGCACCTGAAGCTTTACGAGAATGCATCTTAGTATTAGACGCAAACACAGGTCAAAACGGTTTGCAGCAGGCAAAAGTTTTCACAGAAGCGGTAAATCTTACATCAGTTGCCCTCACAAAACTTGACGGTTCTGCAAAAGGTGCAATCGTTTTAGCCGTAGCGCGTGATATGAAGTTACCCGTAAAACTAGTCGGTGTCGGCGAAAAAATGGAAGATTTAAGAGAATTTAATTCGGAAGAATTTATCGAGGCACTTTTTGAATAGAACAACAAAACTCGGAAACAAAATAGAACTTATCGGAGAAGGCAAAACTCTAATTATCGGAGTTTTTCATGGCGATGAACCTCAGGGGAAATTCCTGATTGAAAAATATATGAAAACAAACGGTTTGATGTTCATTCCATGCCTGAATCCTGACGGAATGCAGCTTGGCAGGCGAACAAACGCAAATGGAGTTGATTTAAACAGAAATTTTCCGACAAAAAATTGGGGAGAAGATACATCTCTTGCAGGTAACAACCCTTCTGATTACTTTGGCGGAACATCTGCAGGCAGTGAGATTGAAACTCAATTTGTAATTGATGTAATCGAAAAATACAAACCCGAACTTATAATTACACTTCATGCGCCTTATAAAGTCGTCAACTACGACGGTCCTGCACGTGAAATTGCCGAAAAGATTTCAGAGATTATAAAATATCCGGTTGAAGCAAGCATCGGCTACCCGACCCCGGGAAGTTTTGGAACTTATACAGGCATAGAAAGACAGATTCCGACAATAACCCTTGAGTTAGACGAAACCTGTCCGGTTGAAGATTTAATTAAACCTGTTCATCAGATTTTTGATTTATTTGCCATCTAAACGACCACCAAATGTCTTTTTCAATGAACGCCAAAATCCGTCTCCATCATCTCTGGCATAATCCTGAGATTTAATCATATGTTTTGAACCGGCGCGCAATTCTACAATATCAGGATCTGCAACCCAGCCATGAACCTCATCGCAATATCTTTGATTTGTTTCATAAGCATAATTCATAAAATTCGTTTTACATTCAGGAAATAATTGTCTAAACTTAGTCAAAGTTATATCTTGTTTCATTTCTAAAACCAAATTGATACCATTATCTGATTTTGTAAACTGAGCAACTTTATCACGCTCTTTCTTCATATTTTTAAGTTTAATGTATTGTTCTTCAAGTTTTTCACGTTCTTCTGGCTTCAAATCCGGATTATACAGCTTCATATGGATTTCATTAAGCTGATTATTAAACCAAGATAATTTTTTATCCAAAACACTTTCATCAGATGTCGGCAAATCAGTTCTCTGGCCAATAGGAATATTTAAAGTCTGTCCTTCTTTAATTTTATCACCTTTCAGACCATTCGCACGCTTTATTTCTTCATCGGTACAACCATACATAGCCGAATAAAGCCCAATAGTTTCACCGTTTTGAACAATTGTTGTTATACTGTTATTAGCGCTCATAAAATCTCTCCTTATCATTATTGCACTCGTGTCACTTAGATATAAAGTATTTTGAAAACTTAATATTTTAAAAATCTGATATTTAGTTACATTTATTAACATTTTTTGTGTTAAAATTAAAACAAAAAAAGAGGGATTTTTTATATGAAATTACACAATTCTTATTCAAACACTATTGAGGAGTTTACTCCAATTACAGATAACAAAGTTAAAATGTACGTTTGCGGTCCTACGGTTTATGATTTTGCACACCTTGGACACGCAAGATGCTATATTACTTGGGACGTTTTGTACAGATATTTAAAATTCAAAGGTTATGACGTAACTTATTGCCGTAACGTAACAGATGTTGACGACAAAATCCTTAAAAAAGCCGAAAATGAAGGGAAAACTCCTGAAGAAGTTTCGCAATATTGGTACAAACAGTTTGCAAATTCTATGCAGGCTTTGAATACTTTGAAACCTGATATTGAACCTTTTGCCACAAAAACACTGGGCGAAATGATTGCTATCGTAAAAGATTTAATTAATAAAGGCTATGCATATGAAGCTAACGGAGATGTGTATTTCAGAGTTAAAAAATTCTCAAAATACGGTTACCTTTCAAAACAGCCTATAGACCAGCTTGAAAGCGGTGCAAGAATTGAAGTCGGCGATTTTAAAGAAGACCCGCTTGACTTTGCACTATGGAAAAAAGACGAAAAATTCGGCTACAAATCACCATGGGGTGTAGGCAGACCGGGCTGGCATATTGAATGTTCAGCAATGAGCAGAAAATATTTGGGCAAGACAATTGACATCCACGCAGGCGGAGCGGATTTAATTTTCCCGCACCACGAAAATGAAATCGCGCAATCAGAATGCGCAAACGATTGCAAATTCGTAAATTACTGGCTTCACAACGGTTTTGTAACTATTAACAAAGAGAAAATGTCGAAATCTCTAGGCAATTTCTTAACAATTGATGAATTATTGAAAAAATATGACAGCAATACAATCAGATTTTTCATTCTGACAAACCACTATAGAATGCCTGTAGAGTTCTCCGATGAAGCCTTATCTTCTGCACAGGCAGGTGTAAAACGTATGCTGAATGCTAAACAAACAAAAATCAACGAGGATTTTGACATTACTCAAACCGATGAATATAAACAATTTGTAGAAGCAATGGATGATGATTTGAATACTTCAAAAGCTCTTGCTATTCTTTTTGAGCTTACAAATAAGGCAAACAAAGACGACAAAAATGCATTTACAATTCTCTATACATTAGCAACAACACTCGGCTTTACTTTCGAAAAACCGACATTAAGCGAGGAAGAATTGCAAAATGCAGTAAAACACGTTTCGGCAAAACTCGAAAAAGATTTTGTTTCAATGGAAGAAATTATTGCATTCAGAAAAGAAGCTCGTGATGCCAAAAACTGGGACATCGCAGACAAAATCAGAGTTGCATTTGACGAAGTTGATATTGTGCTTAAAGATTCAAAAGAAGGTACAACTTGGGAAGTAAAATAAAAATATATTTACTTGCATTGGCAATTTGTACTGCACTTCCCGTTTGCAGTCAGATACTTCCGCATATTCCGCAAACCACACTGGAAATTGCACAATCTGTTGCGGTGACTAAGCAAAAACCAGCATCCGAAGTTGTGCGAGTAGGTATAGGAACAACAAATTTCGGAACTTATCAATATAATGATATAACAATTTTCGGTACAGGCGACACACAAATTTACGATAACAAAATGCTTATCGCAAATATCAGCGCCAATCAAAATGTCCGAATTACTTTTAAAGACGGAATGTTTACAATCACAACTCCGCAATATACCGAACGTGTTGCAGGTCCTATACAAATCACAAGCAATTACGGACTTTTAGGCGTAACAGGACTTAAACGTGCAGGCAAACAAGCACTTTATCATGGTGCATTTGAACTTATAAAAAACAATAATAATACTTTCAACCTTGTTAACATGATTGAAGTCGAGGAATATCTCAAAGGCGTTGTACCAAACGAAATGCCTGTGCATTTCGGATTGGAAGCTCTGAAAGCACAAAGCGTTGCTGCAAGAAACTATGTTCTTTCACCACGCACCAAAGCTTCACCAAATTATGATGTTGTAGACAGCGTTGCAAGTCAGGTATATTTTGGAGCAAACACCGAAAAACCGCTTTCAAATCAGGCAGTAGCAGAAACCGAAGGTGTTGTTGCAATCTATAATTGGGATTTAATCCTTGCACAATACTCATCAACTGCCGGCGGGTATACCGAAAGTTACTCTCATGCTTTTTCAGACCCTGTTACAAAAGCTTTCCCATCAGCAGAAAAGCCTTACCTAAAAGCTAAACCCGATATTATCGGACAAGAACCTTTAAACACTGAAGAAAAAGCAAATGCATACTACAAAGCAAAACCGACTGCATATGATATTCGTTCACCTTATTTCAGATGGGAACGAGAATGGACTGCTGAAGAACTAAAAACAGCACTTGAAGCAACTTTACCCGCACAATCTGCCACAGGTTTTGTTAAACCTGCGTTCAAAAAAGGTGACAAGCTTGACGATTTGTTAGAGGTAAAAATATTAAAACGCGGAGATTCGGGCAAAATTGTTGAAATGGAAATTCTGACCCGCTCTCAGACTTACAAAGTTTCTAAAGAACTTGTTATCCGCCGTTTAATGACCAACAACGGCAAAGCCCTGCCTTCTGCAAACGTTGTATTTGAAAACGAACAGGACGAAAACGGAAACCTCATATCAATCAAAGCTTACGGCGGAGGTTTCGGTCACGGTGTAGGTTTAAGCCAATACGGCGCAGGTTTTATGGGTTCTGAACTCCACAAACCTTATGACAAAATCCTTCAACACTACTACACAGGTATTATTCTTGCAACAAAACCGATAATTCTGTCGACAAATTCTACGCAAATAAGCGCAGAACAATCTTTTTACTGCCCGCACAAATATGCAAAAATTATCATAGATAACAAATTTGGAATAAGCAGATTAATTGTCGATATTAACGGACGAGAACAATTGTTTGAAATGCCAAAAGACCTCTTTGGATACAAACGTAATGTAGAAATTGATATTTCAAAATATATTAAAGTTGGAAGAAACACCGTTAAATTCAGCTCACCTGATTTGGAAACGAGCGCATTTAACAAAGGTTTAAGATTATATGTGGAATTGGTAAAAGAAAATAATGACGAATGGTAATGATAAAACAACATCAGTATTAAAAGCAGCTTGGATTATTGCGGTAGTAACTATTGTGAGCAAACTAATAGGATTTATTCGCGATATTATTATCGCAAACTATTACGGTGCATCAATGGTATCAGATGCTTACTACTATGCATACCAAATCCCGTCACTTTCTTTAATTCTTTTAGGCGGTGTCGGAGGGCCTTTCCACAGTGCAACAGTTGCTGTGTTTTCAAAACTTATTCCAAACCTCAATGAAAAACCGCAGGAATGCGTTAACAAACTTTATTCAACATTTATGACCGCGACAACAATTTTCTTTTTAGTGTTGTCGGCGGTCATGTTTGTGTTTGCAAAACCAATAATGGGACTGATTATCTCAAGCGGTTCGGCTGAAATGATTTCACTTGCATCAGAACATTTAAAAATTATGACACCTTTACTTATCATAGGTGGAATTGTCGGAATTTATTACGGGATTTTGATTATTTATAAACAATTTATGCTTCCGAATTTGTCACCGATTATTATGAGTGCTGCAATAATAGGAATAGTAATAGCTGTTCCAAATGACCAAAAAGGTTATGCACTTGCTTGGGCAACCACAATCGGTGCGATTTTACAACTAATAATCCAGTATCCAAATGTCAGAAAGCTCGGCTTTAAATGGAAACCGAATTTTAACTTCGTTAATAATCCCAATTTTAAAGAGATTACAGAGCTTCTATTTCCTGCTGTTTTAAGCTCGACTGTCGGGCAAATTCATATTTACGTTGATATGTTCTTCACCTCATCAATTTCAGAAGGTGCTTGGACTGCAATCGGTTATGCCAACAGAGTTTTTCAGTTTCCTGTAGGAATTTTAGTTACTGCATTTCTAGTTCCGTTATTCCCAATTTTCTCAAGACTTGTTGCTGATAAGGATTTAGACGGTATCAAGAATTATTTTAACAAAGGTGTAGGAGTATTATTTTTTGTAGGAATACCTATAATTATCGGCATTTTAACAGTCGGATATGATGCCGTAAAACTTGTATTTGAGCGTGGAGCATTTGACCAGACCGCAACATTTATGGTAACTGAAGCTTTGTGGTTCTTGTCTGTTTCAATTTTGCCTTATGTATTCAGAGACAGCATAACAAGAGTTTATTACTCGTTCAATGACTCCAAAACACCTTTTATCGTTGCGTTTTCATCAATCGTATTAAAATATTTATTGAACGTAATTTTCATAACAAAACTTGGAATGGGTATCGGCGCAATCACTTTATCCACATCGCTCGTAACCCTTTTCAATGCAGTTGTTCTCGGGGCTTTGATTTACAAAAAAGTCAGAATGGATTACAGAAGTTTATTTACAAACCTGCTAAAAATGTGTATTGCAGGTACAATTACACTCGGTATTTGTTTTATAACAGCATATGGATTTGACAAGTTAGTTGAACTTCCAAAATACATATTTGAATTATGCAAAATTTCAACAGTAGCAGTTGTTTGCTTTGCGGTTTACACATTGCTCAACCTATTGTTTAAAATGGAATATGCACAGGAATTAAAAAATAGGATTATCAAATGAACAAAGATGAAATATCAAAAGTATTAAATAACGACGGCGTAATCGCGTTTGTTACAGACACAGTATGGGGTTTGGGATGCTTACCGACATCAGAAAAAGCTGTCAATAAAATTTATGAGATAAAAAAACGTGAAGCACAAAAACCTTTGATTTTAATGTCAAATGAAGTTTATCATCTTTTAGAATATGTTAAGCCAATTCCAGAAATAGGATGCCGTTTAATAAAACAACATTTTCCAGGTGCGCTTACAATCGTTACGGAAAAAAGCGAAAAAACACCATATTACATAACTTCAAATATGGAAACCGTCGGAATACGCGTTCCTAACAACGAAATTTTTAGACAAATTTGCGAAATAGCAGATGGTCACGTTCTTGCAACTACAAGCGCAAATCTTTCACATCAGCCGTCTGCAAAAACTTACGAGCAAGCTTTAGAAAACATGGAAGAACTTGCAGATTTAATAATTCCTGATTACGGTCACACCTGCAAAGGTTTGGAATCAACCGTCGCAGGAGTTATGGGGAATGAAGTTCGCATCTTTAGACAAGGTGCAACTATCTTATAGTCACATTCTCAATATACTTACTCAAAATATCTTTTATTTCTTCAAATTCTTTATTTGAATATGTTATTTCGTTCATCATATTCTCATCAAACGTTTTTGACGGCACAAATTTTTGCAGATAATATCTTTTTGCGCCTTTAATCATCTCTCCGATTTTTTCAAAATCATCGTAACTTAATTGTGATTTAACAACAGTTGTTCTAAATTCATAATCAACTCTGCTGTTCATAATTAACAAAATACTTTTTAAGATTTTATCAGGCTTATATTTTGCTATTTCAAAATATTTCTCAACAGGCGCTTTTATATCCATTGCAACATAATCAATATAGGGCAAAGTTTGTTCTAAAACATCAGGAAAAGAACCGTTTGTATCAAGTTTTACCAAAAAACCCATATCTTTAATCCGCTTGATAAACTCAATCAAATCCTTTTGCAGACAGGGTTCACCGCCTGTAATCACAACTCCGTCAAGTTTTCCTTTACGAGTTTCAAGAAATTCAAAAAAGCCGTCATCAGACGGCTCATTTCTTAATACTATCAGTTCGGGATTATGACAATACCCGCATCTGAAATTACAGCCTTGAGTAAAAACAATTGCGCTGATTTTATCGGGAAAATCAAGCAGAGAAGTTTTTTGAACTCCGCCTATCTGCATTGACATTCTCCGATTTTAAATTCAGTTCTGTCTTTAAACTCTTTTTTCTTACCTTTATTCCACTGCTGAACAGGTCTGATGTACCCTACAACTCTGGAATAAACCTCACATTCAGCTCCGCATTCGGGACAGGTAAAATGTTCGCCAGCAACATAACCGTGGTTCGGACAGGTACTGAATGTCGGTGAGAATGTAAAATAAGGCAGATGATAGCCGTTGCAAATCTTTTTAACAAGATTTTTCATTGTTTCAATACTTTGAATTCTCTCACCTGCATAAATATGAACAACCGTTCCGCCCGTATATTTAGTCTGCAAATCGTCCTGATGATCAAGAACTTCAAAAATATCATCGGTATAATTTACAGGTAATTGGGTTGAATTTGTATAATAATGGTATTTTTGCTTATCAAGTCTTGCTAATCTGTAAGAAGTCCCTTCACCTGGAGTTGCCTCAAGGTTATAGTTATTTCCTGTTTTGTTTTGGAATTCACTTATTTTTGCTCTCATAAAGTCCATAACTTCAATAGCAAATTGTTTACCCCTAAAGCTTCCAATATCATCTTTCAAAAGATTTAAACAAGCTTCATTCATACCAATCAAACCTATTGTTGAGAAATGGTTTTTCCAATAAACACCAAACCTCGATTTAATATCTCTTAAATAAAATTTTGTATAAGGATATAAGTTTTTATCTGTCAAATCCTCAAGAAGTGCACGCTTAATCTCCAAACTTTCTTTTGCAAGTTCCATTTTTTCTGCAAGTTTTTGCAGGAACTCTCCTTTAGTTTCTGAAATTTCTGCAATCTTCGGAAGGTTAATTGTTACAACACCGACAGAACCTGTCAATGGATTTGAACCGAATAATCCGCCTCCTCTATATTCCAATTCCCTGTTGTCAATTCTCAATCGGCAACACATAGAACGCGCATCTTCCGGAGACATATCAGAGTTAATAAAATTTGAAAAGTATGGAATGCCATATTTTGCAGACATTTCCCAAAGTCCTTCAATATTTTTATTATCCCAGTCAAAGTCACGAGTAATATTATAAGTCGGTATGGGAAATGTAAATACTCTGCCGGAATTATCTCCTTCCATCATAACTTCAAAGAAAGCCTTATTCAGCATATCCATTTCATTTTGGAATTCTTTATAAGTTGCTTCCATATACTCACCGCCAATAATAACAGATTGGTCTGCATAATATGAAGGTACAGTCAAATCCATAGTAATATTAGTGAATGGAGTTTGAAAACCGACACGTGTCGGAACATTCATATTAAACACAAATTCCTGAATTGCCTGTTTTACTTGAGCATAATCCAAGTTATCATATTTGATAAACGGAGCAAGAAGCGTATCAAAGTTTGAGAAAGCCTGAGCCCCTGCTGCTTCTCCTTGCATTGTATACATAAAGTTTACAACCTGTCCGAGAGCAGTTCTGAAATGTTTTGCAGGAGCACTTTCAACTTTACCTTTTACACCCGTAAAACCTTCTGTCAATAAATCTTTTAAATCCCAGCCTACACAATAGACAGAAATAATGTTCAAATCATGAATATGAATATCCCCGTTAACATGCGCATTTTTAATATCAGCGGGATAAATCTTATTCAGCCAGTACTGTTTACTGATTTCGGATGCAATGTAATTATTCAGCCCCTGAATTGAATAAGACATATTTGAATTTTCGTTTACTTTCCAGTCAAGCTGTTTTAAATAATTATCAACAAGACTAATGTTTGCATCTTTATCAGATACCAAAGGATTGGACATAAAATTTAACTTAGCAGTGTCCAAATTAACAACTTTGTTGTCATGTAAAATTGTGTTTTTCATAAAAAAATCTCCCAGATTTCCGTGGTAACATTAACTCTCATAAGCATTCCGACTTTTACGGCTGCGGTCCAGTGTGGGAATTTCACCCATGCTTTCCTTACGAAAGTATCTACTATTTTATAATTTTTATTTATATTTGTCAATAAATTTCTTTTGTTATAAAATCAAATTATAGAAAGAGGGAATTATAATGCAAGTATCAATAAACTGGTTAAACGAATTTGTTGACATATCAGACATAGACGTAAAACAAATCGCTCACGAACTTACAATGAGCGGATTGGAAGTAGAAGAAATTGAAGAAGTAAAAGCGAAATTTACTAATATTCAAACAGTTAAAATCGAAAAAATCGATAATCACCCAAACTCAGACAGACTCCACCTTGTTACCGTTAACACAAAAGACGGGTTGAAAACTGTTGTCTGCGGTGCTCAAAATATTGCAGAAGGACAAATTATTCCATACGCACAAGTTGGTTCACAAGTTTTGGACAGAAAATCAGGCGAAATGTTTACACTTACACCTGCAGTAATTCGAGGAGTTGAATCTCAAGGTATGCTTTGCTCTGCTGACGAACTTGGAGTTACAGAACGCGGATATCAGGAAGAAGACGGTATTTTAATCCTTAACAGAATTTTCCCTGACGTTAAAATTGGTGAAAATGTTGAAGATGTTTTAGGATTTGAAAAAGATTACGTTCTAAATGTTGCACCAACCGCAAACAGAGGTGACCAAATGTCTGTTATCGGAATTGCAAGAGAATTAAGTGCAATTTTTGACAGACCGCTGAAATTTTCTCCGCTTGAATGCACAAGAGATTTATCAACAGACAGTTTCAAAGTTGAAATCATTGATGAAGATGTTTGCAAATACTATTCATTAGGTATTTTAAAAGACTTAAAAATTAAACCGTCGCCGGATTGGATGCAAAAAAGACTTGCTGCATCAGGTGTTCGTGCAATCAACAACGTAGTTGATATCACAAATTACGTTATGCTTGAATACGGCACTCCATTTCATGCATTTGATTTGGATAAACTCAACGGTTATTTATGCGTAAGACGTGCTAAAGAAGGCGAAAAAATCGTTACCCTTGATGAAGTTGAAAGAACTTTAACCACAGACAGCATTCTTATCGCATCAAAAGACGAAGGTGTTTGTCTTGCCGGTGTTTTCGGCGGTGCAAATTCTGAAATCGATAACAACACAAAAAATATCGCACTTGAATGCGCATATTTTACTCCTCAAAGCAACAGAAAAAGTTCAAGAAGCGTAGGTTACAAAAGCGAAGCCTGCTCTAGATTTGAACGCGGTATAGACATTGAAGCAATTAAACCTGCTTTAATGCGTGCAATGCAATTACTTGTTGAACTTGCTGATGCAAAAATCGAAGGCGTTGTTGAGACAGGAAACAATAAGCTTGACAAGATTGAAATCACATTAAGATATGCTCAAATTAAAAGAATTTTAGGATGTGAAATCGCTCCCGATAAATGTATTTCTATCTTGGAAAACCTCGGTTTCACAAAACTTGGCGGAAACGATTCTGCAGTAAAATTCTTAGTTCCGTCATTCAGAAGCGGTGACGTTACCCGTGAAATTGATTTGATTGAAGAAGTTTCAAGAATTAACGGCTATGACAAAATCACCCCGACACTTCCAAGTAAAAACGAAACAGCAACAATTTCATTAGAAGAAAAAGTTATCAAAAAAGTTCATAACCTAATGCTTTCTTCTGGCTTGGATGAAATTATTACAAATTCACTAATCGGCAAACCTATGTTGGATAAATTTATGGTTCCATTTGACGAATCAAAAGCCGTAAAAGTATTAAACTCCGCAAGTGAAGAATGCACAATGCTTAGAGAAAGCATGTCGGGCTCAATTTTAAACTGCTTGAAATACAACTATGATAACGGTCAGAAAAACTTCTGGGCATATGAAATCGGCACAACATACAACAAGGTTGCTGAAGCCGATGAGAAATCAGCTGGCGTTACTGAAAAACGTGTTCTTGCAGGCGTCTTGACCGGCGACATAGAAAATTCAAAATGGCAGGTTAAAGCAACTACTGATTTCTTTACGCTAAAAGGCATTATTGAAAAATTGTTCACAGAACTTGATGTGACTAAGAGAATTAAAATAACTGCCTGCGACGATTTGGATTATATGCACCCATACAGAAGTGCAAAGGTTAATATTTTAGGCAAAAACCTTACTTGCATAGGATATTTCGGACAAATTCATCCAATCCTTAAAGATAAAATGAAAATCAAAGGTCAAGACGTATTTATGTTTGAACTTGATTTGGATGCTTTAATCGAAATCATCAAAGAACATACTCCAAGATACAAAAAACTTTCTCAATTCCCGGAAGTTCGCCGTGACCTTGCATTTGTAATTAATGATGATGTAACTTTTGATGATATTCAAAAAGTTATCAAAAGTTCCGTACAACAAAATATCTTTAAAGGAAGCGAAGTTTTTGACGTATATCAAGGCGAAAATATCGAAAAAGGCTTCAAGAGCCTTGCATTCCGTATAAAAATGCAGGATGAAAATGCAACATTAACAGATGAAGTTATTGAACGTCAAATGTCAAATGTTCGTGCAAAACTTCAAAAAACATACGCAGAAATAACATTTAGGGAATAAGGAGCGTAGCCCTTGCCACATTGAGTTTTGCATAAATTTTAGAGGTTACTTATGGTAAAAAAACTACTACTTATACTTGCAATAATGTTATTGATACCGGTAAAAGCATTATGCGCCAATGTTGTTCCTCAATATGTAAGTATTGAACAGACAACAACACTCGGACTTTATCAAGCACCGCATGAAATCGTGCTGTATAAAGAACCGGAAGAATCTTCAACAATATTGCACAGTATAAGCTGGATAGGAAATCAAATATTTCCTGAAACTGTAAAACCGGAGCAATTATTTGTAGTATACCTGCCTAATAAAAGTTTTGGTCTGCTTGCAGTTACAGATGAAACAGATGATTGGGTTGAAGTTATATACAATAATCAAACAAATGCCAAAGGCTGGTTAAAAAAAGATGACCCATACAGGTTTATGACCTGGATAATGTTTTATAATATGTATGGTAAAAAATACGGTCTAACCCTTCTCAAAGAAGCTCCTGCAGAAGCAAAAGATATTCATACATCAACCGATGAAAAATCACAAATTGTCGGCACAATAAACATGCCACAAAAAATAAATTTAACGGCAATCAAAGGGAATTGGGCACTTGTAAGTGTCTTTGACATAGATAGAACGCCAAAAACAGGCTATGTAAAATGGCGTTCAACTAACGGTGTAAAATATTATTTTCCCGCAATGAAATAGTGCTACGCACGTAGCCATGCCGAACAATATTGGTAAAAATTAGTAGTTTAACTCAGTAGTACTTTACATTCCGAAAAAAACTCTCGACAAAACTTTATGTTTGTAGTAGGGTGGAACTATAGCATTATAAATAGCAAAGGAGAATTTTAAAATGCAAGTTATATTAAAAAAAGATGTTCAAAACCTTGGTGAAGCAGGTGATATCGTTTCAGTAAAAGACGGTTATGCAAGAAACTTCTTGCTTCCTCAATCAGTTGCTGAAGTTGCTACAAAAGGCGCTTTAGAAAACAGAGAGAAAAATTTAGCTAGAATTAAAGCTAAACAAGAAAAATTACATGCTGAAGCTTTAGAAATCGCTCGTAAAATCGAAGAATTCGGTAAACTGGAACTTTCTGCTAAAGCCGGTGAATCAGGTAAATTATTCGGTACAATCACTACTAAAAAATTAACTGAAGAATTACAAGCTAAAGCTGGCATTGAAGTTGATAGAAAAAATGTTTCTCTAAATGCTCCTATCAACAAAGTTGGTGAATACTCAATGTTAATCAAATTGACTTCTAAAGTTAAATGCGAATTAGCTGTTGTAATCACTGCTTCAGAAGTTTTAAAAGAAGCTGTTGAAGAAGAAGTTGAAACAGTTGAAGAATAGGTGATTGATGGCATCTGAATTGACGCTGGAATGCTTAGCTATTGGCTCATTACCTTGTGACAGTTTAGATAAAGCTATGGAAATTGTAAAAAAAGATTTTGGCAATATTCCATTCTGGCCTCAATTAACAAAAATAAATAAAAAAGAAGACATGATTTCCCAATTTACGGAAGATATGTCTTCTTTTTGTTCTGTAAGTTTCCCAAAATTTATAGAACTCATTAAAGAAACAAAACCTAAATTCGCGAAAGGTCAAATTACAGGTCCGCATACACTATCATTCAGAGTCAGCTCGGATAACCTTGCTCAGAATCTGGCTCAAAAAGCTTTATGGCAGATTAATCAAATAAAATCAGCTTGTCAATCAACCATACCAATAATTTTTATTGACGAACCTTCACTTGCAACTATACAAGGTAATTCTCCACTGGAGATGATAAAAACAGTTTCCGACACAATCAAAACTAACGGAGCTTTAAGCGGACTTCACTGCTGTTCAAACTGTGATTGGAATATTGCAATTGATGCCGGTATTGATATTATAAGCTTTGATGCCTATACATATGGAGAAACTTTGGGTATTGAATTTAAAAGATTTTTATCACGCGGTGGAAAAATCGCCTGGGGAATAGTTCCAACCAAGGATTCCAAAGCTATTGAAGATGCTGATTTAGATAAAATGATTAAAATTTTTGAAAATGGTGTAAAAAATTTGACCAAAATGGGAATTGATGAGAAAATTATTATAGAAAATTCGCTAATAACCCCTTCTTGCGGAGCAGGGTCGTTAAGCGAAGAATTAGCTCAAAAAGCTATGGATTTGACAAAACAGTTATCAGAAAACAGAAAGGCAATATGGCATTTAAACTTGCAGTAACAGGAAAGAGCGGAAGCGGTAAAACAACAGTTGTAAAAGCATTTTTAAACATTTTTCGAGAATATTTCCCCGAAAAATCTATACTGTTATTCGATAACGATTTGACAAGTGAACTCGGACACAGCTTCGGACTTGATATTCGAAATACAATCTATGGTATCCGAAGCGGAAAACACGAATACAAAACAGGAATACCGGAAGGAATGTCCAAACAAGAATTTGTGGAGTGGGCAATGGAAGATATTTTAGTATCGTTAGATGATAATGTCGATATTATTGTATCTTGGTTTGTAGGATCAAAAGATTGCCGATGCCCGATAACAGAACAAATTAATGATGCAGTCCTAAAACTTATTGACCGCTATGATATAGTAATTTTTGACTGCGAATTCGACTTAAAATACCTAAATCAACTTGTTGATACTGATATTGACACAACTTTAATTATAGCCAATCCTACAGATGAAAGTGCACATCTTGCAAAACGTATTGAAGAATTCAGTGCAAAATATGCAGCAGGCAACCAGCTGGGAGTAATTATAAACAAGGTTGAGAATAATGATTTGGAATCTGTTTATGAAATGCTTAAACGCTATGATTTGGATGTATTTGGAGTTATTCCTACAGACCACTCTATTTCGGACAAATCGTCCCAAATGGTACAGGATGCAATTAAGCAATTCTATTTCAGATTAAATTTACCACAGGTGAGGGAATAATGACAAAAATTTTGGATGGAAAAAATTTAAGAGATAAAATTTTTGAAAATTTAAAAACAAAACTTGATAAAATGCCGATAAAACCGACACTTGCAGTAATTCTGGCAGGTGACGACTCTTCAAGCAGAATTTATGTTAATAATAAGAAAAAATGTGCAGAAAAACTTGGGATTAATTCGATTGTAATCGAATATCCTGTAAACGTCACAGAGCAGGAAATCATCACAAAAATTCAAGAATTAAATGAAGATGATAAAATAACTGCAATTCTTGTACAATTACCACTTCCCAAACACATCGACAAGCTTAAAGTAATTGATACAATTTCACCTAAAAAAGATGTTGACGGGCTTACAACATACAATGCAGGTAAACTCTTTTCTGGTGAAAAACCTTATGTCTATCCATGCACTCCAAAAGGTATTTTACTTCTTCTTGATGAATACAATATTGAAATAGAAGGAAAACATGCTGTTGTAATAGGACGTTCAAATCTGGTGGGCAAACCTATTGCACAAATGCTTTTACAACGCAATGCAACAGTTACAATGTGTCACAGTCATACAAAAAATCTTGCAGACATAATAAAAACTGCTGATATTGTTGTGTCAGCAGTGGGAAAAAATGTTGTAGGGGAAAAAAATATAATAAAAAATAATTGTGTTATCGTTGATGTGGGAATTTTTAGAGATGAAGCGGGAAAAGTTCGAGGTGATGTTGAAAATATCTCACCCGCGTATCTTTCGCCTGTACCGGGCGGTGTAGGCCCGATGACCATAGCATCTTTGATGCTTAATACGGTTGAGTTGTTTTTGTTTAACAAGACTCTGTAAAAATCTATGCAATACCCAGTGTGTCGGGTGGAGCGGCACGCTCCCTACCCGCCGATAAGGTTCAAGCTGCAAGCTGATTTGATGTTATTGTTAACAAGGTTTTTCAAACTTGAAATCTCGTTTTCCATCAAACTTATCTGTGAATCCAGCGAATCCTGTCGTGTTTCAAGATATGATTCTTGCTGTTGAAGCATTTGATATGTCGGATCATCGTCTATATCAATATCATTACCTTCAAGTTCTTGTGCTCTATATCCCATTTGCTTTGTGATATAGTTTGCTCTGCTCATTACAAGCGTTTGTTCAAATTGCAATTGGCTTTTTTGCAATGTAAATAAATTCTTTTGTGCATCTATCGCTAAAAAAGTCATCTCATCTCTCCTTATGTTTGTTATGCTCTCTTACACATATAAAGTATTTTGAAAATATCCAATTTCACAAGTTGCATTTTTCGTTACAATTGTTAACATAAGTGCGCCACTTCACCATACACATTACAATCACTACTTAACAAAAAAGAACGACATAGCTGTCGTTCTTTTTGAGATGATTTTGGGAATTCCCAAATATTAACGTTTTGAGAATTGGAAACGTTTTCTTGCACGTTTACGACCGTATTTTTTACGTTCTTTAACACGTGGGTCACGGGTTAACAATCCTTCTAAACGTAATACATTTTTGTATTCTTCGTTTGCTTTAACCAAAGCTCTTGAAATACCATGTCTGATAGCTCCGCATTGAGCAACTACACCGCCGCCCACAGCTTTTACTCTTACATCGTATTTTTCTTGGTTATCAGTTAGTACTAAAGGTCTGTATACTAACATTTCGATAGCAGGTCTGTTACCGATATAATTTTTCAAAGTTTTACCGTTAACAAAAATTCTGCCTTTACCTTTAACAAGCTTAACAACTGCGATAGAGGTTTTTCTACGTCCTGTAGCCATAATTTCTTTATCTGCCATTATTTAGCCTCCTTTTCAAGCACGATTGGTTTTTGTGCTGCGTGCGGATGTTCAGCACCATTATACACTTTTAATTTAGTGAATTGAGTATCACCCAAAGTATTGTGCTGCAACATACCTTTAACTGCTTTTTCAATTAAAAGTCTTGCATCTTTTTCACGTAATTCTTTTACGCTTGCTGATTTCAATCCGCCTGGGAAACCAGTGTGGTGATAATAAATTTTATCAGTTTCTTTTTTACCTGATACTACAACTTTCTCAGCGTTGATTACGATTACGAAATCGCCTGTATCAACGTTAGGAGTGTATTCAGGTTTATTTTTTCCTCTTAAAATATTAGCGACTCTGGTAGCCAATCTGCCAAGGATTTCACCTTCTGCATCGATTACGTACCATTTTCTTTCTACTTCTAGAGGTTTTGCTGAATAAGTTTTCATGCTTTTCTCCATTTATTTTTAATTATATGTTACTTCTACTAATGTCAATCCATACGGACTAACTGTATGTCCAGCCTTACGTCTGTCACAAGCCTCTAAAACCTGCAGCATAAATTCAGCCGAACGATTATGCCCTTCTATATCAAGAAGAGTTCCGACAATGGTTCTTACCATATTATATAGAAACCTGTTTCCAACAATATCAATAATCACCTTGTCGCCGTCACGTGATGCGACAGCTTTTTCAATAAAACAGACTTTGCTCGGGTTTAGCGTTCCGGAACTTTTAAAACTTGAGAAGTCATGCTCACCCAAAAGATAACTTAAGGCTTTATTCATTCTATCGAGGTCGATATCAAATTTCACTCTCATTAAATCTCCGTCAAAAGCATTTTTACATTTACGATTAACAAAAACATATCTGTAATATCTGCGTTTAGCAGATTTTTGAGCGTGAAATTTTTCATCAACTTCTACCAAGTCAGTGACAGATATATCATCTGGAAGTATTTCATTTAACTTGTAGACAAACTTTGAAGCAACAATAGATTTGTCAGTATCAAAATGAACTACTTGTCCTTCAGAATTTACACCTCTGTCGGTTCGTCCGGAAAAGACTGTTTTAACTTGTCGGTTTATATTTTCGGTATCACCGAATATCAATGTACTGATTGCTTTTTCAAGTTCTCCTTGTATAGTCGGGGTTTCGATTTCTCTGCCATTTTCAAATTGAATTTGACTTCCGGCATAATTTTTTCCGATATACTGAACCTGAAGCGTATAACGCATGGCTTATACCAATTGGATTAAAGCCATTTCAGAAGCGTCACCGCGTCTTGGAGGTAATCTGAATATTCTTGTGTATCCGCCTTGACGGTCTGAATATTTTTTACCGATTACAACGAAAAGTTTTCTTAAAACTGTTTCTTCAGCTAATTTTTTATCAGCTACAGGAGCTTCGAAAACTTCTCCAGTTGCTAAATCCATATATCTGCCGGTTTCTTTGTCGAAAATGAATTTAACAGCTTGACGGCGAGCGTGAAGGTCGCCTCTTTTTGCAAGAGTGATAATTTCTTCAGCGTATGGTCTTAAAGCTTTTGCTCTAGCCATAGTTGTTTTGATTTCACCGTGTACAAAAAGTTCAGTCGCTAAAGAACGTAACAAAGCATCTCTTTGATCCTTAGCGCGTCCTAGCGTATGTTTTTTAGTTTGGTGTCTCATTGTTTTATCCTTTTATTTTTTTACTTTACTTATACTTCTTCTTCTACTTCAGGGTTTGGAGCAAGGTCTAAACCAAAGTGGTGAAGTCTTTCGATTACTTCGTCAGAAGATTTCTTACCGAAGTTTTTAATATTTAATAAATCATGTTCTGATTTTTTCAACAATTCGCTCATTGAGTTGATACTTGCACGTTTCAAGCAATTGTAAGCTCTTACAGAAAGTTCCAATTCTTCAATTGTCATTGTTGGTGTATCTGCTTCATCTTCAACTGCTTCTTCAACAGTCATTGAAGGAGCGATTACAGGCTGACCTGTAATTGAAGAAATTTGCATAAAGTGGTCAATCAACAAGTTTGAAGCTTGGCTCAATGCGTTTGTTACATCGATTGAACCGTTTGACCAAATTTCTAAAGTCAATTTATCAAAGTCAATTGAATCACCAACACGAGTATTTTCTACAGTGTAGCTTACACGTTTGATAGGCATAAATGTTGCATCGATAGGAAGAACATCAATTGAAACGCCTTTAGAATCTCTAGGTACATCGTGAGCAACGTAACCTTTTCCTGTTTCTATAGTAACGTCAGCGTGGAAACTGCCGCCATCTGCCACTGTACAAATCAACCAGTCAGGGTTAACTACTTTAACACCTGCAGGAAGTTGAATATCACTTGCAAGTACTGCGCCCGGACGATCAACATCAATTCTCAATGTTTGAGGTTCTTTGGAATCAGTTTTTACAACCAATCCTTTAAGGTTAAGCATAACATCGATAACATCTTCCAATACACCAGGAATTGCAGTGTATTCGTGAGTGATGCCTTCAATTCTTACAGAAGTAACAGCTGTTCCTTCTAAGCTTGAAAGTAATACACGTCTTAAAGAGTTTCCGATTGTTGTTCCGAAACCTTTTTCCAACGGTTCAATAACGAATTTACCGTATTGTGAGCCGTCAGAACTTGTTGTTGTATTAACATTTTTGATTTTTAATTCCATGTTTAATCTCCTAGTTATTATTTTTACAGTCTTCCTTCATTATTTAGAATAATATTCAATAACGAGTTGTTCTTTGAATTCAGGGTCTAATTCTTCTCTTTCAGGAATTCTGTCGAAAGTGATTTTTAAAGCATCTTTATCGATTGTCATCCAAGCCGGAGCGCATGCCATATCAATCAAGTCAGTTACAGATTTCAAGAAAGCTGAACTTTTTGATTTGATAGTGATTACATCACCTGCTTTAACAAGGTAAGATGGAATATCAACTTTTTTATCGTTAACAAGAACGTGACCGTGGTTAACGATTTGTCTTGTTTGTTTACGTGTAATACCTAAACCTGCTCTGAAAAGAACGTTATCCAATCTTGATTCTAATAATTGAAGAAGAATTGTACCTGTAACGCCTTTTCTTCTTGCAGCTTCATTATAATATTTAGCAAATTGTTTTTCAGATACTAAATAAGTAAATCTGATTTTTTGTTTTTCAACAAGGTGAAGCGCATATTCAGAAAGTTTCTTTCTTACTGCACCGTGTTGACCTGAAGCTGTTTGTCTCATAGAAGAAGTTAATTTTCTATTTGACAAATCTTTTACTTTTTTATTTCTAAATAATTTATTTGTTGGTCCTGTATATCTTGCCATTATTTTCTCCTTTATCTTTTCGGGGCATCTACGGTTTGCTTCTTGGCTTAAAGCAAGCCCCCGAGTATTACATATGTGTACTATACACGTCTTTTCTTAGGTGGTCTGCATCCGTTGTGCGGGATAGGAGTTACGTCTTTAATTAATGTAATTTCCAAACCTGCTGCTTGAATAGCGCGGATTGCAGTTTCTCTACCTGAACCAGGTCCTTTGATATGAACTTCAACTTTTTTCATACCTTGGTCGATAGATTTTTTAGCTACTGATTCAGCTGCTGATTGAGCTGCAAACGGAGTACCTTTTCTAGCTCCTTTGAAGCCTGATGCACCTGCTGTTGCCCAAGCAATAGCATTACCTTGAGTATCAGTAGAAGTTACGATTGTATTGTTAAATGTTGATTGAATGTGTACAACACCTTGCAATACGTTCTTTTTTTCTTTTTTCTTAGTTTTAACTGGTCTTGCCATTTTTTATTTCCTCTATTTTATTACTTATTTCTTTTTAGTGATTGCCATACCTTTTTTACCGCGTCTTGTTCTTGCGTTAGTTTTTGTTCTTTGACCGCGGCATGGAAGGTTACGTTTATGTCTCATACCTCTGTATGAACCGATTTCTTGTAAACGTTTGATGTGCATTGTAACTTCACGGCGAAGGTCACCTTCGATGTGGTAGTTAGCTAATTCGTTTCTTAACAATTTAATATCTTCATCTGTTAAGTCGTCTGTTCTTAAGTCTGCGGAAATCTTAGTAGCTTCAAGAATTTTTTTAGCTCTTGTAGGTCCGATGCCATAAATATATGTCAACGCGATTTCCATTCTTTTGTTACGAGGTAAATCTACCCCTGCTAGTCTTGCCATTTTTTCTTTTTCCTTTCTTGTTGTTAGATTTTTTTATATATGAGGCTTAAATACTTCCTCACCAACTGCCGTCTGCCCGCAGTTTCGGCTATGCGATTTTCTGATTTACTCGGACGAGTACTATTTCTTTGGCATTCCGTTCGCTTTGCTCACTTCAGCCTGTACAAAATTAGCCTTGTCTTTGTTTGTGTTTAGGGTTTTCGCAAATCACGGCAATTCTGCCTTTTCTTTTGATACATTTGCATTTATCGCAAATTGGTTTTACTGATGATCTTACTTTCATTTTGTTTTTCCTTTATATTTTGTGAGATGTACTGTCTTACTCGCTCGCGCTATTTCAATCTAAATGTTATTCTGCCTCTGCTCAAATCGTACGGTGTCATTTCAACTTTTACTTTGTCACCGGGCAAAATTCTGATGAAATTTTTTCTGATTTTACCTGAAATGTGAGCAAGGATTTCGTGGTCATTTTCAAGCTTTACTCGGAACATTGCGTTCGGCATAGCTTCTAAAATTGTACCTTCTAATTCTATTACGTCTTTAGCCATTAAATTTCCTTTTTTAGTAGTTAAACTTGTCATAAAAGGAGCATCAATAGGTTTTGCCCCATTTCGACCAGTGCACAATTTCGCACTATAAAACTATCATACTTGCTAAATTATTGATTGCAAGCAGTTTGAGCATGTTTTTCATACAAATAAAGCAGTTAAAATATTGATTGTTTTTTTAAAAACGACACAGTTTCAATATTAGTCAGCATGACAAAAAAAGCCTGACAAAAGAACATTTTAGGCTTTTGTAAATTTTTCTTAATATTTTTAATTATTTTATTTTTAATTAAACAATACATATTGTAAAGATTGATTACATTTTCCCAGTTTTCTGAAATTTAATGGGAATAATATCATTAATATATTTAAGGAGAGATACTATGAGTATTAAAGTTGAAGGTATTACATCAGAAGATGAATTACAAAAAGCACAGGCATCAGCACAAGCGCAAGGACAATCAATAACAAATTACAGCGAATGGGCTGAAATTTTAAAAGAATTTTCCGAAAACGGTATTGAAAGCACAGGTTCATATTCGGGCGACAAAGCAAGAATGGAAGAAATTCAAGCTTTGACCGAACAATATGTAGCAGAGATGCAAATTCAAGAACAAATTAAGCAGACAGAGCCACAGAACAAAGAAACAAATAAAGTTCAAAAAGCCTCGGAAACAGATAAAGACCAGCAATTAAAAGCAACTGTAGTCAATGGAACAAGTTCACAGATTATGGCTGATTACATGAAGTTTTATCATTTACTATAATTTTTTAATTCTGTTTAATGGCCAAAAAAGAACAACAGCTCTGCCAATAAATCTTTCTTCCGGCAAGAAACCCCACCATCTGCCGTCAAAAGAGTTACCTCTGTTGTCGCCCATCATCAAGTATTGATGTTCGGGAATTGTAACAGGTCCGCATATCATATCTTCAGTACAAGGTTTGCCGTAATATTCACTGCGGATATATCTTTCATTCAAAGGCTCATCATTAATATAGACAATACTTTTGCCTTCTTTATCGGTCTTAATTTCAAACTTATCACCGGGCATTCCGATTACACGTTTGATATAAGCAACATCTTTACAGAAAAATCCTGTCAAGCGGGAAAATACACGCCAAGGCGTATTTGGAAGCTTTTCAAACGGAGGATAGAATACCATTACATCACCGCGTTCGGGAGTTTTATAAAATCTCGAAAATCTTTCTACAACAATTCTATCACCTTCAATAAGCGTAGGACGCATTGATGCTGACGGAATCCAGCGGATTTCAAACACAAAAAATCTTATTATAATAACCATTACAACCACAAAAATCACTGTTTCAATAATTTCTCTTACAGTCGGGTTTAATTTCATATATTCATTTTTGCATTTTTGTATAAGTTCTTTAATTTTGTTCATATCTCATAAGCTCCAAAAGCTCTAACAGTGCAAGTTTATATTCATTTTCGCCAATATCTTTTAAAGAATTTAGCGCATTATTAATGTAATTATTTAACAAACCTTGCGTTTTTTCAATAGCATCGGAAGATATTTGCACTCCGCCCGAAAATATCACAGGCGCGGTATAAACTCCGTCTTTTATATCGGAATTTGTTGTTTTACAATTAATCAAATCATCTCGAATTTGAAAAGCTATCCCAAAGTTTCGTGCAAACTCTAATCCGTTTTTATCGGATTTTGCAATCAGCAGACTTCCGCAAAGCGCTGTTTCGAATAGTTTTGCGGTTTTTTGTGCTGATTTTTTTATGTATTCATCAATTGTAGGAATTTGAAACTTCTTAAAATACTGGGTAATTTCTCCCTCGCTCATTACAGCTAAAGTATCTGAAAACATTTTAATAAGGCTGATTTCGCCAATTTGAATAACTTTATCTAACGCAATCGAAAGTAAAAAATCTCCTGAAATCACAGCAAGTTTATTACCAAATTCACTGTTAAGCGTCGGAACACTGCGACGAGCATTACTTTCATCGATTACATCATCGTGGATAAGCGAAGCATTGTGAACGAGTTCTATTGCAGACTGATACAAAATCTGCTCGGCAGTGATTTCGGCATCGATTGCCTTCAAATATAAAATAGAAATTAGAGGTCTGATATGTTTTGAAGGAGCATTAAGAAGCGCGAAAAGTTTTGATTTTAAAGGTTCTTGAACCTCTATCCCCTCCGACATTTGCTCCAAAACCTGCTCTATTTCTTTTTGGACAATATTTAAAATTTTAAGATATTTTTTCTGCATAACCTACTACACTTGACAAAACTAACAAAATCGTAAATAATAAAGGTGTAGGGCGAAGCTCCTAAGAGTTAAGCTAGCCTTAAGAGCTCTCTGTACCCTACGGTTTTAACAATTTTAATGCTACTAAGAGTAAGTCAAATGCAATTAGTAGCATTATTATTTTGTCAACCATAGCTTGCCTCCTTTCGTTCAATTTCTCTGAAAATTGTGTGTAACGAAGTTGCATTGTGCAAGCCCTACAGAGCCTATTTTATAATAAATCCGTTTTTTTGTCCAGAAAACTATTAACTTACAATATTTATCCAGAATGTGAAAGCCGACTTCGTCGGCAAAAAAAAAACGACTTGCTTGTGCTCGTCGTTAGAAAATCAATAGGAAAAAGGGAAAGGAAAAAAATTTTATTTATTATCCAAAGGTTTTAAAGGATGACTCGGTATTCTTTTGGATAACTTGTGAAACCGCATCGATTTCGGTTGAAATTGCTTTTTGCTCAGTATCAAGCTGTTTCAATCTCAATTCAAGGTTTTTATCTTGTGATTGAACGATTTCAATCTTGGCATTAATTTCTTGAATTGCTTGATCGTATTCGTATTTTTCATACTCATACTGGTTCATGGCATCTTCATATGCTGCCTGATCAGTTGCTGTAGAAGTTGTTAAGGCATAAGTAATACCTTTTGTAATATCAGGATTTCCATTAGCATCGTATGCAGGAATTTTGATATTTATGTATCTGCCTGAGCTGTCTTTTTCAACTCTGCAACCTTTTAAAGCTTTAACTTCCTCAGATTTTGTTTCACTGCCAATTTTGTAGCAGTTAATGTTTGACAATGAATTGCCGTTGTCATCATAATTTGCACCTGTCAAATCTGTTTTTTTGTAGAAATTAGGTTCGTATTCGCCTGTTGTTGTATTTTTAATATAGCGAACCATATATTCACTGTCTTTGCCGTATTTATTTTTGAGAAGTTCAATATATGCATTTTCCTCTTTAAGCAGACTTTTCAATTGGTCGTCAGATAAAGTTTTTAAATACTCATCAGTTCCTCTGAATGCATCCAATTGAGTTTTGTCCATAGCTTCAATTTGTGCATCAGTACGTGTAGACATTTCTCTTAATTCAACTGCCCCGACTTTAAATACAGTTTTATCAGCATTTGAATTAACAATACTTGTATTAGCTGAAACTACAGAAAAATCGTCTGTCCATTGTCTCAAATAGCTGATAGTATAATTACCGTCAGGCTGAGACATCATTGCTGTAATCTGGTTTGTTAATGCTCCGTCTTCGAAAGTATACACAGTTTTTGTGTAATCGTCGACAGACGGCGGTACAGGTACAGCCATTCCGAGCAAATTATTGTAGTAATTTGCGGACTGGTTAGACAATGTTGTTCTTTGTTGGTTAATCTGTTGACCTTCAAATTCAACATTGTTTTTTCTGGCTGTCAGACCTAAAAATCTAGCTTGTGACGCTGCCATTCCCATTGCTGTCGAACTTCCTTTCGTTTGTTAGTAACTCGTATCATGCATGTCGGCACATAAGTTGTAAAACTTTAAACATGTGCTTAATCATGTTACAAAATCGTTACAAACTAGTTTTTTCTGAACCTGTCAGAAAGGTACGAAAGTATTGCCCCGCCTACTTCTTCGTTAGGGTCGAAGTTTGATGTTTGAGGACGCAGTGAATTTTGGATTAACATCTTAACCAAAGGACCAAACGCATCAGGAACTTGTGTTTTTCTGTAAATCCCCGCCAAAAATACTTGAATATTCGGGGAAGTCGTATTGTTAAAACGTGAAAGCACAGGGTACATTTTATCAACACCTTTTGTACCGTTATCAATCATTTGATCAACAATATAAAGCGTTTCTACAACCTGCGCTTCGTTATTTGAATGCGCTAAGATATCTGCAAGATAAGGCAATGAGGCTTCTTTTTGCTTCACAAAACAATCAACTTTATTTTGGTCAACAACGGTATAATTTCTGTTTCCGGCAGGAAGCAGACACGGTTTGTATTGAGGATATTGAACAGGTTGAATATACATCTTATACCTCTATGAATATACAAACGGAGGTCCGTTTTTAATTTCGAACAATATGTTCTCTGCCATTACTTTTAATTCTTCCTTAGGCTTGCCTTCACGGGCTTGTTTATAAAACTCATCCATCAGCGGTTGAATTGCCGAATCTTTTTTGGATTTAAAGTTTTTCAATTCCGTTGAAACAAGACGTTGCTGTAACTCTGCTTCGGTTTCTGCGTTAAGCTTTTTAACCTGAACCTCTTTAATCGCATCACCTGCAAGCTTACCGCCATATCCGATTGCGGTTAAGCCTGTTGTGCCGAGGAACAGCGCTCTAAATTGCTTATTGTCGGTATCGAGCAGATAGTTATACAAAAATGCTCTGTAATCGTCAACGTGTGAGTAGAATGTAGGTTTTGGAGTTTTTCCGCCCCCACAATAGATATTTGCATCTACTGTTGATTTATTAATTTCACGTGATAAACGTTTAATATATTCTTCTTTATCGCTCCAATTAAGCGGTTTTAAAAATTCTCTGATAGCATCTTCTTTTGTTTCTGCGGTTTTAAATAAATTTTCAAGATTTGCCATATCTTGCGCTTTTGTTTCAGATGTAGAATTTTTAACGATTTTGGAAATCTCATTATTTGTAGCTTTTATAAAGTTTTCAAGATGTCCTTTGCTTCGGGTGAGCAGTTTTAATGATAAGAACCCGAGTCCTACAATTCCTGCAACGGTCGCCAACCCAAGAAGCAAATAACCGTTATCTTTTTTATTATCTTTATTCTCTGCACCTTTGAACATTAATGCCTTAAATGTTTCATGATGACGTTGTTTCGGCTCATAATTCAAATATTTTCCAAGTTCAATCGCTTTTTGAGAGAGCATACTTCTTGTAATCTGAATTTTGCCCGCAAAGGATTGAGTTTCAATGCTTATTAATTTTTCTTGAAGATTTTTTTGAATATCTGCTTCTTTTTTTCTGACCCAAACATCTTTGAAGCCGTCGAAAAATGTTTTACCCATAAATGCCATTGCAGTAAGCGAAAATACACCTACACCAGCTTGAATAGTTTTATAATTAGGACATTCTACAATTCTGTATAATGCCTGAATTGTTTCGCTGTTTATCGCAACGTTTCTCACAGTGGGTGGAACGCGTTTCAGAGAATCCATTGTGAGGTTAATCTTTGAAGTATGATGAACCAAACCTGCAACACCCGCAATTACACCCATTACACCAAGTGCAAGAGCACTTATGGGCATAAGACTTTTTTTCGCTTTGTCTTGCTCGTAAAGCTTTTCAGGCATCGCTGTATTTTTAGAAATTACAAGAGTATCCATTGTATCATTAAGGTTTATCGCACATTCGGGACAATCCTTATCTTTAATAAAATTATTAACCAACACACCCTCACGGGTTTCCATATTTGCCCGTTTTTGAGAATTGGTCAAATTTCTTTGCTGTCTTAATGTTTCTGCATCATGCAGGGGACTAATCGCCATTTTCTTCTAAATCCTTTTCGTTTTGAGTTAATTTTTTATACAAATCATGTATAAATGTTTTCAGTTCAAATGTTTTCTTCTGTTCAGTTTCTTCTACTGGTTGAAAAATCATAAACAAACGTTTAATTTTCTTTTTAAGCACCTTTAAGCTTTCAGATATTTTCTTTTCAATAGAAGCCTTTAATTCACCCATTATTGCGGTTAATTTATCTGATATATCCGCTAATTTTTGCTGGACAGTCATTACAATATTTGCGACATTTGCAATCATTCTGACTGCTCCACCAAGAACCGTATTTAATACAAAATTCACAGGTTTTGCAATGATTGCAGGCATAGTCTGAGTAATCATCTGTGCAATATTCGCAAGTTTTTGCGAATTATTCATCATTGCATTTTGAAAAGCCTGCGCTTTTTGTGCAAAAGTTACTGCATCCTGTTCTCGCGCCTGTTGAGCCATTTTTTGAGCTTTTAAAAATGCACCGATTGCAGCGCACTGGCTCCAGCTCATTTCACCCGGTTTTGCGGAGAAATCAGCTTTTTTTACTCCGCCTCCGCCCATTCCGTTACAAATAGGGCATGCCCCGAGCGGAAGTCCATGCGGACAAGTTCCTACTCTCGAGCTATTCGTTTTTACAGCATTTAGCGACATTAAATCCTCACATATCCATTCTGCACGTAGATAATGCAACAAGTATTCCGACTTTTACGGCTGCGGCAGCAGTCGGAGATATTCACTCCGTTTCCTTATATCTATTACGGTATGATAATCATGATTTTTAGTCAATTTAATATTAAGTTATAATAATTTGTTTCTGGTATAATTAGTATGTAAGGAGAAAATATGGGAGCGAGCAAAAGCGAGCAACTGACCAATAAATACAAAATTCGACCAAAATCGTCAGAGAGGGTAAAAAATGGCAAATAGAATAGTATCAGGAATGAGATCAACAGGAAAATTACACTTGGGACATTATTTGGGTGTAATACAAAACTGGGTGAAGCTTCAGCATGAATATGAAAGCTTCTTTTTCGTTGCTGATTGGCACGCCCTTACTACAAAATACGACAAAACAGAAAACTTGAAACAAGATGTTAAAGATGTTGTAATAGACTGGCTTGCTTGCGGAATTGATCCGGAAATTTCTACAATTTACGTACAATCTTTAGTGCCTGAAATTGCAGAATTAAATATATATCTGAGTATGGTTACTCCTCAAAACTGGGTAGAACGCGACCCGACCCTTAAAGATATGGCAAAAATTTTAAGAACAAAAGAAGGTGCAAACTCTCAAATCAGTTATGGTCTTATGGGCTATCCCGTATTGATGAGTGCAGATATTATGATGTTTAATGCAACATCAGTTCCCGTCGGCATCGACCAGGTTGCGCACATCGAAATCACAAGAGATATCGCAAGACGCTTTAATAATATTTATAAAACAGATTTCTTCAATGAACCTAAACCTATTTTAAATGAGTGTTCATTAATTTGCGGACTTGACGGGAATAAAATGGGCAAATCATTCCAAAACGATATAAAAATTTCTGACACCGAAGAAGTTACTGCTAAGAAAATAATGAGCGCAATAACAGACAGAAGCAGAATGCGCAAAGATGACCCCGGACACCCTGAAGATTGCGAAGTTGCATTCAAATACTGGAATATTTTTGGAACAAAAGAACAGGTAGAAACTGTAAAATGCGAATGTGAAAAAGGCTTGCGCGGATGTGCAGATTGCAAACGACAATTAGGCGCACTTGTAAACGAAAAATTCGCACCGATAAGAGAAAAACGCAGATATTACGAAAAACACCCTGAAGAAGTTGAAAGAATTATTCGCGAGGGTTCTGAAAAAGCCCGTAAGGAAGCTCAAAAAATACTCAACGAGGTAAGAAATATTATAGGAATGTATTAAAAAACTCCCTTTCGGGAGTTTTTTAATAATCCATTTTCCAACCGTCACTAACAATTTTAGAAAAACACCCTACTCCATATCCCATTCCATTATTCAAACACCAGTCAGCTTGAGATAAATCTCCACTATGACTTTCTCCAACTACACCATCACTATATAACTCTGCATAAAACAAGTCTCTGCCTAATATATTAGGACCCTGCAGCCCATTAACATCCATATATAAAATAGAATTACCATGTCTTATACTTCCGTCTAAATAACGACCATCAGTCATACTTCTCGATATACAAACAGAAGCCCCGCTTGCTAAAATTACTGATGCAGAATAATTTCCGCCACAATACCAACCAGAAAAAACTTCACCTGTAAGAGTTTTATATTCACTAGCAAAGCATTTATCTCTATTTGTAGAACAATTTTTTGTAACTTTTAAATATCTAGTTAACAATTTAGCATCTTGAGGATCTCTATATTCAGTTTCAGAAAGTGAAACTGCATTATTATCAGTAATTGCCCTCTCTGCTGCCTGAGTCAACTCATTTACGACCTTCTGCAACTGGGTTACATAAACCTGACGCTGATGGTTTTTAACAAGTGTCGGCAAGGTCATTGCAGACACAACACCAATAATTCCAAGTGTAACCAAAACCTCTGCTAACGTAAATGCACATTTAAAATTTTTACAAAATCCAATGTGGCGGGTCAAGCGGCTACGCTTGCTACGAGTGCCCCCCCCCCGGAAGGTTTTTAATAATGTTTCATGGTTTTTCATAAATCCTGCTCCTATTAAAATAACTACTTTTTCATTATAGCATATCTACATCACATTTGCAAAAATAAAAGCCGTCTTGTGAACGGCCAATCTCATATTTGGTAAAAGGTTTAAGTGTGTGTAGGAGAAAATAAAGAAAAAGAAAATGGTTTATATTATATATATGCCACTCTTTAATATATACATAACACATACACTAGATATATTAACATTTATTTACATTGTATAAATATTTTTTTTAATGTACAATATAATATATTAGCGAGGGGTATTTATGAGGATTGAAGCTAGAAACTTAATTAAAATATACGGCGACAGAAGCGTTGTTAATGACGTTACTTTTGATATAAACAAGGGCGAAGTTGTTTGCCTCTTAGGTCCAAACGGTGCAGGTAAAACTACAACATTCTATATGGTTGTCGGACTTGTTAAACCTAACAAAGGACATATTTTCCTTGACGGTCAAGATATTTCCGCATGGCCTATGAATGAACGCGCAAGAGCAGGCATCGGATATCTTCCGCAAGAAGCTTCAATTTTTAGAAAACTTTCTGTTGAAGATAACATCAAACTCGTTCTTGAAATGAACGACAAACTTACTGTCAACGAAAAAAGAATGAAACTGGAAGAACTTTTGTCTGAATTTGGGGTTGCAAAACTTCGTACTTCCCCCGCTGTTGCACTATCGGGGGGTGAAAGAAGAAGGGTTGAAATTGCAAGAGCACTTGCCGCAAGCCCTGACTTTATGCTTCTTGATGAACCTTTTGCCGGTATTGACCCTATCGCAATCGGCGAAATTAAAGACAATATCAGAAAAATTTCCGAGGACAAGGGGTTGGGAGTACTTATCACAGACCACAACCCGAAAGCTACATTGTCAATTACCGACAGAGCTTATGTAATCTTTGACGGTAAGATAAAAATTCAAGGCAGAAGTAAAGATGTCGCGGTCGACCCTGTTGCGAAAGAATTCTATTTAGGAAAGGATTTTGCTCTGTAATGAAATTATTTCCTAAAATAACTATTTACGACAGATATATTTTTACTCAAGTTGCATTAGCAACATTTGTTTCAATTTTATTGTTTACTGTTGTTTGGATTGCACCTGAAATGCTTTTGAGCACAATCAAAAAAGCTCTTGCTGGTACATATACTATTAAAACTGCAATACTTATTCTGTTTTATGAATTACCGCTAATCCTTGGCAAAGCATTCCCTGTAGGTTTGCTTCTGGGAACATTGTTCACGTTTGATAAATTAAGCAAAGACAGTGAACTTACTATATTTCGTGCAGTAGGCTTGTCTTTCAGAAGAATTATTGCACCAGTAATTGTCTTAAGTATTATCGTTACCGGACTATGTTTTATAACAGGCGATAAACTTATACCTTACTCTGTTAACAAAAAAAATGCAATCAAAGGCGGATATATTTCTACACAATATATTTACACACAAAAAGATAAAAATGACATACCGACAAAAGCTGTTATTGTATCAAAATTCTTACAAACAACAATGTATAATGTAATAGTCTTGGACTTCAGCAAAAAACAATATAACGACGTTCACCAGTTAAACAACATTTATCATGCAAAAACCGGTAAAAATTATCCTGACAAATGGGTTTTGAATGATATTACACAATACCAAATTACCAGCGACGGAATTTTTATTGACATAGATAAATTCGATACAATGAATATTTTAGAAGGTGAAGATGCAAAAAATGCATTTACACTTATGACATATTCTGTAAAAAAAGAACGTGAAATTAATAATCGTGACCTGAAAAATTATATCAAACTTCTCAAAAAAGAAAATTTGGATGAAGAATACAGATATATGCTGAACAAATACTTACAAAGATTTTTCCACCCTTGTGTATGTATTCTTCTTGCGATTATGGGAGCTTTGTTAGGTTTCAGTAAACCTAGAGAACAAAAACTCATTGGGTTTACAATTGCTATAGGATGTATATTTGTTTATTACATAACTCTGCCATTCTTTGATTTATTGGCAGAAAAAGGTGTACTGCATCCGTTTATAACAGCAATATTCCCGCCAGTTGCATTTTTGTGTGCAATAATAGCATTTTACAAATCAAAGGATTTATAATATGAAAAAATTATTATTATTATTAGCATTAATTTTTACACAGGCAACTGCAAATGCAGGAATTAATATAGATTATAATGACGGAATTTATCATATATCTTTAACAGGTGAAAAAATAAAAAAACGTATTCACTTTATCAGTTCTGAAAGCCTTATCACAAATAAAGAGGCTCACCAAAGAGCAAAAGCAAAACTTACGGTTAACGCAGGCTACTTTGACCCTAACAATGAAAAATCAATTTCATATATAGTTACAGATAGAAATACGGTTGAAGACCCGCTTGTAAATCAAAGTTTACTTTCAAGCTCGATATTAAGACGCAATGTTGATAAAATTTTAAACAGAACCGAATTTAGAATTGTTGAATGTTCTGACGGAAAGCGCCATTATGAAATAGTTCCGCACAAAAGTTCGGTTGATTTTGGCTGTAACATAATCACATCTGCTCAGGGCGGTCCATTAATTTATCCGCAATTGAGATTGGAAGAAGAATTTTTTATTGTAAAAGATGCTGAGGGAAATATTATACGTGAAAGCTGTTCAGTTTTACACAAAACATCAAGAACTATTATCGGTTTAAAAAATGAAGAGGCACAAATCTTAATTATAACAGACGAGCATCCAATGGATTTGTATGAAGTAAGAGATTACGTAAAAAAACTCGGCTGGGATAGAGCAATGGCATTTGACGGCGGAAGCTCAACATCTATGAATTATCTTAAACAATATAATATAACCTCAGTAGGTGACGGAGCAGGAAGAAGTTTAAAATCATTTATGGTAATTAAATAAAAAAGCGGGAAATTTCCCGCTTTTTTATTTAACAAAGAAACTTGCGTTTACGTTTGCATAAATTTTAACAACACCGCTTTCTATAGATGTTGATGAACCTTCCGGAGCACCTGCCGCTGTATCCATCATCATATTTGATTTCATCATACGATACTGCGTACGGACTGCATTATTCGCACTGCAAGATACATCCATTGTTCTGATACCAGCAAGTTGAGCAGGAACAGATTTTGCAACAGCTTCCGCTCTGTTTTTAGCTCTTTTTGAAGCAAGTTCTAACAAATTATTACATTGATTTTCATAGTTTGAAACCGAGAAAGACAAGCTGTTTACATTTGTTGCACCAAGTGCAATTGCCTTATCAATCATAGCTCCTACTTTATCAATTGATTTTGTATGAATAACAACAGAGTTTGAAACCTGATATTTATCTAATGTTCTTTTATTGCCTGAATATGAGTAAAGCGGAGATGCATTATAATCAGTAGTTTTGATAAAATCTCCATTTGCAGTGTTAATCATTGCTTTCAATTCGGTAATAACTTTTTCTGAAATCTCTTTATTTTGCAAAGTAGCCTTTTGCATAGATTTGCTGTCATAAGTTTGAACTGCAATAGAAACCTCTGCAACATCAGGTGCAAGTTCTGCATTTGCAGTCGTACTTACTGCAATATACCCTCTTTCAATGCCGGTAGTAGTTGTAATTGCTTGGGTTGAATAACAGCCCAGGGCAAGAATTGATGCCAACAATAAAAATTTCTTCATACATTCTCCTTGTCTTTTTCTTCTGATTTTTTTAACATTTGACTTTGCGATTTAACATTTTCCAAAATACGTTGAACTTCCTCATCACTAAGTTTATTTTTAGGACTGAAAGAAAAAAGATATTTTTTTCTATCGTTTATAATATAACCGCTGATTGCGACAATAGCCCAGAGCATCAACCCTTGTACAATATTAATAGCAGGAATAGCAATAAAATTAGCTGCCCAATTCCAAGCATTCATAGCAACAATTGCAGGAAATGCTATAAATCCTGCAGCTAAACAAGTTGCAATAAATACAACCATTAATATTCCTCTAAATCCTGATATTTGTATAATTCTCATATTATTTTTTCTCATAAACCTTACCTATCATGTTCAGAAACTCATCTTCCGATAATATTATAACACCTAATTTTTGAGCTTTGTCTAATTTTGACCCTGCATTTTCACCTGCAATTACAAATGATGTATTCTTAGATACCGAAGATGAAGTTTTTCCGCCCATTTGCTTAATTTTTTCCGAAGCTTCATCTCTCGTCATATTTTGTAACGTTCCTGTTAAAACAAAAGTTTTTCCTTTTAATTCATCAGAAACATTTTCAACAGGAGGAGCAGGTTTAACACCTAATCTGTCAAGTTCTTCAATCATTATAACCGTTTCGGGCTTTTTAAAAAAGTCATAAATATCTTTTGCAATAATTTCTCCAACACCCTCTACATTTGATAAATCTTCTATTGAAGCATTCATAAGACTTTCAAGTGTACCAAATTCACAAGCTAAAACATTTGCAGTTTCTTTGCCAACGTTTCTTATGGTAAACGCAGTTAAAAGTCTTGCTAAAGGTCTGGTTTTGCTGTTTTCAATTGCAGTATGCATATTAAACGCAGATTTTTCCTTAACCAAATCCAACTGCATAAAATCCTGCATTGAAAGTTTGTATAAATCAACTGCGCTCTTAATAAAACCCTTATTATAAAGCTGTGCAATAATTGAAGGCCCAATCTTATCAATATCCATTGCATCTTTTGAACACCAGTATTCTATCCCAGCGCAAACCTTTGCAGGACACAACGGATTGTCACAATAAAGATTTACTTCATCATCATGTGTATTCAATCTCGCCCCACAGGAAGGACAAAATTCGGGCGGATTATACTTAGGACGGTTAAAATGCTCCTCATCCTCGACAACTTTAACAACTTTCGGAATAATTTCCGCCGCTTTCTTGATAAAAACTTTGTCTCCAATTCTTACATCCAGCCTGCCAACTTCATCAAAATTATGCAGACTTGCCCGCGCAACGGTGCTTCCGCCAAGCTGAACGGGTTCAAGTATTGCAACAGGCGTAATTGCACCAGTTTTCCCCACACTTTCTTCAATATCCAAAAGCGTTGTAGTAACTTCTTCCGGCGGAAATTTAAACGCTGTTGCCCATTTTGGAGCACGCGATGTAAATCCCATTTCCTGCTGAACAAGTAAATCATTAACCTTAATTACAACACCATCAGTTGCATAATCAAGTCCAAAACGTTTTTCATCCCATTCCTGACAATACTTGACGGCTTCCTGTGCATCTTTGCAAAGTCTTATATTCGGATTTGTCTTAAACCCTAACTTTTTAAGATACATTATGCTGTCATAGTGTGTTTTTGCCTCAATTTCACCAGTAAAAATTGCAGTATAGCAAAACATTGAAAGGTCACGTTTTGCGGTAATCTTGCTGTCTAACTGTCTTAAAGAACCAGCCGCGGCATTTCTGGGATTTGCAAACAATTTTTCACCGTTTTTTAAATTTTCCTCGTTCAATTTTTCAAACGACGATTTCGGCATATAAACTTCACCTCTGACTTCAATATCAACAGGTTCAAAAAGTTTCAAAGGAATTGCCTTTATAGTTTTAAGGTTATTAGTAATATCTTCACCCGTAATCCCGTCACCGCGTGTAACTCCACGGACAAAAACTCCTTTTTCATAAGTCAAAGCGATAGCAAGCCCGTCAATTTTAAGTTCGCAGACCAAGCCTGTTTCACCATATTCTTTAACTATTTTTTTGTACCAATCCTCAAGTTCATCATACTCATATGTGTTATCCAAACTGTAAAGACGGTGTTTATGCTTATGCGGAAAAAACTTTTCGCTGACAGAACCAACCCTTTGCGTCGGGCTGTCCGAAGTAACCAAAAGCGGGTTTTTAGCCTCAAGGTCTTTTAATTCGGCAAACATTTTGTCATACTCAAAGTCGCTTATTGAAGGATTATCTTCAACATAGTAAAGATAATTTGCTTTGTTTATTTCGTCTTTTAAATAATTAATTCTTTCTATCACTATTTTTCCTAACCATTCACATTTTTCAAAATCTGATGTGGCTACGTGCGTAGCACCATTAATAATTCACGTATAACCTTTGTTGCAACGGCAGTAGAAACACCCGACGCATCATAATCGGGCGCAAGTTCTACAACATCAGCACCGACAATATCAAAATCTTTCAGGTATTCAAACCATCCCATAAGTTCATTGAACTGCATTCCGCCGCTTTCAGGAGTTCCTGTCCCCGGCATTATCGACGGGTCAAGACAATCCAAATCAACAGTTACAAAAATCTTTTTACCTTTTAAACAATCAAGTTCAGAATACTCTGAAATAAGAGTATTATGTTTTTTCATAAACTCCCATTCTTCCTTCATGCCTGAACGAATTCCAATTTGTTTAATATTTTCAGGCCCTACAATTTTTGAAGCATGACGAATTACTGCAGAATGCGACATTTCTTCACCCATATATTCTTCTCTCAAATCCGTATGAGCATCAAAATGAACAATCGCCAAATTATCATAAAATTTTGAAACAGCTTTTATTTCCGGTAAAGTTACAAGATGCTCACCGCCTATGCCAAAAACTCTTTTGCCGTCTTTATAAATTTCTTCAACATTTTTTTCTATTAAATCGAGTGATTTATACGTATTTCCAAGCGGAAACTCCAAATCTCCCGCATCATGAAAATTAACATCTTCAAGATGTTTATCAAATCTCGGAGAATACTCTTCCAAACCCCAGCTTGCAAGCCTAATCTGTTCAGGTGCAAAACGCGACCCGCTTCTATAAGAAACAGTTCCGTCAAACGGCATCCCAAGCATTACAATATCAGAAGATTCATAATCCTCATTCTGTCCCATCCAATTTCTATCCAAAAACGGTCCGCTTAACATTGTTATTCTCCTTTCATATAGAAAAATTTTATCAAAAACTCTTGCTTTTTTCAATCTTATAGTTAAAATAAAGTTATGAAAAAGTTTTTGTTAATTTTGGTATTATTATTAATGGGAATGGCATATGCCGAAACTGATTACGAACAAATTTACAGGGAACTTGAACCCGCAGATTTTTCTTATGTTCATAATATCGATCCCGGCGAGATGTATGATGTAAAAGATACATCCTGGTCGCCATATCCTCTTTTCAGACTTACTGCACCATTATTTTTCAAAAACACAATGATAGAACCCGGATATTATCTTTTAACCCCGCGCGAACATAAGGGAAGCTGGTATATTCTATTCAAAGAACAGGGGAAAGTTAAGTATATAATCCCTGTTTATAACAGAGAAATTGTACCAATGGGATTTTATGATGAGAATTTGCCAAAAATCAAATTAACTCCCGCACAAAAATTTCATTTAAAATTTCATGATTTTGTTGGTAAGCATGTGAAATCTTCCCAACGCAAACCTGCACCTGAAACATATCTGGAAGCAACAGATTTAGAAGATAATTTTATTTCAATTATCATATATTGGGGAAGCCACAGATATTATATGATTTTGAGAACAATACAACTATAATCTTATTTTAATATGTATACCTGACATTGTTATTACTTTATGCTCTTTATGATGTTTTATTGAAAATATTTTTTCAGGTAAAGTTAATTTCAGTTTAGTACTATTTAATCTGTCATATTCTTGAATTTTTAATTCTAAATCCCTTTTTTCTTCCCACGATATCAAAGCCAGAGTGTTAAATATTTCTCCTAAATTTGAAGCGTTTTTCAACCAATCCAATTTATTCAAAGCATATTTTCTTGCCTTGTATTTCAAATCTTTTATTTTATAAAAATTATCAACATAAAATTGCATTTTTTCAAGCAAATCATCTTCATCAACATAACACATAGGCCAATAATAATTATCCTGCCGATATTCATACCTATTTATTTTTACAACTGAAGAAAACTCTTTATCAACAAACTCACTCATCGGAGGACAATCAGGGACAATAATCGGCAATCCACTTGCCAATGCTTCAGCCTGTGTAAGCCCTATTCCGTCTAAAACAGTAGGATAAACATAAACATCACCCATATAAAACAAACCCGGTGCTTTTGTAGTTTCTGCAATATACATAAGTTTATTTTTTAAAGTAAGCTTATTTATCAACGGCTCCAATTCAGGAAATCTATCCTCAACTTTTACCTGTCCTTGAATAATTAATCTGGCATTACCATTTAATCTGTCGAATGCTCTCAATAAAAAATCAGTCCCTTTTCTATTCGGACTATAACCATAAGAATGGAAAAAAGTTATACAATCAGAAACAGGTTCACAAGATTTTGGTTTAAAAAGTTCAATATCAGTTCCCCAAGGAATATAGACCGCATTTTTGTGATTTTTAAAAACTTCGTAATGTCTTTTTGTATTACATATCAAACAATCATATAAATCAAAAAACTCTACAGTTTCTTTTTTATAATAATCTACATATCCTACCGTTTTTATACCTTTTTTAGCACAATATAATACAGGTTCCCACCAAACTTGTTCATTAAATAAGACAACATCAATTTTATTTTTATCAAGCCATTTTTTAAATTTATTTAAATCTAATGTATTCCAATAACCATCAAAAGGTTCTGTAAAATCCCATTCAACATTGCCATAATCCCAGTCCGGATTACCTACAGCTTTTTCCTCTCCTCCTCTTGCATATATAAATACATTAGCATTCTGTTTTAACACATCTGCATATTGACGTGAAACATATGCTGCACCACGCTCAAACCAAGTAGTTACAATACCAATATTTAAAGGCATATCATCAGATTTTAATTGTTTATGATAAGAGATTTTAATTTTACCTATATGTATAATCCGCTTATTATTTATTTTCTCCTTATATATAAAAGCTTTGTTTTTTTCCAGTTTGTAATTTTTACACACAGATTTTCTAAAATACTTATTCCATAATTTAACATACGGCATTTCGTCTTCTTTCCAAGGTTTTTGCGGAGTGTAATGAATGATTAACGCATTAACATCACTACGCTCACAAATATTATTTTTATATAATATTTCATTAGATGTCATAAAATTATATTCTGCAGGCAAAAATTTAAGATTCGAAGCTAGTACAACATTAAAACAATCTTGATCCATATATTTTTGAGATGCAGAATCTAATTTATACTGCAGAAGCTTTTCCGGAATATTGTCATTTCTTAATTTTTCCAAATTCAACAGCATCATGCCGGAATTAAAATAAGACGGCGTTCCAACCCTTTCATTATCTTTAAACACAAATATAGAGGTCAAATCCTTCACTACACCCGCATAACAATCTGTTATATCCGTATTAAAAAGCTGCGATAAATCATCATTAACAACAGTATCACCATCTATATATAAAATCTTATCCAAATCTTTAAGAATTATAGGAATATCAAATTTGAATAACGCTGATTTCGAAACACATAAATGAGTAGTATTAAGCTGTTCATACTTATTATCCAAATCCAGGAGTTTTATATTAATATTCTTTAATTTTATACTTTTAATAAGTTGTTTACTTTTTTCAGAAAGTTCAACTCCAAAAATATAAATATTATAAATTGAATTTTTTTTATTTTCATATATTGACTGAATAGAAACACAAGTTGGCATTACATAATATTCATCACAAATATAAACTACAGAGATTGTATCATTATGCATTTATTACCTCAGTAATTTTATTGTCAATAATATCCCCGCATTTTTCCCAAGTGAACATCTTCGCACGCTCAAGTCCTTTTTCAACACAAGAATTCCTAAATTCCCTGTCAAAATACATTTTCTCCAATGCTGAAACCATTTCTTCATCACTATAAGGGTCTACCTGAATACCGCAGTCACCAATAACTTCAGGAATAGAAGTACAATTTGAACATATTACAGGTAACCCGCACTGCATAGCCTCTAATACAGGCATTCCAAAACCCTCATATAATGAAGGAAATAAAAACATTTCAGCGCCACTGTATAAAGCCGATAAATCATCATCATCAACATAACCTATACGTATAATTTTATCCTCAACATTGCCAAAATCTTTTAACTTATCATTCATAAAATCTTTAAACCCGTCAAAATAAGCCCCGCCAAGCACAAAAACAAAATCATTAAGATTATTTTTTTCAACAAATTTTAAGAAATTTCTTATAGAAAATATAAGATTTTTCCTTGGGTTTAAACTGCACAAACTGAATATGTATTTTTTATCCATAGGAATATTATATTTTTGTCTTATATCGTTTAATTCAATTTCATCAGCTATTTTTTTATACGGCTTGCCTGTCGAAAGCGGAATAACTGAAATACTTTCAGGTCTTATATTTGGTACATATTTTAGAAAATCTTGTTTTGTATACTCGGAATTAGCAAAATAAAAACTACGCTCATCAATTGTTTTCAATAGTTTTTTAAACCATTTATAAGCATACGGGCTAATTACATCATCATTAATCAAAGGAATTGCATCATGCAATATTGTATAACATTTTATATGTTTATTGCGTCTGACAACATTAGGAACTGCATTCATAGGCGAAAAGAAAGCATCAATATCATCCATTCTAACCGTTTTTTCAGACAATAAATAACATTTTTTCAAAATTGAAGCTGTCAACCCATAAATCCCTCTCAACAGACTATGCCCATTATTAAGCTTGTTTTCATTTTTTAAATTTCTAAAATAAGCAACCCACTCCTGCAAAAAAGAGAACTTATAAATCTTACAATCCTTAAACTCGGGACAATTTTTGATAACCTCTCTAAGTTTAATCAAATCATCAGCATAAAGATAAACATCATACTCAGGTCTTTTTAAAAACTCCAATAAGACGTTATACGCCACAAAAAAAATACCGCTTCTTGACGAATTTTTCGTCATAATGTTGCAAACAATCGTTGCATCATACAACAAATTAACTTTTTTCATATTTATATTACCTCTTCTTGACAGAAACAAATTTACCATTAGACATATATGCTGTCAAGTGCTTTACATTCAGCATTCGCTTTTGAGAAAATATTACCACCTAAAAGTATATTTGTCAAATTAATTCCCTTATAAAGGTATATAAATGTAAATACAAATAGCTTAATATAATTTTATTATGGATAAAAAATTATTCGGCAGACGCCTGAAAGAAATTAGAAGAAGTAAAAATTTTACACAAGAACAGCTGGCTGAAACAGTAGGAATAGAACCTAAACAAATTTGCAGAATAGAAAACGGAACTTGCTTCACAACTTTTGAAAAACTTGAAAAAATAGCACAGACATTAAATGTCGATATCCATGAATTTTTTATATATAAGCATAAGAAACCAAAAGATGCACTTGTCAAAGAAATGAATAAAATCTTTGAAAATGCATCTGATGAAAAAATCGAAATTATTTACAAAATTGTAACAGTTCTGCTAGTCTGAATCTTCTTCTTTTTTAATGCTATCCACAACCATTTTTGCCATTTCTTTGGCAATAACATGCTGAGTTGCTGCAGGACAGTTTTGAAGCATATTCATAGCAGTTCTCAATGTTGTATCAATATCGTACCAGCGGCCTTTGCGGTTATCATCAAGACCTGAGCCTACTGCATTAATAATATCTTCAACAGCTTCAAACTTTTCGTCTTCAATGTTGTGTTCAATAATAATTTTAATTAAATTTAAAGCAATTCTGATTTGAGTTTCATCGTCAGATTTTTCAAGAGTGTTAACAGCTTGTGATAAAACTGGGTCCTTATCATACCATCTGCGATGTTGGTTAGTGTATTCCTCTTTCATAACACCTCTCCTTTTTTCATAACCTGCGTAGACTACAATAACACTTGTATACTATCGCTAGAGGCTAAAGCCTCCGTTTCTATTATGACGGTTTTTAGGCATTCTGTCAAGTTTTTAAATATATAAAAAATTTAAGAAAATTAAAGCATTATACATAACCGGTTGCTTATTATCCCTGTTTAAACGTAACCCCTTTTGTACCTTTCGGATATTCCCAGCCGAGAGAACAACTTTCACAAGCGATTCTGCAAGCACCGCACTCAAGACAGTTTTCATAATTTACAATTAATTTCCGCGCATTTTCATCCCATTCATATACACAGGCAGGACAAATTATCGTACAAATCTTTGAATTGCATATGCGACAGCATTCTTGCACAGGCTGTAAATGTGACTTTGTATCAGGGGTGTATTTAACAGTATATAATTTATTTTCTAAATCACTCATTTTACCAAAATACTCCATAAAAGCTTTATTATAGTAAACGCATCTTTAAATAAATCCGAAATTTTTCGGTCGGTAAAAATACTTTTTATAAATTTATGATACTTTTGACGTTTTGGGATACTGTCAACTGATGTAAACATTTCAAAAAACGAATTTATTTTTTTCGGATAATATCCAAGAAAATGTTCTTTACGTTCGGCAATACTGCCCATCAAATCTTTATAAGTTCTCAAATCTTTGATAATAAATGAATTTTCAAGCATATCCTGATAACGTACCAGAGATTGTTCAGAGAAATCACCTTTGCCAAGAGCAATAACCGCAGTTTCTCCCGCGAATTTACCTGAAATCATTGCCAGATTAGTACCTTCCCAATGCATATTATTAACAAACATTGCTGCATCACCGCAGACCATAACACCATTACCCACAAGCGCAGGTATCTTTTTGTAACCGCCTTCGGGAATAAGATGAGCCGAATATTCAAGTAATTCACCACCTTTAATAAGCGGTGAAATCTCAGGATGCTGTTTTAATTTATCCAACAAATCGTAAGGTTTTAAACTTTTTTCCACAAGTTCATTCAACGCAACGCCAAGTCCGATGCTAATGGAATTTTTATTTGTATACATAAATCCGAGTCCGAGCATTCCTGACATTGAACCGCCAAAGATTTCGTAAATACAACCTTCGTCCGAGTTAACATGGAAGCGCTCATTGATAATTTCTTCAGGTAATTTTATAACCTCTTTAACGCTGAGCGCAACGTCTTTCGTCTTCAAATCTGCGCGAAGCCCGACTTGCTTTGCAAGGAGTGAATTAACACCGTCTGCAAGCACCACAATATCTGCATAATAATCTTCAATCTCAGTTCTTACACCTTTTACAAAACCGTTTTCAAGAATTAAATCTCTTACAACAGTTTCTTCAACAAGAATTACACCTTCCTTCTGTGCCTGTTCAGCCATCCAGCGGTCAAATTTTCCACGGATTACGGAATAACTTACCGTATCATTTTTGCGGTATGAAATAACCGTCCCGTCATCTTCACCCAATAGTGCAAATTTATGTTCAACCGTTCTTCTCTCAAGCGGTGCAGATTCTTCAAAATCAGGGAAAATTTCACGTGTCGGCTGAGCATAAATTGCTCCGCCAAATACATTTTTACTACCGGAAAATTTTCCGCGCTCAATAAGGACAACTTCTTTGCCTGCGCGCGCAATCGTAATAGCGCATGCTATCCCTGCAGGACCTGCGCCGACAACTATAACCTGTGTTTTTCTCTCTTCATTCATATAAAAATTATACACAAAACCATGTTCATTGTAAAATAGCTATATGATTATTACAGCAGGTAAGTTTAAAGGCAGAAAAATAACAGCACCGGACGAAAAGATTACCCGTCCGACACTTTCGAAAGTTAGGATGAGCGTCTTTAATACTTTGCAAGCAATGGTTAATTTTTACGAAAGTTCATTTCTAGATATGTATGCTGGTTCAGGAATTATGGGACTGGAAGCCCTATCACGCGGATTTGTAAACGTAACATCAATTGAAAAAAATCCAAAAGTTGCAAACATAATAAAATCTAACTTCAAAAAATTCGATAATCCGCCAAAACTCATTATCTGCGACAGCTTAAAAGCTAAATTAACCGAAAAATTTAACGTAATTTATATTGACCCGCCTTATTTTTCAGGAATTTATGAGGAGAGCCTGAATGCAGTAAAAGATATTACAAACGGAATAGTAATACTGGAACATGTTACAGACGTTGATTTTAAAGGTTTTGAAATTGTCAAACAGAAAAAATACGGTGATAAGTTTATAACATTTTTACAAATTACCAAGGATAATTGTCCTTAATCTCCCAACCATCAAGCATAATTAATGCTCCACAAAATTGACCCGAGTAATACGCACTATTGTTAGGGAATCTTTTACATCCGCCAAAAATATAATTTTCAACATCATTCCTTGTTCTATTTGCACCGGAAAGTATTAAAGTATTCTTGCTCGGTAAAATTTCAAAAACAAATCCGTCACGCCCCATACGATTAGGACCTTTTGTACCATTTATGTCTACTGTTAAGTAAATACCTTCATGGTCATAAATCATACTATAAGTCATCCCGTTTTTCATTGCATAAATTTTGCCGCTAGTCCAACCACCCCAGTGTATATAAGCTGTTTCCCCTGTACCTAAATTACGCAATCCATATTTTTTTACAATTCCTACTGTCTCGACATACGGAAAAATATATTTCGGCGCCATATCCGAATACGATAACTCCCAATCTGAAATATCACCATTATCTTGTACAGAACGCGCAACAGCTTGCGAAAAAATCGAATAAGCTGTTTTCAAAGCTGATACGGCGACTTTTTTTTGATATTTTTCAATCAAATTGGGCATAGTCAAAGAGACAACAACTCCAATAATCCCCAACGTAATTAAAACTTCAGAGAGTGTAAAAGCTACAGAATTGCCCCCCCCCCGACATTTTGATTAAAATATTTCATACTCTCTCCTTTCTGTATATTAAATTAACAAAAACGGAGCTGAATTTCAACTCCGTTTTTTAAGTTTATACAAAACCTAATGCGACTAGGCGGCTACGCTCCGTCTTGGTTACTCGCATTTAACGGGTCTAGGCTCTGCTCGTCTTGCTCAACGCAAGCCGACACCAGCCTTTGCCCTCAGCTCGCAATCCGCTATTTTACTAATTCTTTGAATTTTTTACCAGCTGAGAAAGCAGGAACTGTTTTAGCAGCGATTTTCAAAGGAGCACCTGTTTGAGGGTTTCTACCTGTTCTAGCAGCTCTTTTACGTGGTTCGAATGTACCAAAACCAACTAAAGTAACTTTTTTACCTTTAGAAACTGTTTTTTCAATTGTTTCTAATGTTGCAGCAATGATGTCAGCAGTAGCTTTTTGAGAAACTTTTGCTTTTTTTGATACTTCTTTTACTAATTCTTCTTTGTTCATTATGAACCTCCTTTTACCTTGTGCATACAGTAAATGAAACCATTACGCATGCTCTCTTCTCTATCGACAGACTTATTATAACATTTTATTTGAATTTGGCAAGTATTTTTGAGAAAAAAAGTTCACAAATACATAATAACGACAGGGTTTCAGCATAACACGAACGTAAAATCACCTATATTTATTGAGTTTCAGCTAGTTATAAGATTGCGGATTTACTTTCGCAAATTTTACATCTTTGTAAAAATATTGTAAAATTTGATATGCGTTATACCCCTGCTTAGCAAGGTTATTAGCACCATGCTGAGACATACCGACCCCATGCCCGTTCTTTTTAACATTATCGTCAAATGACGGAACAGAACGCAAATACGGCACAGAACTTCCCCAGCTGTTAACGTTTGTCTGTCCGCCTGCAGATGCTGAATAATATGCACTTATGACTTTTGTGTTATATGTAAGAACTATACCCTTTGTTTCTTCTACTGCAGAATTTGTACTTTGAGTTTCCGCTGAAGCTCCGTTATAGGCTTGATCTTCAGGAGTATCTTTCAAATCGTAACCGTAACGTGCACGTTTACCAAGATTTGCAAGCGCATAACTTCTTGCAGCAATTGCCTGAGCCTTATGAGCTTCATAAGCCCAGCTTGTAGGCATTTCAGCAGGAACAACACCTCTTATATATTCTTCCAAAGGCACATTATTTATAACGGTTAATTTTCCGTTTTTGTTTTGTATAATTATATTTCCTCTGTACCATTTGCCTTTTGCGCTTACAAACCCTGCACTTGCAGGTTTTATAACGATATTATCAGATTCAATTTTATAATACGTACCTTTATAATTTATAGCCATTAAATTATGGTAAGGTTTAATCTCATAACCCTTCATTGCATCCAAATCGCAAACCGTTTTATTCGTATTTGCGTCAATAATCGTGCCTTTAACAGAAGTCCCGACAGATGCCGAACCAACTTCTGTTTGAAGTCCGATCTTAATTGCCTGACAGGGATTTGCAAAAATAAGAATTGTAAGTATTAATAAAATCTTCTTCACAAATACAATTATAACACAGGGTTATAGGAAATTTCATTAAGCTTTTTGATTGATTTTTTTAGGAGTTTTAAATCCTGATTTAATATTATCCGCAACATCGTTGCCTACAGCCTTGCCTGCAGAATATGCAGTCATTGATGCTGCGACAAAAACAAGACCTTTTATAATTGTTCCAGCTTTGCCTGTCCATTTGTGTTTTTCAAGGAATTTAAGCACAGGTTTTAATGTATCAGATTTAATAGCTTTCGATACGGTATTTGAATTTGCAATCCTATTATAATTATGTTTCACTGCAGCTTCTGCCATAAACATAGTCGATAAAGCAGCGGTTTCTGTTATACCCGTTTTAACTTTATCATCTGACATAGCTGTTTTTATTACACCTGACGCACAAATCAGCGGATTAACATTATTTACGGCAAATTTCGTTACCTTTCCGGCATATTCAAAAGCCTTATTTTCTTTTGCCAAATCGGAAAATACACTTAAAGCACTTCGAGCCCCTTTTGCGGCAATACCGTCATACTTAGCAATTTCCTGAACAAGACCCGCGGTCTGCCCCAATGCCACAGCACTTCTGCCGACATCTCCGTTTGCGGTTTTGTCAACGTTACGCGCTGCAAATATTCCTGATGCTACTGCACTGAACACTATAATTCACCTATAAACTACACTACATTTATATAAAGTATTTTTTTTATCAAAAATTGCGTTTTTATTTACAATTGTAAAAAAACTGTTATAATATTTTTATGAAGAAATTATTAATAGTATTAGGTATATTATTAAGCGTCAACATTGCACAATGTGATGAAATGGAAGACATTCAGCTCGAGATGAGAGATTACGATACAGTAGAAATTCCCGCAGGAACTTTTATTCCCGTAATGAACACTCAAGAAATTTCTACACAATACTGCTCA
>CAMTMK010000001.1 GCA_947073645.1 uncultured bacterium | reverse complement strand
TGTGAAAAAGTTTCGGCGCCTACAGGTGCAAGCATAAATGCCTGAAAATCAATGTTATTATCAGCATGTGCACCGCCATTAATAATAGTCATCATCGGAACAGGCAAAGTTAGAGCATTTATACCGCCCAAATATCTGTATAATGCCATATCATAAGCTTTTGATGCGGCTTTTGCAACAGCAAGTGAAACACCCAAAATTGCATTTGCGCCGAGTTTTGATTTGTTTTCGGTTCCGTCCATGTCAATCATGAATGTGTCAATCTCTTTTTGATGTGAAGCTTTTTCACCTATTAGTTCGGGAGCAATAATGTTATTAACATTATCGACAGCTTTTTGAACACTCTTTCCTAGAAATTTTGATTTGTTGCCGTCGCGTAATTCCAAAGCTTCAAAAATTCCTGTAGAAGCACCTGATGGAACGGCAGCCCGTCCTCTTATACCGTTTGTAAGTTTAACATCTACTTCAACAGTTGGGTTTCCTCTGGAATCCAAAATTTGTCTTGCATAAACATCTTCAATATAAGTTGACATATAAACACCTCACTTTTTAACCATTTGACCCTATTTTGTCATAAAGTTTCCGGGTTTGCAACTAGCTATATAATCTATTTATAAAAAGTGCTTGAAATTAAAAATTTTTATGGAATAATGGAATTTGTAAGGCAAGGTAGCTCAGCTGGCTAGAGCGTTCGGCTCATACCCGAGAGGTCGAGAGTTCGAGTCTCTCCCTTGCTAATAAAAAAGACAGGTTTAACCTGTCTTTTTTATTATGTGAAAAATAATATTTTTAAGTTATTATCTGACGCAATAAAAGGTGCTAAACTTACAAATGTCTCAGTCAGAAGCAGTTCCGGTATAATGTATTAGAGACTTTTGGATGGCGTTTTATATAAGTCAATCGCCCACACTATTGCCCTTTGAGGCGGTTTTTTAGTGTTGAGATTTGCTGCTCATTTCTTGCACTAAAGCCTCCATTTTTGCACTAATTTGCACCAAGTTTTTAAATACTTTGCTCTGAACCGTCCAAACACCCCACTGCATCAACCTCTCCCCGAGTGCAATTCAGTGCAACAAAGTGCAAAAATAATTTGTCTCATAAAATGAGATTCGATGAATTATCTTTGAGATTTAGATTTCAAGCATAAATCCCCATTTTGTTATATAATACACTTTAGGAGAATAATGCTTTAATGGAAAATAATATAATAATTTATCAAACCCAAGACGGTAAAACAAAAATAGATGTAAAAATTGAAAATGAAACCGTCTGGCTTACACAAAATCAAATGGTTGAGTTGTTTCAATCAAGTAAGGCAAATATTAGCGAGCATATTTCTCATATTTTTGAAGAAGGTGAACTTGATGAAAATTCAGTTGTTCGGAATTTCCGAATAACTGCCAATGACGGCAAAAACTACAATACAAAACATTATAACCTTGATGTTATAATTTCTGTCGGTTATCGCGTTAAATCTTTAAGAGGTACTCAATTTAGAATTTGGGCAACGCAAACTCTTAAAGAATATATGATTAAAGGTTTTGCTCTTAATGATGAATTATTAAAACAATCTAGTGGCGGCGGATATTGGAAAGAACTTTTAGAGAGAATTAGAGATATTCGCTCATCTGAAAAAGTTTTTTACCGCCAGATTTTAGATATTTATGCAACAAGCATTGATTATAGCCCTAAGGCAGATGAAACGATAAAATTCTTTAAAGTTGTTCAAAATAAAATGCATTTTGCAGCCCATGGTCATACTGCTGCTGAAATTATTTATTTAAGAGCAGATAGTGCCAAAGATAACATGGGCTTAACAGTTTTTAAAGGTAATCATCCAAGAAAAAACGAAGTTACTGTCGCAAAAAACTATCTGGATGAAAAAGAATTGAATATTTTAAACAGAATTACTTCAGCCTACCTTGAATTTGCTGAATTGCAAGCAATTAGACAAGTTCCAATGACAATGAAAGATTGGATTGTAAAACTTGATGATTTTATTAAAATGACAGGGTCAGAATTGCTTGAAAACTCAGGAACTATATCAAAACTTGAGGCTGAGAATAAAGCACTGGCAGAGTATGCTAAATATAAAGAAACAGTTAAAGACGAGCTTTCCGCAGTTGAAAAACATTTTATAGAAAGCGTAAAGCAGACGCAAAAGATTTTAGAGAAGAAAAATAAAAAATAACTTAATAACTTCTTAATAATATTTTTAACAAAAACACTTGACTTTCCTTCGAACAAGAGCGATTAATGTGTATGCTAAGATAAAAAGAAAGGAAAGTTGTATAGAAAAATAATAAAATTTTAAAATTTAATACAAATGAAATTGCTGTGCGATTTATCTAGATTGCTTTTCCAGATTTGAGGAGAGTTCTAATCTCTACTCTGAATATAATATTAATTTTCGCCGTTTTTTAGTGTTGAGTATAATGTATTAGAGACTTTTGGATGACGGTTTATATGTCACAGACGCCCGTACCATCGCCCATTGAGGCGATTTTTTAGTGTTGAGATTTACCGGTCAAAATTTGCACTTTTGTCTCTATTCTTGCACTCTTTTGCACCACAACCCGTCACTCTGAACTTGATTTCAGGGTCTATCCCCCGCCGTATCAAACTCTCCCCGAGTGCAAAGTAGTGCAACAAAGTGCAAATATAAGTTGTTCCATAAAATGAGACTTGGTAAATTATCTTTGAGATTATGATTTCTTTAACTGTAAACGGAATATTTATACTATAATTATACAAAAGGATGCGTCGGATGTATAATTTTGAAACCTTATCGCCAAAAGATTTTGAATTATTAACAAGGGATTTATTGCAAAAAGAGTTATCAATTACGCTTGAAACATTTAAATCCGGTAAAGATGATGGGATCGATTTAAGATATTCAAAAGATACGTTAAATCAATTAATTGTGCAATGTAAGCATTATAAGAATTCCACACTGAATGATTTATATAATGCGTTAAAGATTGAAACCGAAAAAATAAAAAAATTAAATCCCAAAAGATACATAATATCAACATCGCAACCATTAAGTCCTAAAAATAAAGATAAAATTATGCAAATATGTTTTCCTTTTATCAAATCAACATCTGATATATATGGAAACAATGATTTGAATAATTTAATTACAAAATTTCCTGAAATTGAAAAAGACCATTTTAAATTATGGTTAACAAGCACAAAAGTATTAGAACAAATTTTGCACAGTAATATTGTAAATGAATCTCGTTTTAAATTAGATGAAATAAAAGAAAAAATTAAAAAATTTGTTTCTAATCCAAGCGTAAATGAAGCGCAAAACATTTTAAACAGTGAGAATTTTGTAGTTATCTCGGGTGCACCGGGTGTTGGCAAAACAACTCTGGCAGAAATGATAATTTATAGCTATGTTGCAAATAGTGAATATGAATTTTTTAATATTTCAGAAAACATTCAAGACGCATATTCTGTTTACAACTTAGATCCAAATGTAAAACAGATATTTTATTATGACGATTTTTTAGGTGAAACACATTTAACAAAAAATGAAGATTCTTCTTTAATAACTTTTATAAATCGCATAAATAAATCAAAAAATAGAAAATTAATACTCACTACAAGAGAATATATTTTGCAGCAATCAAAGCTATTGCATGAAAAGATTGAGAAATTTGATTTCAAAAAATGTATTATTGATTTAAAGAATTACACTAAAAAAATAAAAGCTGATATTTTATACAGCCATTTATATTTTTCTGAATTACCTCAAGAATACATAGATAATCTTTTAACTGAACATAGATATTTTTCAATTATTGAACACCCAAATTATAATCCTCGGATTATTGAATCTATGACGAAATTGAAAATTCATGAAAATATATCCGCACAAGATTACCATTGCGAATTTATTAAAAATTTAGACAACCCTTCTGAAATATGGAAACATGCTTTTGAAAATCAAATTGATAATAAGACAAGAAGTGTGCTTTTTTCAATAGTCTCTCTTGGTGGAGGATATTGGGGGACTGATTACAAGCAACTAATAAAAGAAATTTCAAAAAACATTTGCGCTAAATTATATTCAGAAAATTTTACAGATTTAGATTTTAGAAAATGTTTAAAAATTCTTGAAGGTGATTTTATTAAAATATATCCACGTGGCATAACTTTTTGCAATCCATCAGTAAGTGATTTTTTGGAAAATTATATTGTTGAAAATAGTATGGTTTCTGAATTTATAGAAATTGCAGACACTCTCGATCAATTTATTTGGATAGAAGCTTTTTTGCTCAACAAAGAAAATATCAATAAGAAATATGCATACGTGCTTTTTGAAAAAGTTAAACAATATAACTCAAATAATTGGGAGTATAGGTTAATTGGCTTGTTGTTTGACATAATAATTAAAACCGAAGATGCAATGTTGCTTGATAAGTTACAGTTTGAACTTTCTTATTTAGTTAAAGATCATAAATTATCAGAAATGGAAAATTTTCTAAATAAGCTTACAAGTTCGATTTTTGATGAAAACGAAATTATTAAAGATTTTATTACTAATTTTATGGATTCAGTTATTAAGGATATTAATTCTTGCAATAGTGTATATGATTTGGATATTTTAATAAATTTTCTTGAGGATTATGACGAAGATCTGATTGAGCAATATGATAGTAGTATAAAAGTGAATATAATTGTTAACCTAGATAATTTAATAGAAAATTCAATAGAGAATTGTGATTGCGATCCATATACTCTTGAATGTGATAAGAAAAAATTAGAGAATCTAATTGAAAAACTTGATATAACAGGTTGCAATTTAGAAGAACTTGAAAACACAATTGAGGAGTTGCGAGCGGAGCAGGAACTTGATGAAGCTAATGAAAATGAAAATTCAAAAGATCATCTTAACTATTTAAAGCAAATGCAAGATGACAACGAAAGTATTAAAGATTTATTTCTTACTCTGAAAAAATAGCTTAATAACTTCTTAATAATATTTTAAACAAAAACACTTGACTTTCCTTCGAACAAGAGTGATTAATGTGTATGCTAAGATAAAAAGAAAGGAAAGTTATAGAAAAAGAAGAAATTTTTAAAATTTAATACCAACGAAATTGCTGTACGATTTATCTAGATTACTTTTTCAGCTTTAAGTAGAGTTCCAATCTCTACTCTGAATATAATATTAATTTTCGCCGTTTTTTAGTATTGAGATTTGCTGGTCTTTTCTTGCACTAAAGTCTCTATTCTTGCACTAATTTGCACTAAGTTTCAAAAATTTTTATTTTAAATCGTCTAAAAACCCCACCGCATCAACCTTTCCACGAGTGCAATTCAGTGCAACAAAGTGCAAGAATAAATTATTCCATAAAATGAGATTTGATAAATTGCCTCTGAGATTAGAACTTGGGACTTGAAACAAATAGATAGTTAAAATTGAAAAAATGAGACTTTTATGTACAATTTTCGTTGTATTATATATAAAAAGATTGTGTATGAGTTTTAAAGATACTTTTAATAATAGAATCAAGCAAAAAGGAGGATATATGGATTTAAGGAAGCTAAATTATGATGAAAATGTAGTAACTGATGCAGTACAGATTCTTGGCGAGTATTATTTCAGATTAGAAGGAATACCTGAGATTAAGATTAAAATTAAACTTTATAAATATTTTGATCGTGATGATATCTGTTTTTCTTTGAGTCATTTTATACATACGCCTGAACAAGTAACTGTATATATTCCAAGTAGCATATTTGCTGAAACGGAAGAAATTGCATTTGAACGAGCCTTAAAGAGTATAACAAATTATTATAATGATGCTATCAAAAAAGGTAATACTCCAGAAAAAGAATGGTTAGTAGAAAACACAAACTATTAACAAAGATATATTAAAACATCTCTGAGATTGGTTTTAGGACTTGACTTCTATCTCAAAACGAGTGATGAATGTGTGCACAGGCATTACAAGGATTTTGAGGCAATGGAAAACCAAATTGAGACAAGTAAATTCATCCCCGAAAAGGCAAAGCAAATCGCACTTGCACGGCTTGATTTAGTCCACAAATGGCTTGAGTTTCGTCGAAAATCGAATATCAAAATCCAAGCAGATTACGATTTTGTCAAATTGCACAACACTACGGATTCGCATTTGCGTCAGGTTTTGGGTAAAGTCTCCCGAGGCTCGCTCCACCGCTGGAATGCAATGCTTGACGGCTCCGAAGACTACGAAAAACTTCTTCCGCAATACAGATATTCCAAAATCGGTGAGTTCAGAACCACTTTGACCGACGAAGAAATCAAAATCTTTATGGGCTTACTTTTGCACCCGAATCGATTTTCTATCGGCAAAGCCACCGCTCTCACTAAATACAAATTAAAAGAACAAGGACAGGATTTTATCCCCGCTGATGCGACTTTTCGACGTTATGCGAAATGGTTTAAGGCGAACAATTATGACAAATGGGTGCTTGCCCGAGACGGTGAAAAAGCCTTGTCTGATAAGGTCGAGCCTTATATCAAACGTGATGCATCGCTTTTAGAGGTCGGCGATATTCTTGTCGCTGACGGGCATAAACTGGCGTTTCAGGTAATAAATCCGTTCACAGGCAAACCAAGTCGTGCGACTTTAGTCGGCTTTTTGGATTGGAAATCGACTGCCCTTGTGGGTTACGAAATCATGCTTGAAGAAAACACGCTGTGTATCGCATCTGCCCTTCGAAACGCAATAATAAACCTTGATATGGTGCCGAAAATTATTTATCAAGATAACGGCAGAGCCTTTAGGGCGAAATATTTCACCAATGACAAAGGTTTTAACGAACTTGGGTTTCAAGGCCTTTATTCAAAACTCAGGATTGAAACGGTTTTCGCCCGACCTTATAACGCCAGAGCGAAAGTCATCGAGCGATTTTTCAAAGAGTTTCAAGAAGGTTTTGAAAAACTTATGCCAAGCTATGTCGGAAGCAATATTGCAAACAAACCGGCTTATCTGATGCGAAACGAAAAACTACATTCTGCTTGGCACAATGATTACATTCCAACCATAGAAGAAGCGATAAAAATGATTGATATGTGGCTGAATTTCAAAAACTCCCAAATCTGTCCCAATGCTCCAAATAAAACAATCGCCGAGGTTTTAGAAGATAGAAAACGCCAAAACATAAACCCTGACACTCTTGACGATTTAATGCTTGCAACAGAGGTTAAAACAATTCAGCGAAACGGAGTCAGGTTCTTAGGTTGCGACTATTTTGACGAACGACTTTACGGTTTTAAAAGCAAAGTACTAATCAAATACAATCTCTTTGACCTCACAAAAATCAAGGTTTTCACCCCGAAAGGCGAATTTTTATGCACCACTGAACGTGTAACCGAAACCCACCCGATGGCGAAATTATTGGGTGATGTCAAAGACTACGAGGATTACAAACAAAAAATTGTTCGGCAAAAACAACTTAAAAAGAAAACCGTAAACGCAGTCAAAAACTACTTTTCAACCGAAGAAATAAAATATCTTGAAACCAAAATGGACGAAATTATTTCACCACCCATTCAAACTTCGTTCAAAGAGAGTTCAAAAGCCGTTCAAACTATTTTCAAAAATAATTCACAAAAATATGAATACTTAATCAAACACGATCCAAATAATCCTTGGATTGCAGAATTTAAACAAACAAAGGAGTACAGATTACTTTATGAATAGCGGCTTGCGAGCAGAGGGCCGAAGCGTGAGCGTGCCCGTTTAGCGCGAGCAAGCCAAGAAAGGACAATATGAACAAAGTGTTTATAAGGACAAATAATGTCAAAAACTTCATAGGACTTGTGGAAAATCTGGTCAACAAATCTAAAAATATTCCCAAAATGGGACTTGTGTATGGCGAACCTGGGCTTGGTAAAACACAAACTGCTCTTTGGCTTGCGTGTAAATATGACGGGATTTATCTTCGAGCATCAAACCTTATGACGGGCAGATGGCTTCTTGACGGTTTGATAAAAGAAATGGACGAATTGCCAAGATACTTTACTTCGGACAATTTTAATCTCGTGGTGAAAAAGCTCAAAACTAACCCAAAAGTGATTTTTATTGATGAAATCGACTACCTGATGAACAATTTTAAGACTGTCGAAATCTTACGGGACTTGCACGACGAGACCGACTGCCCGATTATTATGATTGGAATGGGTTTGGCGCACAGAAAACTCGAACGATATAAACACCTTTATGACAGGTTTTCAGAAATTCTGAAATTTGAAACTTTTGGAGTGAGGGACATCGTTCAGATTGCAAATAAACTTTCACAAGTACCGATTTCCACCGATGCGATTGAATATATCCAACAAAAACATAACCGCTTCAGGCAAATTGTTCAGCTGATAAACAAACTTGAAACCCTTGCAAAAGGAAACAACCTAACCGAAATTAATATGGAGGTGATTAGACAAATTATATGAATATCGAAAAATTAGCAAAATATTTAAAGGAATTTACCCTTGATGAAATCGAAATGATAGCCGAATCCGACGTTGGGGTGGAACTTGAAAAACTTATTGCTGATGGCAGATTATTGCTTGAAAACAGTATTTATAAATACCAAGAGTTTGAAAACAAGGTCGAGTTTGCTGTATTTGCGAACTCCGAAACCGAAAACAAAAATATAACTTTGAAAACTGTTTCGGAAATTTTTATAAAAGATTATGCGGGAAATTTCTGCAAACCCAATACAATAAAGACTTACGCAGCAATTTTAAGAACAAATGTTATACCAATTTTAGGAAATAAAAAAGTCAGAGAAATTTGCACAGAGGATATTAAGAGATTTTATACGATTTGCAAACGGCGCGGGATGGGCGAAAGACGATTAAAAAATTCGCTCGCACTCTTGAACCAGATTTTAAAATACTGTAAACGCGAAAAACTCGCAAAAACTGCCTGTGATTTTCAGGTGCGGCGGCTGACGGATAAAAACAAATTTAGTATTAACAGAATAATCTTTGAGGAAAATATATAAATGGCAAAATCTCATAAATTAAAACAAGCTCAAAAGTTTTATGTGCAAGGAAATAAGACCCTCGGCGAGATTGGAATGGAACTCGATTTGTCCCGCCGGACTTTATTTTATTGGAAAAAGAAATACGATTGGGACAAGCGAAAGTTTGAATACGAACACGAAAAAGACGCGTTCAGCCAGAATTGCTTGAACTTGCAAGAAAAATGATGAGAAAACTGAACAACGATTTGGATAAAAACTCGCACACAAACCAATCCGAAATCTATTCTTTCATGAATATCCTAAAAAACATCCCATTACTCAAAGAATACGAAGCCTCTATTTCCCCAACCAAGCCAAAACAACTAAACTTCCTCACCCCTGACCAAGTCCGCGAAATCGAACGAGAAGTTCTGGGGATGGAGTAAACCTTAACCTTTTTAAAGGGTATCATCTGCCATATTTTTATGATACTCTAAGAGAAAAGGAGTATGAAATGGCAATACCTGATTTTCAAACATTAATGTTACCGTTGTTAGAATTATTAAAAGATGGGAAACTTGTTAAATTATCTGAAATGGTAGAAATCATGTCGGATAAATACAATTTAACCGAAGAAGAAAGAAATGAATGGTTGCCTAGTAAAGTGCAAAAAACCATGTATAATCGTGTTGCTTGGGCAAAACAGTATTTAAAAAACTCTGAGTTGATTGAATCGCCAGAAAAAGGCTCCTTTAAAATTACTCAAAAAGGTATTGAAATTTTAAAAGAAAATCCACAAAAAATTGATTTAAGATTTTTAAAAAATCTTGATAACGAAAATCAACCAAATACCCAAACGGAAATTGAGGATAATCATATTGAAGAAAACAAAACTCCTGAAGAATTAATTGAAAATGCTCAATCACTTTATACGGATAGTTTAAAGAAAGAGCTTTTGGCAAAGTTAAAGTCTGTTGAACCAATTAGATTTGAGCAAATAGTTCTTGAACTTATGGAAAAAATGAATTATGGTGTTGGTTCTATGACAAAAATGAGCCACGATGGTGGTATTGATGGAATTATTGATGAAGATGAATTAGGGCTTGAAAAGATTTATCTTCAAGCAAAAAGATATTCAGAGAATAAAGTTAATGAAAAAGAAATGCAGAATTTTGCTGGTGCTTTAGGTTGTTCTCCTGTTAGAAAAGGTGTGTTTATAACAACAAGTTATTTTGATGAAAGAGCAAAAAGAAAAGCTGAGTCAATTCAAGGTAAAGTAATAAGACTTGTTGACGGTGATGAATTAACAGGATTGATGATAAAACATAATGTTGGCGTGCAATTAAAAACAAAGATTGAAATCAAGAAGATTGATGAGGATTTCTTTGGTGAGGAATAGAAATGAATATTAATAAAAAAGTAGGTTTTTGGTTAAGTTTAATTTTTATTATTTCCATTGGAATTTTTTATTTTTGCAAGAAAACACATCCGACTATGTCAGAAATGTCAATTGCGATTATTACGGGTTCGTTTATTTCAATAGTAATCTCTGTAATAAACTACTGGCATGAAAAAGAGGAATTTTTTAACAATCTGTTTTACCGTGGAGCATTTATTTATTCTGACCTTGAACAAATCCAACAACTTATATTAAATTTAAATGAAACTTCTAATCTAAAATATGCAATTAATACTCTTATGGGCTATTCAAGTTCGCTCGATAGTTCAATATCAAATATTAATTTTGCAAATTATTCACCATTTAATACATATTCAAAAGAGTGCAAAACAGCCGATTATGTGCAATATTTACATACGATAGTTCAGCAATATATTATTTTACCGATAAACATTATAGATAGATTAAATCTAGAGTTACATTTAAAAGAAATGACAAATGTTCCAAATAATGAAATAGAAAAACTTCAAAAACAAATAAAAGAAGAAATAGGAATATTAAACAAGAATGCCAAAAACTTACAAGCAGATTATCTTAAACAAATGAACTATCTGCATAAGAAAACTAAAAATAGGACAAGATGGGAAGAAGGAACTACGGCAATAAAGGAATTTACTCAAAATAATATTAAAGAATATGTTAAAAATTCAATCAATCAGCCTAAATAACTTTACATGCGTTCAATATACCAATTAAAATTTTCAAAGTAATTAAAGTTTCATTGTAGTTCAAAGTAATGGCTTCGCCATTTTAACGCACTCGTTCGGAAAAACCCAAACTTGTTTGGGTTTTCACTCACTCATTGTTATAAAAATTAAATTCCATAGAATTATCGTCTTTGAAGTTATATGAGTACTTGTTTAACTGAGTTTTGCGGTAGCTTTCAAAGGCTTCTTAAATTTCTTTAGCAAACTTTTTTCTAAATTCAGGATAAGTTATTTCTAAAGTTTTGCGGGTAAGTTTATTCTTCAGAATCATTAACATCCTCCATTGGCACAATTTCATCAAGTTCAATGTGATAACGCTTCCCTTTTGTATCAACACAGGTTGCAAACCAAATGCTTCCGTCTGCGAATTCATTTCTCCAAGTTTTGATTAACAAACCGATTTCATTTGTTTGTCGGTTTAAAATCTTTGTTCCAAATAATAAATCTAACTTTTCAGTCATATTATGCTCCTTTAAGCTACACAATTAATTACTCTTTTGATAAGAAACATCAACTGTATGTACCTTAAATCGTATCATTTCAACATAAATATTTTTTGAACACCTTTTGAATGGTATTTGAACAAGATTTAAACGCAACTTATTTTTCAATTTTGGTTGTTTTATTAAAATATTTGCCAATCAAGGTTGAAATAAATCAAATTAAACATTTTGTAATTTTTCTTGAGGTATCAAAATTCCACGTTTTGCATCATGCTGGTCAATAAATCTAACCTTTGCCATAACTTCCTCTTCGCCAATTATAGAATTAATCTTGTGCATAAATCGTTCTTGGGCTTCTTTATTATGATAATAGATGTTAATTATAGAATTAGGATTAGCAAGAAGAATATGTTTTAAAATGTTGTGGTCAGCACTATCAAGTGAATGCCCTATAATATGAAAAATTGGAATAGAACAAGTCTTTTTAATTTTTCGCAATAAATCTTGATATGACTCTATTGTTTCATAGCGGTGTCTTTGGTAATGTTTTTTAAATATGTTAAACTCAACATTAATTTCTTCATTTAAATCATTTGGCAAACTATTAAAAAAAGAGTGTGTTCCAAGGACTAAATTGCAATTTTTAGATTTGCATACCTGTCCATGCACATAAACAGGCTTAATATTGATATTGCAATATACGTTAAATTTTTGATCATATAGTCTTTTACAGGTATCAGTATAATTGAAACTCAATACGTGTACATCTTTATTTCCCTTGCCCACTCCTATTGATTTTAGGGATAGTTGGTATTGTGACTCATTCTGTAGTGGAGCCAAGATTTCGTTTAATAAATAATAGTTAAACAATTTGGTAAATTCTCGTAATTGATCATACAGGAAATTAATAATACCTTTTGAGCTTGAAAAATATATAATGTAGCTTATACAATTATGGCCATCATATCTTATATATTCATTTTCTCCTGCTTTGTATCCGCCAGACACTTCGGTTGTATATTTATCAAAATTATAAAAATTAAAAATCATATTATTGAAATCTATAGAAAAAGTCTTATAGCAACTTGAAGAATTTAAAAAAGGTAATTTTGAAATATGTTTTATTACATTATAAATTTCATTTTCCAAATCAATCCAAGTATCACCCAATTGTTGTTGGATGTTTAAAAAATGCCTAATCCACATATTTGTAAAAAACGGATCAGTGGGTTTATAAGCCAACGGGTTTCCAAGCTGTTTTGCGCAATAATCCAAAAAATCAACATACCTTGTATTCAACCCATGTGCTAAATCAAAACCATTTCCTAAAATCAAAATATCCATTAAGTCACACCTTAAACCATTTGTAACAGACTTCAATTCTTTGTTTACACAACATTAAATAATTCTGCTATACTACCATGATCTTTAAAAAACCCATTTGACATATAATTTTTATTGATGAATAACATTAGGTTAATTTTAACACAAATAAAGATAATTCAAAATTTTAAATATAGGGTTTAATCTCTAATTGTTTTGTTATAGTAGAATAATATAAGTCATAAAATTTAAAATCTTCTCTATTTGTATTTTTACAATGTTTTTCTACAATCTGAACTATTTTCTTTTTATCTTCATCAATAACCTTTTGTCCAAATATAATTGCTTCTAAATCTTCAAAATTATATTTTGCTTTCCTATCTTCAATATTATCAAATAATGAAAATGTATTTCTAATAAATACTCTATACTCTTCTTCGTAATCCCATTCTTTAGATTTAGTGCAAATGTATTCAGTGGCTCTTTGGTGATATTCTGCTCTCCAAATATCCATGTTTCTATAATATTCGCAACACTCGCTAAATTGAGTTTTTTCGTAATTGCAAAGCCAAAACCCATGAATTACTGGCATCGGAATACAGCCTAAAGAATTAAAAAAATCAATTTCTGGATAGTTATCGGAGTAATTTACTTCATGTATTTCACAAGAAACATAATTTTTATGTATTTGTGTACCATTTGAATTACAACTAATTCCACTTGACAGATATAAATCAATAAAATTTTTAGAATTATTGGTTTTTGTTTTATATTTTAAGCAAATTCCATTGCCACCATTTGCATAATGTCCCCACATTAATTTATTATTAAAGGTGTTTGTAAAACAGGCAATATAATGTTCGTCATACAAAAGTCTTTTTAGTTGCTGCATATATAATTCAGTAAAATCAAATGTTAAAAGTTCAATATTATGCTTATTTTTATCAAAGAATTGAATTTGAAGAGCTTTTTTTATTTCCTTTTGAGTATATTCGGAAAAATTGATAAATTGAGCGATTTTTTCTTTATCTTTACTGTTAATTATTATTTTCAACAACTCTGTGTAGCGTGTTGCTGTTTTTAAATTATTATATATGATAGCATATTCTTTAGATTTTAAAAGATCATTTTGATATATATGTTTTTTTACTAAAGTATTTATTACCAAGTAGGCATATAAGTGTACTGATTTTAAAATAAAGCCTATTTCATCTTGATTGAAATTTTTTTGCGATTCACTCATTAATTTTGGAATTTGTGCAATTTGAGGACTGTTAAAAAACTCACTATATATATCTTTAAACAGGGTGTTCATTTCGGGATATGATAAAGATTCATATGTTAAAAATATTGGAAGATTGCTTCTATCCAATTTTTCACCTGGATCTATAATCGAAGCAATTGCATATAAGTGATAAAGAGAATAAATATAATGTTTCAACATACACTGAAAAGCAATTTCATCACCTTTCCACACTATATTCATGTACTCTTCCATTTTATCGTTTAATTCTGATGGTTTTGAAAAATAAATTTCTAAGTTTTCAAGCTCTTTGTATTCGAACAATTTGTCAATTGAACGGTACCTGTATATATGTTTTGAATCTAACATTATTAATTTAAAATCTCCAATTTTCTATATTAAAATTAAAATCAGCTGTTGCTTCGTTACTCGAAGTCAAAATTAAATCGAATCAGATTAAATTATTTCAAATTTATCTTTTAGAATGCTTTCTATAGCCTCAAATAATTTTTTTCGCATTGATACTTTTTTATCAAGTTCAAATTTATTATGATATTTTGTAATAATATCAGACGGCGCTTCAATTTTATCATTTTTATTTTTTAATAAAATTATTTCCGTATAAGGTTGCCCTTTTGCAATTCCTAACTCATACATTACATTTGGATTCGCGTGACAATCTACTGTTTTTGTTCCCTTTTTACAAATGTGTTCAGATATATCTGCAATGAAAATGCTAGCAGATTTTATTTGTTCCATAATTTGATTTTGGATATCAATTTCGTATCCCCTATGTTTCATAACCTCATAGATTTCAAATCTATTTTCTAGTAATGGATATGCTTTGATCAATTCTTCAGATAGTTTTTTTAACTGATCATTAACATCTTCAATTATTTCATCGCCATAATATGGCATTGCAATAAAAACTTTTATTGGACGAGTATTGTTTGTTTTCTCAGCACTTTTATATAGCATAATTGGGTTATCAAATGTTGTGTTATCAAATTTGTATTTTTTTACCCAATTATTTATATTGTCTAAAACGCTCAAACATGCCTTTTTATATGGAGTTTTATAGGCAATATAAAATACTAATTGACAATAAAAATCAAATTGCTTTAGTTCACTCCATTTATCATGAATTAATAATTCGTTTGTTAGGGATAATATTTCCTGGAACTGGTTAAATTCTATATTATCTTCAATTCTTTCTAATATTTCTGCAATATTTTTTATTGGTTCATTATTGCAAAAATATGAACTTAAAAATTTACTTGTTTGAATTTGTTCTTCCAAGTATTGTAAATGTGGTAAATGCTTATTTGCTTCTAACAATTCATGTGACTTCCAAGTTGTTGCGTTGACAAGACCTTTTAAATTTTCTTCTGTGGTTAATTTCTTTGCTTTATTGTTTAAGAAATAAAATAGAAATGCCTCGTCATCAGGATTAATATCAATATCTTCCCAGATTATTATTGAAAAAGGAATGTAATAATTATCTCTTTTTAATGCTTTAAGCCTATGGTTACCATCAATTCTGTATAAATTACTTTCCGATACTGTTAATTTATAATATTCAAGATTTTCGATTTCCCCTCTTTGTTTTTCCGATAAAGTACCAGAAAGATTTATTTTTTCGAGTTTTTCATAACCACGTGCTATTAAAGTTACTTCTGGTAAATATTTTGCAGAGGTACGCATATTCTTAACAAATTTTTCTATTGCATTAAGATGTTTCGGATTTTCTTCCCTTTGATAATTTTCATCTTTCCGAGACGCAAAGGCTAATATAGCAGAATTTGCAAATCCTCTTAAAACTTTAATTCCATTTTCTACTTTAAATCCTTTTTCCCGAATTCTTTTAATATCTTCACTTGTCGGTGTTACAACTTCACCGCAATTTCGTCCTAAAATACCTTCGAAAGTATAAGTTTTATTTATATCATCATTTATATTGTCTTTTTTATTTTGTGGAATATAATTAAAAGCTATATTGCTTGGTATATTACTGGCTGCTTCTATCGCCATTTGAATGTTGCTATAATCCAAGTTTGGTATATTATTATACATATACTTTGTTAAGATTGAAGATTGTTCAATTGCTTTTATAAGTGTTGGATTATTATATATGCTTTTGTAAGCCTGCATAAGTCCACTAGGGATATCAACATTTGGAAACTTAATATTATGTTCCTTAAAATATTTCTGAATTTCTTGTTCTTCCTCATCTTTAATCTTATTTAAAAAATCGATAGCTTTAGTTGTTAATAGTTTGTCTATATCATAAGAACCTTCGTTACTTTTTTGATATAAAAAAGTAATATAACCCTCTTTTAGCAAGTCCTCGGTAAGACTTTTAGCATAGATTTGAGGTATTGATTTAAAATATATTTTAACAATCTTTTTTATTTTTTCTTTTAGTTCATTATTGGTTATTTTTCCGTTTGGATATTTTTCTATTTTTGAAAGTAGGTATTTAAAAAGTTCTAATATTTTAGTTTTTATTTCTTCTTCTTTTTCTTTTTTTGATAATTTTGATATTCTTTCATTTTCTTTATTTATAATGTCTTCAACAGAAAGTATTTTATGATTTTTATCTTCAATATCAGATTTTATATCATCAATAATTTCTTTCTTTTCATCAGGAAATAAATTTAAAATTTCTTTTATCCCCTTGGCTGTTAATTTTAATTTTCCTTGGTACTGTCCAACAGCATAACCTACTTTTGTTTTTATAAGTTCTATACCAAGAACAAGACCTTCATCAACAAGTTCTTTAATAACTTCTGTGCAGAGTTCATAATTATCACCAGCCATTTCAACTAATGCATAATAGTCCATATCTTCTTTTTTAGCATATTGACCAGCAAAATATGTAAGATATGTATAACGTAGAGTTTGTTTATCCATTATTCAAACAGCTCCTTTTCAAATTCTTCTTGAGCTGCTATTCTATTTTTTTTGGATTGTTTGCGTAAGTTTACTATGTTTTCACTTAATTCTTCTATATGTGCAACAATTTCATTTTGAATATCTATACTAGGATATGGAAATTCAATAAGTTTTAAATTATCAATTCCAAGTTCAGTTTGTTTTGTTGATTGTGCAGATTTTATATAATTAATTTGCTCTTGTCCAAAACTGCTGTTTAATAAATATGTATAATATAGTGGATTTACTAATTCAGTATTCAGCCTTAATAGCAACATATGACTGTCGTATAATAAATTTGTATGATTTTTATCTATATAAGTTGCACGCCCAATTGTTCCTTCTCCTGTCGAATTTACTAATATATCATTTTCTTTTGTTTTAAAATTGTCATTAATTGAGTTTAACCATTCCTCAGATACAGTCTTTGCATATTGTAAATCTATACTATTCCATCTATTACATTTCTGATTCAGTATAATTGCATTAGTACTATCTTTATATTTGGGACTTTTTCCTCTAAACGCTTCTTGATATAAATTCGCATTTTCCAATAAAGACTGCAACTTATATTTATCTGAAACAAATGCATTATTGCCCAATATCTTATCTATTCCCCACAATCTTATGTTTGAAAAGTTAATAAATTGCAACTTAGCACATGCCATATTTTTATTAATTTTTAATCCTAATATTTCAAATAAATATTTTTCAATGTCATTTTCTAATTGTAATACCTTAGTTTCTTGTTCTTCTGCAAGTTTAATTTTATCATTATATTTTTTGACAAATTCTGCCTGTATTTCTAATGATGGTAATGGTATTCGAATATTTCCCATAGAGGTAAATGATAAAGTTTGTCTTACGGAACCTGTAGTATTATCTCTAATTAATTCATTAAACTTGTTTGTTCTAAATAATATATACAAAAATTCAGGCAACAAACCTTTTTTACAACTAAAAACAGCATAAGCAGGACTTATGTACTTGTATTTTTGATTTTCTGTTTTTAAGCCAATAGAACCAACGTTAATACGATAAGGATTGTAGGCAAGAAATCCGTTTTTAACAATTTTGTATGGCTGGTTTATTTTACTACCTTTTTCAATATAAGCATCAAACAATCCAGTTTTATTATTTACCCCTAGTATTTCATATTCTTCTTCAGGATTTTCAAATGGTTTTATTTTTGAATTTTCTTCTTGAATATAATCTGACAATTTAACAATAGGATATTTGGAATTAACAATACTAGTTGTATAACGCTTAAAATCCCACAGATTAAGTTGCGAAAATTTGATAAAATTAAGATATGAAAAATTATTATTCATCAATAACTTGTTCCTCACCATTTATTATTCGTACCAAGTTATCATTTTCAACCTTGTATGTAATATCTAATTTATTGTCTTGCCATAGGCTATTGTTTTGGCGATATATTCTAAATTCTTTTGCAACATCTTCAAGCTCGTTTTTGCACTTTCCACCTGTTGTTGTAATACCAGCTTTTTCAACTTGTACAATTGGAATTTCGTAATTGAAAAGTTCTTTGATTCTATCTTTGCCAATTGTATCCATTTTATTTTGAAATTCTTTTTCTAAAGTTCTGTTGTATTGTTTCACTAATACATTTAATGTTGCAAGGGCTTTTTTCTGAGGTAGCTTTAATAATAAAATCTTATTTTTTTCTATTTCAAACCATTTATCCAGCTCTATTTTAACATCCTTTTGTATTTCTGCTTCTACTTGTGTTTTTATTTTAAGATATTGTTGCTTTTCTTCTTCTGTAAATCGTTTGAAGAATAACAAACTTGGTTTAATAGTTGCACCTGAAGCTATAAAAACATCTTGTGGTATAGATGTAATTAAAAGTATTTTTGCTTCAGATTCAAAGTAATCCCTTACTTTTTGCAAATTGGAATTGTTTAAAACTCCTTCCGGCAGTACCATTCCCATTCTGCCGCCAGGTTTAAGAAGTTTTAAACATCTTTCCATAAACAAAACTTCAGTTAATCCGCTAACTTTGCCTAGCTCAAATCTATCAAGGATTTTTTGTCCTTTATCAATGGCAGTATTAAGCTCATTGATTTGTCTTATACAATCATCGCCATAGCGTTCTTTGTATTCTTCTAGTTTTTCTTCATCGTAGAAACGATCTGTTTCACTTAATTTATAGTCTTTTTCGATTCTTGCTCCAAATGGAGGATTGGTTAAAATTACATCAAACCTGTTTTCAAAAATGCCATTTACATTGATTAATCCGTCGTGATGATGAACTCCACCATGACCATCACCATGCATTATCATGTTCATTTTCGATGTTCTAGCCATTCTTGGGTTCGCATCTGTACCGTATATACAACTTGATGACAATTTTGATATTCTTCTATTTTTTTCTGCGTCAGATTGCTTTTGATACGATTTGTTTGGAACGCTTATATCAATTGTTAATTTTCTGATGTAATCACTATATTTTTCATTAACTTCAAGCTGTTCTTTTTCTGATAATTTTTCATATTCTTCGTCAAAAAGTCTAGCTTTTAAGTCTTTTTTACATTGTTCTACATCTTTTTCAATTTTATCTCTAACATATTCAAATGCTTTTATTAAAAAACCTCCTGAGCCGCAAGTAGGATCACAAATAGTTTCTCCTTCTTGAGGATTAAGAACTTCTACCATAAAATCTACAATTGTACGAGGCGTAAAAAATTGCCCTAATTCACCTCTGAATGTTGTACCTAAAAAGTGCTCAAACGCAATACCTTTAACATCATCAGAGGTCGCGGATAAATTATACTTCTCAAGCTCTTTTACAATTTGTTCAAAGCTATATTGCTTGATTTTTATTGTCTCATAAGGTTCAAATAATTTATCATCTGCAAACTCATCTTTTGTAGCCTTAAATAAATATTGCATATAAGGTATTTGAGCTTCAATAGGCAGATGCTTCTTGATGTTCTTCTCAAAGTGTTTTTCGTCTTTTTGGAATTTTTCTAAAGAAAATAATACATCTTCATCAGGGTTTCTTTCATATCTTATTTTCATAAATAAGATTTTGCTAATTTCATCAAATGCGGCTTCCGGAGACAGTTTGTCATTATTCCTAATGATGTTATGACATTTTTGAAGCAGTTTTGCAAATTCATCTCTTGAAAAAGCTTTTGTTTGAGATAATAATTTATCAATCTTCTTTTGGTCATTAATTATTGAAGCATTTGGAATGTCAATAATTTCATCAAGATCTTTTGGCATTGAGTCTTTATCTACTCTAAAGAATTTTGTTTCTTTAGCATTAGTTGTAACAAAGAAATTTGCACCTGACCATGCTGCATAATTCGCACCTTGATAGTAATCTTGTTGCTGGATTTTAACGGTTTCGGCTTTACATTCTATTACGATAAAAGCTGCTTTGTTTTTCTGTTTATCTTCTTTAGATTTCCAAATAACAATATCTGCCCTAGCCTTACCCTGTCCACGATGAGAGTTGTTAACCTTTAATTCTTCGTCCATTTGTCCAAGACTATATCCATAAAAATTAACAAGTCTGCAAATATAATTTTGTCTTACTTGTTCTTCCGGTGTTAATACAAGCCATTTATCTCTTAGTGGAGAATATATTTTATTACAATCAATCTGAACTTCCAACTTTAATGCCATATCTAACCCTTTCGTGTATTCTTATTTTAGCATGAATATTACTTATTGGAAGATTGTAAAGATGCGTGAGAATTTGCGATTAAATTACAGTTTTTATTTATTGATTAATTGATAATAAATATTAGGAATCGGCATATTTATTTTTGCTGCCAATTCAATTGTTTCTTTAAAATCTTGCTTATGATATTTTAACAACATTGAATAGATTTCCATATAAAAAGGCTCTAGTATTTTAAAATACACTTCAAATAAAGGTTTTAAAATAATAAAGTCACCTTGTTTTTCCATAAATTCTTTAGATGATTTTGTCCATTTACTATATTGTTTGAGCTCATAAGTTTCAAAACTGACTTTTTCTTCTTTTGATAAACAAAGGAATGCAATTTTATAGTGCATTTGATAATTTCTAAGGTCTTTTATAAAAACAGTAATGCTATTATTTGAGAATTGCTCTTGTACTTTTTCTTTATAGATTTTATATATAGTTGTGTCTTTATAAAAGCCCATTACATTTCGGCAAGAATCAATAAGAGCTGATGTTGAAGCTAAAAAATTAAAGATATATCTATTTAAATTCTGATTGTTAAACAATAACAAAAATGGCTCGTGTGCTAATTGAACTCGTGCAATTTCGTTCATTAATTCGCTATAATTTAAAATTAATGTATGATAATTTTCGTTTAGAATTCCTATTCTATTTATTGCTTGCCAGCCGTTTGATTTAAATACAATTTCTTCTTTGATTTTCATAGATATATTATATATCAACTAACAATTACAAATAAAAATTTCTATATACCTCATCGATGTCTTCTTGCTCAATTCCGATGTAGCGGAGGGTGATGGAGGGGGTGGAGTGGTTGAAGATTTTTTGAAGCATTACAATATCGTCGTATTGTTGGTAAAAGTGATATCCGAAGGTTTTTCGTAAGGTATGTGTTCCGATTCGCCCCTTAATCCCTACCATTCGGGCGGCTTTGTTTATTATTCGGTAGGCTTGGGCTCTATCCAATCTATACCCTTTTTGTGTATAAAATAGCGGTCTTTCGTCGTGTTTGTCTTTTACAAATTCTTCAATCTCGGTTTTCAGGTTTTTGTTAATTGGGAATTTCTTATACTTATTGGTTTTCTTTTCTCTCAGTTCTATATAATCTTTGCCTTTTACGTCTTTGACGTCAAGGGAGAGGATATCAGCGATTCTTAATCCGCTATTTATTCCGAAGCTGAAAAGCAAAGCGTTGCGTGGCTTCTTGGCTAAAATCTGCTTCATTTCTTGGATTTTTTCCAAACTTTTTATTGGTTCGACGATGTTCATTTGTACCTCAAGGTTTTGAGCCACAACATTAATTACCTAAAAGATAAAAGAAATAAAGCCTTGCTACGAATTTGAATGTAAGTAACTAGAAGCATCTAGCCATCTCAATCTCAAAAAATGCAACATATTTACTTGTAAATTATTAAATTTTAGTTAATTTTTTCAATAACTTCATATATTCCTTGTAATATTTCATTAAGTATGCAAAAGAATTTCTTTTTATATGAATACATAACAACAAGAGAGTTTGCCATCATATGTTGGTTTGCAATTTTTGTTATTTGGATATTTTTTCATAAAGAAATTAGAAACTCATTGTTGAATTGTTTAAAGCTATTTAAATCAATAATTATTCAAAAAATTATATGCTCAACATTCATTTATTTAATACTTGTAACTTATTGTTTGTACTATTTTAATTTATGGGATTTTTCTTTGCTAAAAGATTCTATTGTATGGTTTATCTTTTCTGGAATGGTACTTTTATTTAGGTATACAGGTAAAGAAGATGATTTGCCGCATTTTAAAACGTTAGTTTTTGATAATTTAAAGTTTTCAGTCTTTTTTGAATATGTTTTTAATCTATATACATTTTCTTTTATAGTTGAATTTATTTTTATTCCGATACAAATTTTCATTGGTATAATGTCGGCTTTTTCAGAAACAAAAAAAGAATATGCTCCCGCAAAAAGATTTTTCGATAGTATATTATCAGCAATGGGAATATTTTTCTTACTTTACTGCTTTGCAATGAGTATTGTTCACTATAAAGAAATATTTTCTCATGCAACTTTTAATGCCGTTACGCTGCCGCTGTGGTATTCTCTTACCTTTTTCCCAATAATTTATTTTCTGAAAATCTATTCTGAATATGAATCTGCTTTTATACGACTTAAAACAGATAAAATAGAAAATAAACATGTATGTAATTATTTCAAAAGAAAACTAATATATCTGTTTAATTTTAATTATAAAGAACTACAAAAATTCGTTCAATATACTTTTTATCAAGAGATGATATTTGATAAAAAAAGGGATGTTGATTCATATATAGCTTTATTTTACAAAAGAAACACTCTTGATAAGTTTAACTCAAATACGGGTGGATTTAACCCCATTTTAGCTGAAAAATTCATGGAAGATAAAGGCTTTTCATCTGATTATTATAAATACATTGGTTACAATGAAGGTTTTGGAGAATACTATGCTTCTATGTATAAAAGATTTGACGGAACAAATGTTGATTCTATAAATTATTCAATAGAAGGCAATCAAGAAAAGGCATTAAAACTAGTACTTGAATTTGATGAATTCACGCCTGATAGTAGCAAAAATAAAACACATAGTTTTTTTGTAGATTGTATAAAATACCTTTATCAAAAGGCTTTTGGCAAAAAAATGCCTAAAAATATATTATCGGCGATTAAGAATAAAAAGCGAAGAAAATTCCCCATAAAAGACAATTACTACATAAGAACAAATTTTACAAAATATCCACTGAACTCAAATTTAATAACTTATAATTTTAGTATTTATTTTGAAATAACGAAAAAATTCAAGAAAAAGTGTAAATCAAAATGCAAACACTAATTAAAAATACTATTTGGTTTAGTTGTTTTTAGCTTATTTTTCGTTTTTCTGATTTCAGATCATTAAACTTGCAAAAAATTTGTGTACAAGCAACCGGAAACATTCAGTCATCTCAATCTCAAAAAATACAACATATCATTCTGGAAATGTGTAATTCCCGAGGCAGAATGATACACACAATTCTAATGTTGTGTTTTAATATTTTAAAAAATCTTACTGCATTTTGGATAATATATTATCTATATCTTGACTTTTTAGCAAAGATAGGTTAATATATTATCTATGAATGACTTTATTTTTTATGCTAAATCACCCTATGATATTGCAAAAGAATTTGTTGAAAAAATTAAGCAGCAACGGAAATTGCTTAAAATTTCGCAGGTTCAACTTGCTGCAAAGTCAGGTGTTAGTCTTGGCTCTATCAAAAGGTTTGAGTCAAAATATGAAATTTCACTAAATTCTTTGATTAAAATTCTGATTGCACTTAATTTAGAAAAAGATTTTGAAAACCTATTTACGCAAAAAACCTACAATTCTATTGACGAGGTTATAAATGGACAACTATAAATATTTAAAAGTATTCTATAATAATATTTTAGTTGGTACTCTTGCGAAAACTCCTGAAAGAGTTGTCGCATTTGAATACGATTTGGATTGGTTAAATAACGGTTTTAGTATATCGCCTTTTAGTTTACCGTTAATTAAAAAAGTTTTTATTCCCAAATATGAACCATTCGACGGCTTATTTGGAGTTTTTAACGATAGTTTGCCTGACGGTTGGGGAAGATTGCTGGTTGATAGGTTGTTTTTAAAAAACAAAATAAATCCCGTTGAAATTGACAATCTTAATCGACTTGCAGTTGTTCAAGAAAGTGGAATGGGGGCTTTAACATATAAACCTGAACATAAATTTGAAACAGAAAACAATGTTTCTGACTTTGATATTCTTGCACAGGAATGCTCAAAAATTTTAGAATCACAAAATTCAGACAATTTAGATGAACTTTTTCAATTAGGCGGTTCATCAGGCGGTGCAAGACCGAAGATTTTGACTTCTATAAATAATGGAGATTGGATAATTAAATTCCCCTCATCAACCGACCCTAAAAATATTGGTGAAAAAGAATATCAATATTCATTATGTGCAAAAGATTGCGGAATTAATATGACAGAAACCAAACTTTTTCCATCCGAAATTTGTTCGGGATATTTTGGGATAAAAAGATTTGATCGAAAAAAAGACAAAAAAGTTCATATGGTATCTGTAAGCGGGTTATTAGAAACAAGCCACAGGCTTCCTAATCTTGATTATAATTTATTAATGAAGCTTACGCTTGAACTTACAAGAAATTATAAAGACATTGAACAATTATTCAGGTTAATGTGTTTCAATGTATTTGCCCACAATCGTGATGACCATTCAAAGAATTTTTCTTATCTTTATGACGAAAATAAAAAAGAATGGTATTTATCCCCTGCATACGATTTAACATATAGTTCTTCGTTTAATGGGGAACATGCAACAACAATAAATGGCGAAGGGAAAAATCCGTCTCTAGATGATATTTTGGCTGTCGCAAAAAATATAGGATTAAATGAAAAATTTGCAAAAGATATTGCTTTGGATATTCAAAACAAATGTAAAAAGTTATTCAATTAATTTTTTAAATCTTAATCTGAAAGTTTATTTAATCTCTGTTTGAGCGATTAATTAAATTTACCATTTCGTTTGCAAAGTGTGAGCGAGCAGATTATATGGTCAGGGGTGTAAGGGATATAAAAGATTTTGAAAGTGAAATGAAGTTGTTTAATATAAATAAAAAGTTAGAACCAAGTATTAACAAGTCCTGAAACTTCAATGGTATTTTCAAGCATAGTGCGTTCAATTTTTAATATGGGCATGGCTGTTTCAAATTTTGTTCCGAAGTGTGTAAGTGATTTTTTGAAAGAATTAAAATGAAAATATTCTTGAATTTCATGTTAAGATAAGAGAAAAAGGAGTTTGTATGGAATTATATCTTGATAATGAAATTGATAAAAAACTTTCAGAATTATATCCTAAAGAAGTTCTTGAGAATGTTAAAATAGATGTTATTGACTATCTTGGAATGAATATAACTGAAGAAAAAGACAGTGATATAATTTTCAAAATATATTATGATGATGGACACAGCAGAGAAGAATATGAACAAAAATATCAAGATCCGTTAATTGATTTTCTTTATGAAAAAGATATGGTTTTCTTTTTAGAGATTGTACGTGATAAAGAAAATACTGAATGTACGAGGTTTAATGTCGGACTTAAAAATTTAACTAATGAAAATGTAATGAGTTTGTTTGATTGGCTTGATAAAAATGTAAGTTTTTTCGAAAAATATAAGGATGAAATTTTAAAACTTTCGGAGATAAAACGTTATTTAGACCAAGACCATAAATATTCTTCATTCTTTTTTATCGGTATTGTGAAAGATGAAACTGGAATTAAGGTGCTTAAATGTTATTGGTTGAACAAAAACCGTGAGCCTCATGAAATTTTTAACGACAAATATCATTTGAATTTTTTGGAAAATTCTGGTATAGAACAATTTCAGGAATTAATTCCGCTTACAAAAGAGGCAATTAAAAATTGCGGAAGACATTTGTGTATGACAGGGATTGATTATAATGCAGAATTCTCTGAAAAACATAAGTTATATATAGATTATCCTACTGATGTTTATGGTGGGTTACTTAAAACTTTTCCTGATAATGATGAGTTGAAAAAGAAAATTATTCTTATTCGTGACTGGCATGAAATTCATAATGAATTTTATTGTGACGGGTTTACTATTGGAAAAGATGCTGATAATAAATTAATTTTAAATATTTATTTCAGGTTTAAAAAACCGTAGACAAATTTGCAAAAATCAGTATAATTGAACTTATGGCAGATTTGAATCTTGGTAAAATGATTTCAAGATTTGTGAATTATCAGGCGCTGAACTTGCAAAAACAGGCGCCTCAAAATCAGTCTGCTCAATCGGCATCAACAACTCCTGCAACGCAAGCTCCTGCACAATCATCTACACCTTTACCAACACCTCAACAGGCTCAAATGGCTGGTGTTGACCGCTCGGCTTATGTAAAAGATATGATGAAGTTGCCGAAAAATCTTAATGAACTGGTGTTTATGATACAGAGAAATATTACACTTGCACAATTGAATCAACGTTTTGCACAAAGTAATATGCGAGCAATGTCACAGACGCAGGCACAAATTCTTGCACAATTACAAGGGTTGTCGCTTACTGAAGCTCAAAATATGATTTTAAACGGCAATAAGGCTGTTTTAAATCAATTGCAGTCTACTTTACGGAATTTGCCGATTTCCTCATCTGGAATGATAAATCTTTTGGATATTTCAGCAATGATTCAGGCAAACGGGAAAGATGCGATTGCAAAAATTATTACAACAATGGCAAGTACTGCAAAATTGGGAGTTCAAGATTTATCTCAATTAAAAGAAACAGCAAAACTTATTAACGCAAGCGTTGCCACTGCCTCTCAAAATGATGGTGCACAGACAATGAAATTATTGATGCTTCTGTATCTTCCCTGGCTTCCGCTTCAGGAAGGTGTAGGATTTGACCTTGAGATTGAAGCAGGTGCGGGAAGTAATGAAAGTGACAGTATCTTGATAATCACAATCACTACTTTGAATTATGGCAACGTTATTGCAACGTTGATTTTAGAAACTTCAAACTCTGTTCATGTTAATATTGAATGTTGTAAAGAGTTTCCAAAAGATGAACTTTTGTTGAGAATTGAAGCTGATGAAAAACATTATTCAATGAATTCTGTTGTATCTTTTGAAACAAGTAAAACCGTAACAAAAGAAAATCAGGAAAAACCTGAGGCAAAGATTAATATGTCGAATACCAATGAGGTTAATCCGTATTTGTTGCTGATGGCGCATACTATTATTCGACATGTTATTGAAATAGATAAGGAGAAAAAATGAAGTTCTTACATGCAATGATTAGAGTTAAAGACATTGATAAATCAATGGATTTTTATACAAAACTTTTAGATATGAATTTGGTTCGTACAATCAAGCTTGATGATTGTATCTTGTATTTTTTGAGTGATGAAGATGGGCAGACGCAGATTGAACTTACTGCAAACTTTGAAAATCCCGAAAACGGATACACAAATGGTAATGCATTCGGACATTTTGCGTTTGGAGTAGATTCAATGGATGAGTTTACTAAAAAACTTCATTCAATGGGTTATGAATACTTGTATGAACCTTATTATATGGAAGAAGCAGGTTCTACAATTGCATTTATCAAAGATCCTGACGGAAACGAAATTGAGATTATTGCAGATTAACTCAATAATTCTAAACTATTTAATTTATCATTAATTTCGTTCATTAAATTAATATCGTCAGTACGGCGGGCGTAGTTTTGAGCTTTTGTCAAAAGACCTTTTGCTTTTGATACATTGCTCATTTCTACCATAATATCGCCTGCTTTCAGGTAATTTTGTGCTGTTTTTTGTGGAGAATCCGCGTCGGTATAATGTTTTACGGCATTTGAATATGCTTTTAAAGCTTTTTGAGGTTCGCCGAATGTTTCGTATGCGTTTCCAAGGCTTGATGATACAAAGCCTTTTACTTTTGCATTATCTGTTTGCTGTGCAAGAGCATCAGCAGTGTCATAGTATTCAATGCCTTGAATATCAAACATATCGGTAAAAATATTGCCCATTTTGGTTAGTGAAGTTGATTGTGCTGAAAGATTATCAACTTCGCCTGCGCATGATACTGAGCTGAAATAGTGGTCAAGTGCGGGTTTGATTTGATTTACATCATCATAAATTTGCGCCATTGAATAATGTGCTTTTGTTTTTACGTTGTTATCTTCTGTGTTTTGAATTGATTTGTGATAACTTTTTAGTGCTTCTGCAAAATATGAGTGGTCATCATAAATTCTGCCGACTTCATAGTATATTTTTGATTTGGTTTCGTTATCGCCGACTTCATCAGCTCTGTGTAATGCTTTTTCAAATGTTTCGATTGCTTTTTCGGGCTGATTTGCGTAGACAAGTTTTTTTGATTGAATAAACAATGATTTCAATTCTTTATCTTGAGGAATAATAGAAACCACTTTTGCATCAGTTTGAATTTCCTGTTCAACAGGTTCTGGAACAGTTTGTTCAACTGCAGTTTTATTTTCGGTTTTTTCTGTTGATTGAGGGAATTTTACCAAAAATTGAGGGTTAATTTCTTCTTCATTATATTTGAAGTCAATTTGTTGTAAAAATAATGCATCAACCCAGTTTTCAACAACTTTTGAATCTTTATTCAGGGTTTGTGAAATATAGCCGTCAAGGATTGATGATGCGTTTTTAAGGTTTGATTTTACAAGTTTTGTATTTGCATCATCTTTTTTAACCTGTTTTTCAACAAGTGTCAAATATCCTTCAACTTCTTCTTTAAGATTATCGGGTGTGCCGATTGCGGCTGCTGTGTTTCTGAAATCTTTAAGAATTTGTGCAATATTAATTACAGTGCTTCTGCCTGACAGTGTTTTTGTCGGCATAGGCTCTTCCGCACTTTGGGTTTGTTGTCTTGCCTGAGCTTGAATTTGAGAACGCATTTGACGCCAGTCAACCTGTTGTTCCTGACGTTGATATGCAGGTGTAGTCCTTTCATATTGAAGCCCTTTACTTTTGGAATTATTTTGTTCAGCTTCTTGTTCACGTTGAGTTAAGGACGTGTTTTTTTCTTCGTCTTGTTTTTTCTTAACAAGATTGTTGTTATTGTTTAAATATGGACGTTGAAAAATACCATTTAACACAATTGTACCCTCAAGACTACTATATCCTAAAACACGATTTTAGACGTCATACTTTCGTATGATATATTTAATGAGGATTTAGCTAAAGTCAAGGGCGCAGCACTATCATTTCACAGTTTTTGCAATCAAATTTAAGCGGGTATTTTTTACCTTTTTCATCAATCAGGAAAAGTTTTTGGGCTGATTTACACATATTGTGAGCGAATTTTAAGCAGTGTTTTGTACGCATAAGTTCTGTAGGTTTTGAACCGCTTTCTGCTGACATCTCACAAACTTCACATCCGCAGGTTTCGTAGAAACTTTTTGCTATACTATTGTGGATATTTGCTCTGCAATCTAATCTTTTTTGTGGAAATTCTGTGTATTTTAGTGGATTTTGTGTTTCCCTTGTGTGATTTTTTACACGTTCTTGCATTAATTGTGTAAGAATTGTACGACGGAGTTCGTTAATTTCTGACACAGGCATAAACGGTAAATTATCAACCGTTATGTCGCTAACGTAAAAGTCACTGTCACCTGTTTTTTGTAATTGTTTGATAAATGTTTCTTGCATTTTTTCAGGGTTTTTCGGTGGCTCATTTGCTAAAATTACAATTTCGACCGAATTTTTATCTTCATCAGTTGCTTTTAAAATCCCGTTTTTGCATGTGAATTTAACCTCAATTCTGCGTTTTATTTTGGAATTTTCGAGTTGTTTTTCAAATTTTGCATCAAAATTTCTGTATACATCAATTCCGACGGCAATTCCGTCCATTCTGTTGGGGTAAACTTTTTTGTTTTCAACTTTATTCACAAGGCAACCTTGCCCGTTAAAATATAATCCGTCTTGTTTAGAAAGTTCCGCATCAATTTCAAAGTAATCTTTTCCGACTCTTTTAATTTTTCCCAAATATTCACCGACAGCTTTTGGGGTTTCAAAATTGTAGCAATGTTTGCGTCCGTCAAGAAAATAGTCTGTAAATCCGCGGTTAAAACTTTTGTTTACATCGGGCTCAAAATCCAAGAATACTTTGCCGGAAGATGTTTTAGGTGCAAATTTATTAATTTCTTTGCGATAAAATGCGACAACGTTTTTGACGTAATTTTTGTCTTTTAGTCTACCTTCGATTTTGAATGATTTTACGCCGACGTCAATAAGTTTTTTAATGTGTTTTGATGCGTTAAAGTCTCTCAAGCTCAAAAGGTATTTGTCTTTTGCGATAATTTTGCCGTCCTCATCAATAAGAGTATATTTTTTACGGCAAACCTGGGCGCATTCACCTCTGTTTGCGGAGCGTCCGCCAATGTAGTGGCTTAAATAGCACTGACCGCTGTAAGATACGCAAAGTGCACCATGGATGAAAGTTTCGACTTCTGCATTAATATTTGTGCAAATTTCTTTAATTTGTTCAATCGAAAGCTCGCGGGCAAGGATTACACGAGAAATCCCCATATCATCAAAGAATTTTGCTTTTTCTAAAGTTCTGTTATCGCATTGTGTGCTTGCGTGAATTGGTATCGGCGGTAATTTGCCTTCAACTGCAAGTTTAAAAATTCCCATATCCTGAACAATAATTGCATCAACGCCAATTTCATAAAGCTTAAAAATGAGTTCTTGTGCTTGTTTTAGTTCATCATCTGTCAAAATTGTATTAATTGTGATATGAACTTTCACATAAAATTTGTGAGCGTAATCAACAACTTCTTTAATATCCTCTAAAGAGTTTCCGACAGCCTGACGCGCGCCGAAATTCGGCGCGCCCATATACAAAGCATCACATCCGCTTTCGATTGCGCAAATCGCTGTTTCTTTGTCTTTTGCAGGTGCAAGAAGTTCAATCATAATTTGATTATAATACAAAAAAAAGAGCGCTTGAGCGCTCTTTTTTACATTGGTTTTACAGAGTTTTGATAAATTTCTTTTACAATTTCGCATCCACATCCAGACGGTCCGATTTGAACCAAGCTTTCAAGTGACGGGGTTGTATAAACCAAATCTACAAGTTTATCGATATCTGTCAATCCTTCGTCTTCAAGTTTTTCGGTTACACCAACTGAAAATAACCAATCTTGAACAAGTTTTCCTGCCTTTTCAGCTTCTGAAGGTTCACCTTTCAAGTCCGGTGCAATCGGAGCTAAGATATCTGCAAGTACGTGAGGTTTGTCTTTATAAATTGTTTTTACAACGGCAGGTAGAAGAATTGCCAAGCCTAAACCATGTGAAAGTTCAGGTTTAACAGCACTCAACGGGTGCTCTAATGCGTGTGTATAGTGCAATAATCCGTTATCAAAGCTTACACCGCCCATTAATGCCGCGTATGCAAGGAAATATCTTGCTTCCAAATCATCAGGATTTTCCAATGCTTTTGGAAGATATTTTGCAACAAGTTCAATTACATCTTTTGCAAGTGAAATTGAATAAGGTGATGCAACGGCAGAAGTCGCAGCCTCTACTACGTGGTTAACCGCATCAATTGAAACATATCTTGTTTGTTTTGGCGACAATTTTGTCATTAATTGCGGGTCATCGATTGCAAACATTGGATAGATGCAGTCGTATGCGATTGCAGGTTTGAAGTTTTTTTCAAGGTTTGTTACAACCGCAAATCTGTTTGTTTCCGTACCTGTTCCATGAGTTAGGTTGATTGATACAATTGGAACAGCCCTATCAGGTGCAAATGTAAAATCGTAGATATCTTCGGCAGTTTTTTCAGGGTATTCAAGTAAAATTGCAACTGATTTTCCTGCATCTGTTGGAGAGCCTCCACCTATTGCAATTACAGCTTTTGCACCAAAATCTTTTGCTAGTTTTGCTGCATCATTTACGTGTTCTGTTGTCGGGTTTGGAGTTACTTCTGCGTAGTTTACGAAACCGATGCCGTTATCTTTCAAAGCTTTTTCTACATAATCCCAGGCGCCTGTCGCTTTGTAAGCGTTTCTGCCTGACATTACGATAACTTTGTCTATTCCTTTTTCTTTTAAAATTCGTGCGATATCGTCAATTTTTTTGATAGCGCCTACACCAAAATAAACCGTTGTTCTTGTGCGGATTTCTTTAACCTCATTAATGTTAATATCTTTTTCCCACATATAAATTTCTCCTTTCATCATTTATTATAAAAAAGCGGAAATTTAAAAACTCAAGCATATGTATGATTTGTTGTATTAATTTATAATTTACAATTTTTTTAAAATGGGAGAATAGTATGCCTTTAAGAATTTTATTTTTACTTTTAGCGTTTGTAATTTTTACAAACCTTGTTATTATGCTTTTAAGTCTGGTTTTGAAAAAGAACTTATATCAAACTCATGGTAAATTAATCGCAAACTGTTATGGAATTTTTGCATTAATTATTGTTATACTTTACGCAGCGCTTTCTGTTGCAGGAATTTAGGAGAAGACATGGAAGAAAACAAATTTATCGGACCATTAATTATTGTCACATTGTTGATAATTTTTATCGCATTTTTTAACCCGATTGCAATCGTAGGTGTCGGTGAACGCGGAGTTAAGGTTACTCTTGGAAAAGTTTCGCCAAACAGCTTTACGGAAGGTGTTCACTTTGTTACACCGTTTATTTCTACAATCAAAAATATGAACGTTAAAACTCAGAAAAATTACATTGAAACTTCTGTTTATACAAAAGATATTCAGCAGGCAAAAATTACATACGTTCTTAACTACAACTTACAGCCAGAAAACGCTCACAAAATGTACAGAGAAGTTGGTATGAATTACTTTGATACAGTTGTAAATCCTGTTGTTGAAGGTACAATCAAAGATGTTATCGGTAAATGGAATGCACAAGATTTAGTTGCAAATAGAGAAAAAGCTACTCAAGAAATCTTGATAAAACTTCAAAGTCATCTTGCGCCAAAATATGTTGATGTGACTGATTTCCAAATGACAGCAATTGCCTACTCCGGTGTGTTTGAAAAAGCTATTGAAAGCAAAGTTACTGCAGAACAAGAAGCATTGCGTGCTAAAAATAAAACAGTTCAAATCCAAGAAGAAGCTAAACAAAAGCTTATTTCAGCAGAAGCAGAAGCAAAATCAATGTCAATCAGAGCACACGCTCTTACACAAAATAAAGCTCTTGTTGAATACGAAGCTGTACAAAAATGGGACGGAAAACTTCCTGAATATATGTTAGGCGGTTCGATGCCATTTATCAACATAAGTAAGAAATAAAAAAAAGAGCCGAAAGGCTCTTTTTTTTATTTTGTAAATAACGGTTGAACCAGCACATAAATATCGTTGAACAGTACAAACACCAACAGCGCTATGAGCAGTGCAAAGAATACCGTCATTATTTTTTCTGCAACCTGTTCGTTTACAGGTTTTCCCGTAATTTTTTCTATTAACAAGAATAACAAGTGACCGCCGTCAAGTGCAGGGATTGGCAGAATATTCAATATTGCAAGGTTCATTGAAATTACTGCTGTTAAAAGTATTCCGTAGAAAATTCCGTCGTTGCTGATGATATCTCCGCCGACTTTTGTAATCAATACAACACCGTGCATATTTTTCAATGGGATTTTACCTGTAAACAGCTGTTTTAATACAATTAACATTGATTTTGTTTCGTTGTAAAGATAATCCCAGCTTGTTTTAAATGCTGATTTGATGCCTGTTACGGGGATTAATTTTTCTTTGCGGTCGATTTCAATACCTATCAAGCCGTCTTTATCAGAGTAAAGCGTATTAAGCGTTACGACCTTGTCATTTCTTAAAACTTTGATATCGATTGGTTTTTGGTTATCTGACATTGCATAAGCCAAATCATTCAATGAATATGTTCCGTCAGCTTCTAAGAATTTTTTGTTTTTAATTTCATCACGCAGTTTAATTTGTGTATCTGAAAGGTTTACTTCATCATTTTTATAGAGTTCTACAGCGTTTAGAATATTTTTGTTTAAGATAATTTTTTCTTCTTGAATGCTTTGCGGAAGTTTTACAATCAAACCTTTTTCGATAATTTCTTCACGCGGGAAAGCTTGGTTGATTTTTTTTAGGTTAGTGTAATTTTTTTCAACTAAATCCTTATCTGTTTTGCCGTCAAATGATGCGCTGTACATTGCATAAAGGTTTAATGCATATTTTGTGTCAGCGGATGAACCGTTAATTTCTATGATTTTATCGCCGGCTTGCATTCCGGATTGCCAAACAGAAGCTTCTTTAGGTGCAGTGATTTTTGTTACATAAGTATCGAATTTGCCTGACGGCATATTGTGCCACAAGCAAGCTGTTAAAAATACAAGTACAAAAGCACAAATTACGTTTGCCAGAACACCTGCTGAAAATACTATTGCTCTTTGCCATGCAGGACGGTTCATAAGTCTGTCTTTTGAATCTGCAGGGACATCTGATTCTTTGTCATCATCAGGAAAAGAAACGTATCCGCCGAATAGAAACGCGTGGATAACAAGTGTTATATCACCGACTTTTTTCTCCCACAATGTCGGTCCGATTGGCAGACCTATTCCGAATTTGTCTACTTTTATACCGAACATTCTTGCAGAAAAGAAGTGTCCTGCTTCGTGTACAAGGATTAGGATGCTTATCAGTAAAATCATTATAATGGTAGCCATATTTTTCCTCTCTTTTTGTTAAATATTCTATCATAAAATATTGCCAAAACCGTAAAATTCTTATAAAATTATTTTAAAGGATTAGAGAAAATGAGTGAAAAAAGAATTTTAATAGTCGATGATGATGACGAAATCAGAGAACTTTTAGAGTTTGACGTAAGAGCAAGCGGGTATTTTGTCGATACTGCGTCAAACGGGTTAGAAGGGCTTAATAAGGCTTTGAATAACACATATGACCTTATTCTGCTTGATGTTATGATGCCTAAAATGAATGGGTTTGACGTTTGCAAAAATATTCGTCAGGCTAAATTGGCTATACCGATTTTAATGCTTACGGCAAAAGGTACGATTGATGACAAGACAGAAGGTTTTGACTGCGGGGCGGATGATTATCTGGTAAAACCTTTTGATATTCAGGAAGTTTTATTACGTATCAGGGTTCTTTTAAGACGCAATCAGATTGAAGATAAAACGGCTTTGTCTGATGAGGTTTTGCAGGCTGGTGATATTACAATTTTCCCCGAAACATTGGAAGCTGTTGTTGTTAATAAAAGGGTTAAATTAACACCAACTGAATTTGAAATTTTATATTGTCTGCTTCAACATTTTAATAATGCAGTAAAACTTGCAACACTTTTGGATGAAGTCTGGGGCTATGACAGCAACGAAGATGTCAGAATGCTGAGGGTTCATGTCGGCGGATTGAGGAACAAAATTGAACCTGATACAAAACATCCAAAGTATCTGCATACTGTAACAAATGTTGGTTACAAACTAACGCCGTTCGGGGAAGAGTAGTAGTATGTTTGGAAAACATTTAAAAATTGTTGAACAAATCGCAATAGTATTTGTTTTTGCTGTTGTAATTCCGATGTCTATAAGTGCGTTTGTTATCAATAATGTTAACCAGCAGGCAATGCGGAATCAGCTGAGAGAATCTGCGGTACTGGTTGCTAATATGGTTTCTGACGAGATTGATTTTTTCAACAAAACAGTTACCAATAACCTTGAACATATTGTTTTTTCTACGGGGTATTTCAAAACCCCTCAGGCAAAAAATGCCTATTTAAAATCAGTAGTGGCAAAACTTCCGGATTGTGAAAATCTTGAAGTTGTCGGGGCTGACGGATTAGCTGAAATTCATGCACGCAACAAAGAAAAGAAAAAAGCTACAGTTCCTTTAAAAATCTCAGAAAATCAATATCTTGTAGCAACATACAAACTTGATGCGGTAAGAGATGAGTTGTTTAAATCATTGAAAGATGATAAAAGACAAATTTACGTTATTACAAATGACGGCGATTTAATGGCTGAGCATAATTATACTGATGAAGCTTATAAAAAAACAATATCATTACTTCCCAAAAAACTTAAAAAAAATGAACCGATAATTTTTGGTGATATAAAAAACCAGCCTCTTGTATATGTTTCAAAAGATGAACCTAAGATTACTATTATTGTAAATACAACGGAAAAGCTTACACAAAAAGCTATTACCAATAATAGTTGGAAAATCCTTTTATCCTGCTTGTTTGCGACATTTGCAATTATTTTAGTAATCGGGCTTTATACATATTATCTTTATATTAATATAAGACAGTTATTCAAAGGGATTATTGCGATTTCTAAAGGTAACTATGAACGTCAAATAAGACTTTTGACAACTGCATTCACTCCGCATGAGATTATATTCCTTGCGTTTGAGTTTAACCGAATGGCGACCGAAATCCATAAATCTTATATTCAATTAAAGAAAAATAACGTTGAATTGAAACAGTTGAATGAATTCCGCTCAAACCTTATTGATACCGTAAGCCACGAGTTGAGAACTCCTCTGACAAGTATTCAAGGTTATACATCACGTTTGATGCGTCAGGATATTGTAATTGATGAAGAAACAAAACAAAAGTCTTTAAGGGTTATTAAAGAGCAGTCTGAGCGCTTGAAACGTTTAATCGAAGACCTGCTTACTATTCCTGATATTGAGGGAATGCGTTTGCGTACAAATATTGAAGAAGTTTGGATTCCCGAAATTCTTGAAGAAGCACGCGTTCTGATTAAAAATAAAGAGCAGAAAGAAATTATATTTAATGTGAGTGAAGATTTTCCGCTTGTTCTTGCTGATAAAGACAGATTGTTACAGGTGTTTGTGAACCTTCTTGAAAACGGTGCAAAATATGCATCAGAAGGTTCTAAAATCGTTGTTGATACTGCAATTTCCCGTAAAAAAGCTAAAATATTTTTCAAAAATGATTGCGAAGTTATTCCGCCGTCAAAGCTTAAAAAACTTTTTGAAAAATTTATCCGCCTTGATGATAACACAACAAGAACAACACGCGGTACGGGTTTGGGATTGTTTATCGTAAAGGGTTTGGTTGAGGCAATGAATGGTGATATTAAACTTCATAGCGACGAAACTTGCGGGTTCTGTGCAGAAGTAACATTGAGGCTGGCATGAAACGTGCTATAGAAGTTGCAGAACAAGCAGGTTTGGAAATTCCTGTTGGTGCGATAATCGTTAAAGACGGCGAAGTAATTGCATCAGCATATAACAGAAAAGAGGAATTGAACGATGTTACGGCGCATGCAGAAATTCTTGCAATCCGCGAAGCTTCCAAAAAACTGGGACGTTGGCGGTTAGACGACTGCGAAATGTATGTTACGCTTGAACCATGTCCGATGTGCGCATGGGCGATTGTGAATTCCCGTATCAAAACCGTTTATTTTGGGTCTTATGATGTGAATTACGGTGCGTTAGGCTCAAGTATTGATGTTAGAAAGTTGGCTAATTCAAAAATGAAGGTTTACGGCGGGATTATGGAAGAAGAATGTGATAAAATGTTGAGTAAGTATTTTAAGGAGTTAAGATGATTACGCAATCCGAAATTGACAAACTTGCCGAAAAGTATGAAACAGTTGATTTTATAAAAGATGACCCGATACAGTTTCCGCACAGATTTACAAAAAAAGAAGATATTGAAATTGCCGGATTTATTGCATCTTTGGTTGCATATGGCCAGCGAAAAGTTTTTATCAAAAAACTTGATACGTTGTTTGAAATTGCACAAAACGAACCGCATAATTTTATTTTGAATTTTGAACCGAAAATTTTGGGGAATTTTAATTATCGTTTTGGGAAACCTGAAGATTTCGCGCAAATTTTTTCTATAATGCGCAAACTGTATGAAAAAGACGGCGGATTGGAAGAACTTTTTAAATACGGTTATGAAAACTCTGATAATATGTTCATTCCTGTCTGTGACTACTTTTATTCGCAAGCTGTTTCTTCAATGGGGTTTAAATTTATGATTCCTGACCCCAAAAAAGGCGGGGCTATGAAGCGTATGTGTATGTTTTTGCGCTGGATGGTAAGAAAAGGCCCTGTAGATTTTGGGATTTGGAATTTTATGCCTGCATCAGATTTGCTAATCCCATTAGATACGCATGTTGCAAGATTGTCACGCGAAATGGGACTCTTGACCCGCAACGCAAACGATTTTAAATCTGTTCTTGAAATAACGGAAAATCTGCGCAAATTCGACCCTGCCGACCCGACAAAATATGATTTTGCACTATTTGGCTATGGTGTGAACGAATAATAATTATCGTCTTGCTCGTTCGTTCTAGCCCTCACCTAAATTTAATTTAGAGAACTGAACGATTTTGTTCTTACCGCGTTTTTTAGCGTTGTATAATGCATGTTCTGCGTAACGGATGATTGTGTTTGCATCTTCTTCTGTATCTTGGATGCAAGGATAAGTTGAAATACCGCCAGAAATTGTAATCGGGTGTCTTTCTTCTTCGCCTGCAGGGATAAATTCCATTTTTTCAATATCACGTCTAAATCTTTCAGCAAACAAGAATGCATTTTCTTCTGATGTATTTGGAAGGATTAGCAAAAATTCTTCGTCACCGTAACGTGTTAAGATATCTTCTTTTCTGATTACTTGTTTAAGTTTGTCAGCGATAGAGCGTAATAACACGTCGCCCCATTCGTAGCCGTAAATATCATTTACAACTTTGAAAAAGTCTAAGTCAAACAACAGGCAGGAAAGTTTATTGCCGTAGCGTCTTGCGCGTGAAATTTCCTGGTCAAGACGTTCCTGCATATATTTTCTGTTATGAAGACCTGTTAATTCGTCTGTTGTAGATACAAGCTTCAATTTGTCGCGTAATTCTTTGTATTTCAAAAGCGCGTTAGCTCTGATTACAAGTTCCATATTATCAACAGGAGTTTTGATAAAGTCGAATAATACAGCTCTAACTGTGCATCCTTTGAAAACATCACCGATAAACAATGTCGGAGCTTTAAACTTTGTTGTCATAAGAACATCTTTGATATTAGGAACGCTTTCAACCACAACCAAACCCGGATTAAGAGTTTCGTAATCTCTTAAATTTTCAGCATTCTCAATTCTAACGTTTGCATCTTCAATTTGAGCCAAAACGTCAGCTAATTTTGATTCATTCTTATCAGTATAAACAACAATGTTTTTCATATAAAGCCTTTCTTCTATTCTTTATCACTAATAATACCATATTGAGCCGATTTAATCAAGAGGTAAACAAAATTTAATAAATCGACGGGACTGCTTTTTCTATGTTAAGATTAAGGTATGTTCAGCATAAAAATTAAACCGATGGAAAAATCTGATATTGATGCTGTAATTGCTCTTGAGGAGCAGGCATATGGTCAGCATCACTGGTCGAGAGAGTCATTTTTGGGTGAATTGTCCAATGATTTGGCGAGTTATTTTAGTGCGTTTAATGAAAATGGGGAACTTGTTGCATATTGCGGATGCTGGAAGATTTTGGAAGAAGCTCATATTACAACGATTGCGGTTTTGCCCGAATACAGACGCAAGTATATTGCAGAAGCTCTTTTAAAAACTGTGATTGAAGAGTGTTACAAAGATATGGTTAAGTTTATTACTCTTGAAGTGAGAGTCAGCAATCTTCCTGCAAAAGGTTTATATGAAAAATACGGGTTCAAGTCACTCGGCACACGTAAGGGATATTATCAGGACAATAACGAAGATGCGTTGATTATGTGGACAGAAAATATTTTTTACGATAAATTTAAAACGTTATTTGAACATAATGTTAAAGGTTTGGATGGGAAGATTAATATTTTATGACAACTGATGTTAAATTGATAAAAAAACAAATTGAGGGTATAAGATTATCGTTTGGCAGTATATTATTGATTTTATGCTGTACTGTTTTGATAATACTTGCCACATTTGTTCAGTTGGATATAACTCATTTTATTATACCAAAAGGACTTTTTAATGGCGAAGATTTGGTATTAAAAGATTTTATCCACACGTATAAGTTTATTCCTCAAATTCCCGTAGTAATGTTTGTTGGTGCTTTTTTAGGCAGAAAATACGGAATAACAAGTATTCTTTTATATATTTTGCTCGGACTTTTGGCAATACCTGTTTTTGCACTCGGAGGCGGACCTAAATATGTTCTGGAATATGGTTTTGGCTATATTTTAGCTTATATTCCCGCGGTGTTTTTTGCAGGTACAATTTTGAAAAGCGGATTTTCTAATAAAAATATTTTAAAAGCTGTTTTTGTCGGTGTTTTAACCGTTCATTTAATAGGTGTTCTTTATATGCTCTTTATTGCAGGGATTAAACATGAAGGCTGGGCTTTTATGAGTGGTTGGATTTGTGCGCAAAGCGGTGTGAAAATTATTTATGATATGGTTTTAAGTTTCGCATTGTTATTTCTGGCAAGATATGCAAAAATTATATTATGGTTTTTTATGTGAGTATTACAAAGTTTTAATTACAAAAACACGCACTGTAATGGTTAATGCCTACATTATCTAAAGGCGGGACTTTTTGGGTGCAGATTTCCATGCATTCTGTGCATCTCGGGTGAAAACGACATCCTGAAATGTTTTGCATAATTGTCGGGGGCTGACCTTGGATTGTTTCCAGTTTTGCCTCTCTGTTTGAGGGTAGCGAACGTAAGAGGGCATTCGAATACGGATGATTTGGGTTTGTAAAAAACTCTTTTGACGGTGCTGTTTCAACGATTCTGCCCGCATACATTACTGATGTATAATCCGAGTTTTCACCAACCAGTGCCAAATCATGAGTAATTAAAAGAATTGATGTTTGTTTTGTTCTCTTAATCTCATCAAGTAAATTCATAATTTGTGCCTGAATTGTTACATCCAGTGCTGTTGTAGGTTCATCCGCAATCAAAACTTCGGCATTGCAGGCAAGTGCCATTGCAATAATTGCGCGCTGTTTCATTCCGCCTGAAAATTCATGCGGGTATGCTTTCATACGCTCGCGCGCGCAGGGGATTTGAACTGCCTCAAGAGCTTCTATAGCATTTTTGTATGCTGCATCTCCCTTGAGGTTGTGATGAATTTTTATGACTTCTAAAAGTTGATTACCTATGGTGTACAAGGGATTTAATGATGTCATAGGGTCTTGCGGAATGAGTGCAATTTTGCTTCCGCGAATATCACGTAAATTCTTTTGTTTTAATAGGTTTTCACCTTTAAAAAGAATTTGTCCGTCTGTAATTTTTGCAGTTTTGGGTAAAAGTTGCAGAATACTCATTGCACTGATAGTTTTTCCGCATCCTGATTCACCTACGAGTGCATGCATTTTGCCTTTCTCTAATGAAAAGGAAACATCAAAAAGCGCTTGACGAAAACCACATTCGCAGTTAAATCCAAGATTTAAGTTTTTTACCTCTAAAATAGCCATAAAACTATAATACACTATATTTCACGATATGTGAATAGTCTTATTGGATGCTTTTTGTAAACAAATGTTACGAAGAATGCTTCAAATCATGCAATTTTTTCGCACAAAAATTTTTTACATGAGTACAGGGGAAAAACACGAAGATTGAAAGGGGAAATTATGGGATACGAATTGGATCCGGTAAAATTTTTTGGAAAAGATTATGCTGCCGAATTTAAAGCAAAAACAGATGAACAAGCAGCTTATAACAGAGGCAGAATGGACGCACTAGGTATTACAGTGCCTATTGGTAAAACAGATAAAGCACCAGTTACACCAAAAAATGAAACTGTTGCAGATGAAGTAAGAAGTGACTTGGGCGTTAGTTTTAGTGCTGCAGCTCAAGAAGCTGATAAGGCAGAAACAACAGATGGCGCAGGAGCTGTTGCTAAAGCTGATGAAGTTGTTGAAGAACAAGATGTTGCTAAAGCTGATAAAGCTGAAACTGTTCCGGCAACTCCTAAACATGCTGAACCTTTAACAGAAGAACAAGTTCAAGAAAGAATGATGTTTGAAGGCGATAATGTACAACTAACTAAACCAAGAAGATATGCAACAAAACAAGCTCGTAAGGATGCAATTGCTGATATGACTAAGCAGTATTTGGAAAATGGTTTAGCAGATGGAACACCTGTAACTGATGAAAAACAGGCTCGTCAGCTGGCTAAAGATTACGTTGAAAACGAAGCAAATCTTGAAAATCACTATTCTACAAGAACTTACACTGATAAAGGTGAATACAAGACTGCTGAAAAAGCAAGAAAACAAGCCAGAAAAGATTACTATAATGATTTAAGAGCACAAGGTATGGGCAGACGTGAAGCTCGTAAAAAAGCTAATGAATGGGCTGAACAAAATCTTGTTCGCAATGAACGCCTAAAAAATAAAAAAGCTTTGGCATATGTTAACAATCCGGAAAACGGGCTTTTAAATAAAGATGGTAAAATAGATCAAGTTAAATATAAACAATTTACTGAAGGCTTGATGAATACTCACACTCAAGAAGGCGAAGTAAGAAATGGTCACCTTTCATTGAAAGAACGTCGTGAAGCAGCAGAAACATTACATATTGATGATGATGCGGTAGCTGATATGGTACATAGAGCTGGCGGTAATTTTGAAAAGGATTATACTGAAGTTAAACAAATAGCGATTATCGGTGGTGCAACAGCAGCTGTGGCTACAGCGGGTGCTTTGTTAGTTCCTGGATTAGCAGTCGGTGCAGGTGCCGCAGCAGGTGCAGGTGCAGCAGGTGCAGGCGCAACAGGTGCAGCAGCTGCAGCAGCAACTGTTGAAGGTCTTGGAGCTTTATCAGGTGTACCTGTAGCAGTGGGTGGTACTTGGTTTAAAGATTTGTTTAAAGATAAAGGTGGTACAGAACCTAGAGTATATGGTCCAGGTAAAAAAGAAGAACCGCCTGTTCCTCCAAATGAAGAACCACATGAAGAACCTCAGGTTTGTGAACTTACACCTGATGAATTCCATCAAGTTGTTAAGCAAGAGGTAGATTATTGTTCTCATACTGTACAACGCGGTGATAACTGGTCAAAAGTTGCACAAACTAAATATAGAGTACAAACAGGTACAGATGCTGACGGTAACCCAATTACAAGAGCAGTAACACCGGAAGAAGCTTTAAAAATTGCTCACGAATTAAAAATGGCTCACGGTATTGCGAGAAAAGATTTCAATAAATGTATATTCCCAAGTGTTGGCAAAGAATTGAAATTATATTCCGAGTTCGACGGATTATACCACCCGGAACTTGCAGGTGTAAAATTTATAGTTGACTGTGATGCTCAAACAGACGGTAAACTGCAAAAAGGACCTATGAAAGGTAAATATCAAGAATGGAACGGTACATATAACGGAGCTCAAAGAGATTATAATATAGATGCATACTGGTACACTGATTGTAATAACAACAGAAGTAACATATTTACAAATCAAAAAGATCGTGATACAGCTATGGCAAGAAGACAAGCTGAACTTAATGCAGCAGCTGGAAGAAAATAATAAAAAATCTCCCTTAAAGGGAGATTTTTTTTATACCGTATGAAATTGCTTTCAGATTGTTAAAAATCTCATAACCTTCAAGATTTTCAAATTCATCATTAATCATAAAATAAATCGAGCCTGAACCTGACATCATTGATTGCGGGTACAGGTTTTTTATTGTCCGCAGTTCGGGGTAATCATCAATTACTGCCCATTCCAAGTCGTTTTCAAAATCGCTTTTTCCATCTTTAACCGAGAACTTTGTATAAGCTTCTTTTGCGCTTATGCCAAGATTTTTAGGCTTAATTAACGATACATTAAACTCTTCAAATTCCATAGGTTCAAGGATTTCTCCGCGTCCTGATGTCATTTGGCGTCCGCCTTCCAAACAAAAATTTAAATCAGACCCTAGTTTTGCACAAAGTTTGTGAAGTTCTTCACGTGTCAGGGGCTGTCCTAATAATTCGTTCAGACCGAAAAGAGTTCCCGCGCAATCTGTGCTTCCGCCAGCCAAACCTGCCGAAACAGGAATGTTTTTTTCTATGTAAATTTCCACTTTGTGAGGGGACATCGGAAATAATTCAACTGCCTTATAAACAAGATTTTTTTCGTTATAAGGGATTTCTGTGCTGTTTCCTGACAAAATAATTTCAGTTTTTTCGGCAGGCTCTGCTTTTATGGTCAAATAATCATAAAGGCTTATGGTCTGCATTATGCTTTCAATATTATGAAACCCGTCAGGACGTTTGCCCGTAACTTTTAAGGTCAAATTAATTTTTGCAGGGCACTGAACTTTAATCATGTAAAGCCTCTGAAAGTTTCCCAAACATTTCTATTGAAAGTTTTTCTCCGCGGATGTTTTCGTCAAGTCCGAGTGAAGCAAGTGCCGATGTGATTTTTTCTTTTGAGAAACCGCCTGAGAGCAGGCAATTTTTAACATTTTTTCTGCGTTGTGCAAATCCTGCTTTAATTGTTTTTCTAAAATGTGTATAGTCGCTCAATTCAATCAGTGGTTTTTCTCTTACAACGAGTTTTACCAGTGCAGAATTAACTTTTGGTGCAGGGAAAAATGAACGTCTGCCAACAAGTTTCATAATTTTTACATCCGCCCAGAATTGCGACAAAATAGTCAAAAGTCCGTATTGTTTACTTGATGAGTTTTCGTTTGCAACCATTCTTCTTGCAACTTCTTCTTGAACCATTAGTAAAATATCTGTGATTTTGTTGCGGTTTTTGTTGTTTAAATCATCGATTTCGCCCAGCAAATGAGCAATAATCGGACTTGTAATATAGTATGGAATATTTGCAACGACTTTAACTTTGCCTTCGCAGAGTTCTGACAAATCTTGTTTCAAAATATCGTTATGGATTATCGTAAGATTTGGCGCATCAAGCTTTTTAAGCTCTCTGATTGCTTCTTCGTCAAGTTCAATTGCAATAACCTGTTTTGCATGCTTTACCAGCTGTTCTGTAACAAAGCCTACACCCGGACCGATTTCTATAACGGTATCATTAGGCTGAATATCTGCAAAATCAATGATATCACTGATTGTCTGACCGTCAATCAAAAAGTTTTGACCAAGTCGTTTTTTAGTTCTAAAGTATTTTGCCCGTTCGTAGTAGTTCATCTTACCTATAATAATACCACAGACAGGTAAATGTTTTACATAATTTCTTTTGATATTTTTGTGGATGTTATAATTGAGTTAAGGAGTAAGGCATGCAGATTGCACATAAATTAGGGAAAAAGGATATTTTAAATTTATTTACAGAAGGTTGTAAAAATTCTTGTCAAATCGGTATGGAGTATGAAAGACTTCCGATTTTTCCCGTTACGTCAAAGGCTGTTGATTACGGTTCAGAATTTGGGATTTGTAATTTCTTAAGAAACTTTGCAAGAGAGGAAAATTGGGATTATATTACCGATGATTATAATATTATCGGTTTGAAACAGGAGCATGATACAATTACACTTGAACCCGGATGTCAGGTGGAATTGAGTATTAAGCCTGAAAATACAATTCACGAAATAAAGAATAAAATTGATACTTTAGATAAGCAGATGAAACCTGTTTTGGACAAATTTAATATAAGTTTGCTGAATTATGGTGTATCTCCTCTTTCTACAAACAAAAATATCGGGCTTATCCCTAAAAAACGCTATAAACTTATGGCAAAATATCTTTGGGGAATTTTGTCTGACGTTATGATGAGAGAAACTGCAGGAGTTCAATGCTGTATTGATTTTGAAAGCGAAGAAGATGCAGTACAGAAGTTCAAAATTGCAAATAAACTTACACCGTTTATGACTGCAATGTTTGCAAATTCTCCGATAAGAGGCGGTGTTGAAACCGGTTATAAGAGTTTTCGTGCGCTTAGCTGGTTAAATACTGACAATGACAGATGCGGTTTTGTCGGGCAGATTGATAACAAATTCTCGTTTGATGAGTATTTGGATTATGTGTTGGAAACTCCGATGATATTTATTAATCGCGATGATGATGTTGTGCCGATTAATGGAAAAATTAATTTCTCAGAATTTATGCAAAACGGTTATGAAGGTTTTGAGGCTGATATTCAGGATTTTGAACTTCATGCAAATTTGTATTTTCCTGAAGTTAGGATGCGGAATTTTTTAGAAATCAGAAATCACGATTGTGTTGGAAAAGGTTTGCAGTATTCAATTTTGGCGATTTATAAAGGGATTTTGTATAATAAATCAGCGATTGCCGAAATTGAAGAGTTGTTTGCCGATTTTGATTATAGAGATTTTTCCGAACTAAGATATAACGTACCCAAAAGTGCTTTGAATGCCAAAATTGGTAAATATTACGCAAAAGAGATTGCAAAAGAAATTTTGTATATTGCAGAAAAATCTTTGATTGGAGCTGATTTGGGTGAAGAAAAATTCCTTGATGCGATAAAAGAATATACACTGCAGGGAATTTGTCCTGCTGATGTGATTATTCGAAATTGGAACGGTGCTTGGGATAAAGACATTAAAAAATTGATTAAATATGTAAGTAATTAAAGAGAGGTTATCCTCTCTTTTTTAATAATATTGACTTATTTTTGTTCGCGATATATTATTATTAATGGGTAAGCCCTAATCATCTTTCATACTTTGAGGGACAAACTATAAATTTGGATAACCGCAAAGAAAGGGGGTGATGAGAATGATATTCGCAATAAGTGAAAAAGCACTAATTATAATTTTAATAATCATAATAGTGCTTTCAATCATTTTCTAGGGGCTTTTAAAGGGGCAAGCTGGAACTTGTCCCGCCCTTATCTTTATTATAACATATTTTTTTGTGATTTCAAGTATAGTTAAAATAATTTGCATAATTTAGCTAGTGAATTGTTAATCTTAACAGCAACATAACTATACTTATTACTACAATTTTCACAATTTGAATTATTTATGGAATCCAGAAATAAATCATTTATAGCAATCATGTTGAATGTTTCTTCTTCCACAATAGACATTTTTTGTGTCAAACTTAGATTTACATAATTTTTTCTTCTGTATAATTCATTATTTCTCCTTATGTTTTATACAGAATTATACAATTAGTTAAATTATTAGTATTCCTATATATAGAACCAATTTGGCTGTGTAGTACAAAAAACACGGAACTTTCAGTCGTTCCGTGTCTTTTATCGATTACCGTCATTTGAGATATGCGGCGCTTGCGCTTAGCTTTTCCATAATACCGAAAAGTTTCACCCATCAGGTAATCGTCCGAATCCCGCCTTATATTTTGTGTGAGATGTGCCACGGGGTGTACTCCCTTGCCCTGATTTAACCACAGGTACGGCATTTCATTCACACGGATGACCGAAAATCTCTCGGATGGATTAGGTTTGGGATACGAATTTTTTTCAACATTTTTATTTTTCTTTAATTTCCAATTTCTTCGGTTCTTTGTGTTCGGTTTGAACTTTTGGAATTGTTATTGTCAATACACCTTTGTCATAAACTGCTGAACATTCTTCAGGTTTTATCGGATGGTCGAAAGAAATCGTTCTTTGATATCTGCCATAACGAAACTCGGATGTATGGTAGCGTTCGTTTTTGGCTTTTTCTTCTTTTTCTTCCTTTTCTTCGTGAATTTCTGCTGTTATAGTCATAAATTCATTATCGAGTTCCACTTCGATATCGTCTTTATCAACGCCCGGAAGCTGGACTTTTACTTTATAGTTTTTATCATTTTGTTTAACTTCTATTGCTGGTCGCCAGATTGAACTTTTCTTTATGTTCAACGGGTTTGCGTGAACCAGAAGTGTGTCGCGTAAGAAATTATTAAGTTCGTTGTGTATACTGTCAAAGTACAAATCAGGTTCTCTGATTATTAAGTCGTGTCTCATTTTTTTACCTTTCTCAAAGTGTATAAATTTTTAAATGAATTTATGTGTCTACGTGCGTTGCACTCACATCTTCACAATAAACTTTTTTTCTGACGTTTTCATTAGACTTTGTATTAATTAATTGTGCTCCGGGTATGTACTTTTGTGCAATAGAATAAACGGTAATATTTGGTAAAATCGGTAAAAAAGGAGGATTGTTAAATGGCAATAAAGATGTTAATGTTTGACTTTCGTGACAGCGAAAAGAAGTTTTTTGAAGATAACAAATTCGAGAATTTTGATATAACCTTTTTTAAAGAGAGTTTGAATGAGGACACTGTAAAAAATCTTACTGATGAGCAGTTAGAGCATACTGCTGTTATAAGTGTTTTTATTGATTCAGAGGTTACACAGGCTGTTATTGACAAATTCAAAAATTTGAGAACTGTTTCTACCCGTTCGACAGGTATTGACCATATTAACCATAGGGCTTGTGTTGATAAAAATATTGATGTTATTAATGTGGGAACATATGGTGCAAGGTCTGTTGCTCAATATACGGTAGGTTTGATGATTGCGTTAATCAGAAAAATTATACCTGCCTCGCGTTATGTTTTGAACAAGGATAGAGCGTGCGATTCATATTTGGGACGTGATATTTCAAAGCTTGCAATTGGTGTTGTAGGAACGGGTTCTATTGGTGCTTCTGTGTGTAAACTTGCACATGCAATGGGGATGAGAGTTTTGGCTTATGATTTGGTTCACAGGCAGGAACTTTTGGAGCAAGCAGAGTATGTGGATTTTGATACTTTAATTAAGGAATCTGATGTTATCACATTACATGTTCCTTATACAGGCGAAAATCGTAATATGATATCTACCGAGCAATTTAAAATGATGAAAAATGATGCTTATATTATAAACACTTCACGAGGTGAAATTCTTGATACTATTGCATTGTATGAAGCAGTTATGTCAAATGAGATTGCAGGTGCAGGGCTTGATGTTGTATCTTGTGAAACATACAGTTTTAAATGTAATCAATTCGCAAGCAGACTTGGTGAAGATATGACTTGTATGAAGGAAGCTGAAACCGTTCTAAAACTTGCAGAGCTGCCAAATGTTATTGTTACACCGCATATTGCCTATGAAACTCAAGATGCCATAGATTATCTTTTGGAAATGACATTTAAGGGTATTCAGGATTGTATTCAGGGCGGAAGTACGTTTAAAATTTTATAATTTAACCATGATTTGAGAGGAGATTACCCCTAAAAGGTAATCTTTTCTCTTGTGCAGTTTAAATCCTTTAGTTTCAAAATCTTTTATTAGTTCGTCTGGTGTTGGGAAAATCTGTCTTGATTTTATCAGATAGCTGTATGCAGATGTATTGTCTGTAAAAGGTGATATAATCAGCGGAGTTATCCTATCGTATATTTTGCTGATAAGATTTTTTTCACCAAAGTCAAGGTGAAGAAATTTCCCGTTCGGTTTTAATATTCTGTAAACTTCTTCAACAGCTTTTTCAGCGTTTTGAATATTTCTTAGCCCAAATCCCATTGTGACGATATCAAATGTATTGTCCTCGTATGGAAGATTTGTAGCGTCGCCTTGTAGAAAACGTACATTAGAGTATTTGTCTTTTGCAATATCAAGCATATTTTCGGAAAAATCAATTCCGGTAACACAGGCATCAGGCTGAAATTTTTTTATTAAACCTGCTAAATCACCTGTTCCGCAGCATAAATCTAAGACATTTGAGTGAGGTCTTATTTCAAGATTTTTTATGCTGGATGATTTAACGCCCAAGTGTGTTCCAAACGACATGATATTATTTATCAGGTCGTATTTTCGAGCAATCATATTGAACATTGTATGTATGGCTTCAGGAGTTTTCATAATTGTAACCTTTTTGCTTAATTTTAATATTAACATATAATGAAATTATGAACATAGCTTTTATTCCTATAGATAATCGTCCTGTCTGCTATACCTTACCTGAGCAGATTTGCGCGATGAATGAAGATATAAAACTTTTAATGCCTGATAGAGATTTACTCGGCGGGTTGACAAAAATTGCTGATGTTGAGGGGATTTTCAAATGGTTTAAGGGGCTTAAAGATATTGATGCTGTTGTAATGTGTCTTGATACTATTGCCTACGGCGGTCTAATCCCTTCGCGCCGTTCGACAGATACGTTTGAGGAAGTTAAGGAGCGTGTTGAAAGATTTAAACAACTGTTAGACGGTAAAAAAGTCTATGCATTCTCAAGTATTATGAGGATTTCCAATAACAACATAAATCAGGAAGAAAAAGAGTATTGGAATGATTATGGCAAGAAAATTTTTCAATACTCGTATAATATTGATAAGCTTGGCTCAATGTTGGAACATGAGATACCTGACGAGATTTTGAAAGATTATCTTGCAACACGTAAAAGAAATTTTGAAATAAATAAACTCTATCTTGATTGGAATTTAAATACTTTGGTTTTTTCAAAAGACGATTGCGCTGAATACGGGCTGAATGTTAAAGAAGCCCGCGAGCTTGAAAAGCTCGGCGGGTTCGTAAAGACGGGTGCTGACGAAATTCCATTAGCACTTCTTGCGCGTGCTGTGAATAAACCGTTAAAAGTTGCTCCGATTTTTCTTGCTCCCGAACATAAACATTTAATTTCTAATTATGAAGATGTTTCTATCGAAAAATCTGTTCTCGGACAATTGGAACTTGCAGGTTGTGAGGTTTGCGGGCAAGATGATGCTGATATTTTGCTCTATGTGAACAATTTTGAAAATCATCAGGGCGAAATTGTTATGAAAGTTGATACAAAATCGTTCTCGGGTGACTGGCATGAGCCGGATAAACCTTATATGATTGCGGATGTAAGGTTTGCGAACGGGTCGGATAATGCGTTTGTAAAAAAAATCTTTGAAGCAGGTTTGGGCGAAAATTTCTGCGGGTATTCTGCATGGAACACTTCTGCAAACAGTCTTGGAAGTCTTATTTGCGGTGCTAAATTTAAAACCGAAAATAATGATGCCTTCAAAAAACTGCAAATGGTTCGTTTTTTGGATGATTGGGCTTATCAAGCGAATGTTCGTCAGTTGGGAACAATGGATATAAAAAAGTTGATGAAACCGTTTGAAGAAAAAGTATTTGAGGTTTTAAATATACACTATAATGTCAATTATAGTTTCCCTTGGAACAGATTATTTGAGGTAGAAGTTGAACTTAGTTGAGATTATAGCATTAGCAGTTGCGATGGGGATTGATTGTTTAGTAGTATCTTTCTCACAAGGATTGGTTTTAAATACTAATCGGATGAAAAATTCTCTTGCGCTTGCTCTTACTATGGGGTTATGTCAGGGGATAATGCCATGTTTCGGGTATTTTGGAACACATGCTGTTATTGATTTTATTGAGCCCTTTGCACATTGGCTTGTTTTTACGATTTTTATCACTCTTGGTTTAAAGTTTGTTTATGAAGCATTTCAGTATAAAGATGAAGTAAGCTGTATAAACCTGAAATGTCTTTTGTTAATGGGAATTGCAACAAGTATTGATGCCTTTGCATCGGGAATAACCCTAAAACTCACTTGTACTCCATTATTATTGTCAGCTTTGTTAATAGGTTTGATGTCATTTATTATGTCATTATTCGGATTCTGGTCAGGGTTATTTTTTAAAAAATTACCGTCAAGATTTTTAGAGATTACAGGTGGTGTAATCCTTATGATTATGGCTGTCAGAGCAATTCTTTAAATATTTTACAATTCTTAATACGTTTCAAAATCATGGAAACGCATGCCATGAGCATGATTTCATGGTTTAAATTGCTCAAACCATGTCATAGCTTAATCTTTAGCATGATTGACTTTTGAAAACTGCTGTATCACTTGCGTTTGAAGGGTTTGTTACAAATGTTCATAATAACATGTTCTTCCCTTGAAATAATTTTCTGATTTTTTATAATGGAATTATAGAGAGGTGAAAGCCTTCGCTAATGGGGACTTGGGGCGAATTTAAAACTCGTCATGGTTGCCATACTTGGGTAAGAGATTTTAATTGGAGATTTTATAAATTGTTTAGAAGTAGGGATATGGGCAGAGCTGTAGCAGTCAGAAGATGGACGCCGACTGCATTGGAATGTTATAAAAGAGGTTGTAATTGCGAAGGATGTTTTTACAGAGATTTCTTCAGCGGTTCTTCTCAAAAATGTCAGATGAAAGCGTCTGTGCTTGAACTTGTAAGAGTTATCGGAACTCCTAATGTTGAATTACAGCAATTTATTATTGAAGATTAGGGCAAAAAAGGGCTTTTAATTTTCTTCGAAATGTGCTATAATATAAAAGCATTATGTTATAGGAGGTTCACATGCACATTCACGTTAACGGAAGAAACATTGAGATCACTGACGCTATCAAAGCTTATGTGAAAGAAAAAGTTGGTAAAGTGGTTAACCACTACGACCAAATCCAAGGAATTGATGTTGTGTTGTCAGTTATTAAAAACCCGTCCGCTTCCGGTAAACACGTAGCTGAAGTAAGCTGTAAATTGAATTCAGGAGACGTTATCCGCTGTGAAGAATCAGCTGATTCTATGTATGAAAGCATTGATTTATTGGCTGATAAATTAGACAGACAAGTTAAAAAATTCAAAGAAAAAAGCTTAAGCTCAGATAAAGCTTCTATCAGAACAGAAGTTCAGGAAGAAGAAACTGTAGAAGAATAAGTATAAAAGGGTGTCGTGAGACACCTTTTTTAAGGTCAAAAGATGATAAATAATAAAAAAGTAGTTGTAATAATGCCCGCGTATAATGCGGAAAAAACTCTTAAACAAACCTATGACGAAATCTACAAGGATTTTGTCGATGAGGTTATTCTTGTTGATGATAATTCGCAGGATAATACCAAACTTGTGTCTAAAGAATTGAATATTACAACTATTGTACACAAGGAAAATAAGGGTTACGGCGGAAATCAGAAATCCTGCTATAAGGCGGCATTAAAAGCTGGGGCTGATATTGTTGTAATGCTTCATCCTGATTATCAGTATACACCGAAACTTATTCCCGCAATTGTCTGTATGATGGCTTTTGAACAGTATGACGCGGTTTTAGCATCTCGTATGCTTGGAAATTCTGCACTTAAAGGTGGAATGCCTTTGTACAAATTTATTGCAAATAAATTTTTAACAGGGTTTGAAAACTTATTTACAGGCGAAAAATTATCAGAATACCACACAGGCTTTAGAGGGTTTACGCGAGAAGTTTTGGAGAATTTGGCGCTTGGCGAATGCGATGATGATTTTATTTTTGATAACGAAATGATTGCACTTTTGTTCTTTAATAATTACAAAATCGGTGAAGTTTCTTGCCCGACAAAGTATTTTAAAGAAGCTTCTTCAATAAATTTTGTCCGTTCTTGCAAATACGGACTTGGTGTTCTTGCGGTAAGCTTGAAATACCGTCTTGCAAAATGGGGCTTGAAATCCAAAATCTTCAAACCCGATGCGAAGAAATTGGATTTGGATACAGAGATTGAATATTATTTCAAATAATCTTTTTCAAATACTATGTCATACCCTAAAATATCAAGAATATTTTGTGCATCACTAAATCTGATTTTGTCTTCATCAAATCTCTTTTGAAGTCTTTTTGGTTGTGTAGAAATGATTGGTGCGATTTGTTCGATTGTCATGTTGTGCTCTTGCATAATGTTCAATATTTCTTGCTTAATGTTCATATCAATCCTTTAATTTATAAGTTACATAATTCAATTTATAACATGATTTAACTTATAAGTCAATGTATGTATACTTATAAATTATGAATAAGAACGAACTACTCAAAAAATTTGGCAAAAATGTTAAAATAGAAAGAATTAAAAAAGATTTAACGAGAGAACAACTGTCAGAAATAATGGAAGTATCTGTTAACTATTTGTCAGGTGTAGAGTGTGGCAAGGCTAATATGTCACTTGGAAAAGTCTTGGAGCTGGCTCAATTTTTGGGGACAGATATTGAGAACCTTTTAAATTTCAAATAACAAAAACGACCTCTGATAGAGGTCGTTTTTTTAATCCTTTTTGTTTTTGTTTTCATCCTTGGGTGGCTTATGCTACATTTCCATCGCATACTGCGCCTCGCATTAAACGGTATCGCTCACAATCAAAGCGAAAAGCGTGGTTTCCGCTTATGATTGTTCGTCTTTCGCACTTCGTGCTCATACCTCTGCTCGGCTTGTTAGAAAGCGTTAGCCGGTTTCTTTTGAGCAGTAGCACCCGGAATTGATTGCCAGTTTGCTGCCATGATTTTTTTGAATGATTTTAATGCTGTGTCTTCAAGTTCGCCAAGTTCTTCAGCTTCCATAATCAATTCTCTTAAAGGTAACAATGCTCTTTGGTCTCTAAGAACACCCAATGCAGCAGCTGCGCCTGCTCTTACTAATTCGTTTTCTGAACGGTTTTTCATAACGTCAATCAATGCTGGAACTGCTTTTGTATCGTTCAATTTACCCAATGAAGTTACTGCATAAATTCTAACGTTTACCCATTCGTCATACAACATATTAATTACTTTATCAACAGCTTTTTTGTTGCCGATTTCACCCAAAGCGCGGGTTGCATCGCATCTTACGTTAACTTTTTCGTGGTCCAAAGATTCCATTAATGCATCAGTTGCAACATCACCGATTTCGATTAATGCGTCAGTTGCTGTGATACAAACTTGAGGGTTTTCATCGTTCAATGCTTCTACCAAAGGTTCAACAACGATTTCACCGCCCAAGCGACCCAATGCACGAGCTGCACGAACTCTTACGTCAACGTTTCTGTCTTCACGTAAAGATTCAATTAAGTGAACTGTAGCTTTGCAATCGCCTAATTCGCCAAGAGCACGAGCTGCATACAATCTTACAGAACCGTTTTTATCATATTTTAAAACTTCAATTAACGGCTCAACAGCTTTTGAATCGCCCATTTCGCCAAGTACGCGGGCTGCATTATATCTAACTTTTTCAGAATTGCTTGTTTTTAAATCAACTAATAATTCATCAAAAGATTTTTTAACTTGTTTCTTTTTGCTGTTCACACTAATTGTCATTAAATTTTTCCTCCGACACAATATGATATTCCACTACACTTATTTATAAAAAATTTTTAGAATAAAATATTGCCTTTTTTACCTACTTTTGTTAATTTTTTTTAACAATCCATTTAGTGCAGTTATTTTTAAGGGTAAAACTAACACTTTATATTTCTAATATAACATATATTTTATATTTTGTGTTAAATTGGAACGAATTTTGTAAAAAACGTAGTGTTTGTTTTTCTAAAATTTGTGCTCTTTCAATTATATTAACGCAAAATTTTTAATAAAAATTCACATTTATTACCCACCATAGATAGTAATAATGAACTCGCTGCCCATGCCAACCGCACTGTTTACGCTAATTTCACCTTTATGCTTTTCAATTATCTTTGTACAAATCGCTAAACCAAGTCCCGTTCCAACCCCCGAACTTTTAGTTGTAAAACCTGCTGTAAATATCTTGTCGAGCTGATTTTGGGGTATTCCTTTGCCTGTGTCTTTTATCTTTACAATGAGGTTTTTGTCAATAAAATCCGTAGTGATTGTAATTGTTCCTGACCCCTCGATTGCCTGGCAGGCATTAACCAATATGTTCATAAACACTTGATTTAGCATGTTCGGAAAGCATTTTACCATCGGGATTTCGCCGTAATTTTTGATTATCTCGATACGGTTTTTTGTTTCGTGTCTGATTAAATCTAACGTCAAATCCAACTCTTTATTAATATCAGCTTCCTGTTGTTCTGCTTCATCAAGACGGACAAATTTTTTCAAGGAAGTTACTATATTGCTAATTCTGCTTATGGCTTCTTTATCGATTTCGTTTATGTCTGTCAGCATCTCTTTTAATTCGGCGTCTTCTATTGAGCCAAGCAGTTTTGCGACTATTCCGTTGTTGGATTTTATTGAGGCAACAGGGGTGTTAATTTCGTGTGCAACGCCTGCAACAAGCTGACCCAGTGATGCCATTTTTTCGGAATTTATCAATTGAATTTGAGTTTCTTTCAATTCTTTAATAGTTTGAATATTTTTCTGATAAAGTTCTGCTGTGGTAATCGCGTTTGATAGCTGGGTAGAAATTGCTTCAAGAATTTCTTTTTCTTCTGTTAATTCCCGTTTTTGATAACTAAGTAAAACTATTATGCCTTTAAGGTTTTGGGCATGACGAACAGGTACGGTTATTCTCATTACGGGTTGTTTAAATGGTTTTGCTCCTGCATATTCCATTAATACATTAGACACTGCAATCTCTCTTGTATCAATAGTATCAAAGCTTATTTTGGTATTTGTTTTTTCGATTATGAAATGACCGTCTTCGGATTTTGCATAATATGCTTTGAATGCACCAAACATTATGGCAAGTTCTTTTAAGGCTGATTGAATGATTTGTGAAAGTTCCAAACTTTCTCTAATATTGTTGGAAACTTTGTTTATGAGCGCAATTCGGATAGCTTGACTTTGTGCTTTTTGTTTAATTTTTTGTAAATCTTTGTTTTCTTCAAGAAGTTTTTCATATTTTTCTTGAAGTTTTTCGTTTTCTCTATTTACGTTTTGAAGTTTGTTTTGTGCACTTACATCGGTAAAGAAAATTATAGTATAGTTACCTTTTTTAACGGCTTGCAAATCATAATAATATATGCGGTTTAATTCCGATTGATAAGAAATCCGTGCAAAAAAATCTTCTTTAGATACGGCTGCATGATAGATGGGAGAATAGATTTCGATATTTTCAGAATTCAGCGGGCAGATATCAAAATTTGAGTTGTGCGAGAATTTTTTCAGGTTTGAAAAATCTTTGAACCACCTTTTGAAAGTATGGTTACGATACACAACATCATTTTTTTTATTGATAATTAATACAGCATCCCTAAACTGCCTGAAAAAATCGAACTTTTTCATAATAATATTATATACTAAAACCACCCCCTTTGAAAAGAGGGTGGTTTGTATTTCAAGAACTTATAAAGTTTCTAGTATTATACTAATAGGGCTACGTGCGTAGCACCTCTTTCGAGTTGAAGTGTGCAAGTTGTTACGTCGCATACGCAAGATGGTCCAAAGTACTGGATTGCACCAGGGAATAAATATTTATCATTCATTGCCCATTCCTCTCTGTTTTGTTCAAGTTGTTTGAACACAGGACCGTCAAGTTTTACCAATGCTTTTTGGATAACAGGTTTCATTTCGCCGTGGCGTTTTTCCATGTTCATCATCATTGTAAGAGGAATACCGCCTGCAATCCATTGATCAGCAGGTTGAGTAAGGTTTCTAACTGATGACAAGTAGCCTGTTAAACCGAAGTTGATTAATGCAAATGCGTTGTAGCCTAATGAGTAGCAGTAATCAGCATCAAAGTTTGATGGGAATGCGCATCTTCCTTCGTAACCAAAGAAGTGAGATTGTGCATTGAATTTACCTGAGAAGCTTCCGTTAGCTTTCATTTCATCCAATTTTGCAGAAATCATTTCGATTAACAATTTTTCTGTTTCGATTTTTGAAACTTGAACGTTACCGTGAGGGTCGCGGTCTGCAAGTAATTGAGATTTAATCAATGTTGGAAGTGAGCTGTAAACTTTTGCGTTAGATGCTTCAAGTCTGCTTTCAACAGCTTCAAAGCTTACTGCAACACCTTCTTTTTCCATTTTAGCCATAACATCGTTAAGGTTAGAAATCATTGATTTCATTTCAGGAATAAATTCGATTAAACCTTCAGGAACGATTGCGATACCAAAGTTTTTACCGATTTCTGCACGTCTTGCGATAATCTCTGCCATGTAGCTGATAATGCTTTCTAAAGACATTTTCTTTTCTTCAACTTCTTCAGAAATCAAAGTTACGTTTGGTTGAGTTTGTAGAGCTGCTTCCAAAGCTACGTGAGAAGCTGATCTTCCCATGATTTTGATAAAGTGCCAATATTTTTTAGCAGAGTTAGCGTCGCGTTGAATGTTTCCGATAAGTTCTGCATAAGTTTTTGTAGCTGTATCGAAACCGAATGAAATTTCGATTTGTTCGTTTTTCAAGTCGCCGTCAATAGTTTTAGGACATCCGATAACTTGGATACCTGTGTTGTTTTTAACAAACCATTCAGCCAAAAGTGCTGCGTTAGTGTTTGAATCATCGCCGCCAATGATTACAACGGCAGAAAGATTTAATTTTTTACAAACTTCCAATGAAGATTTAAATTGTTCTTCAGTTTCAAGTTTAGTTCTGCCTGAACCGATGATATCGAAACCGCCTGTATTTCTGTAAGCGTTCATGAATTCATCTGTAAATTCAATGTATTTGCCTTCAATAATACCTGAAGGACCGCCTAAGAAACCGTAAAGTTTGTTAGCTGAATTAGCATTTTTCAATGCATCATATAAACCGGCAATAACGTTGTGTCCGCCCGGAGCTTGTCCGCCTGAAAGGATTACACCGACATTTCTAACTTCTGATGAATGAGAAGAAGAAGTGTTTTTGAAAGTTACAACGGGTTTACCGTATGTATTTTTGAATAATTCTTGAATTTGTTCCTGGTCTCTAACTGATTGAGTAGCTGAACCTTCTGCCATTTCAAGACAATTGATGCCTGAAGAAAGGCTTGATGGAAGTTTCGGCTGATACTTTAATCTTTCGATTTGTAATGGTGAAAGTTTTTCCATATTTCTCTTCCTTTATATTTGTCTACGACAACATTGTACAATAAAAAATTTATTTATGGTATCATTGTTTTGAAAAGGGAGATAAGAATATGGCTTTAAACAGAATTGGGATTGATGTAGGCGGAACTAATGTGAAAATTGCTCTTGTAAATGATGAAGGGCAGATTATATATTCAAATTCAGTACCTACTCGTGCCGAAATGGGTTATGAATATACGGTTAATAATATTAAACAGGCGATTTACGACCTTTTAAAAGAAACAAAACTTGAGGCTAAAGATATTGAAGGCATCGGATTTGGTTTTCCCGGTCAGGTTGATTATAAAGAAGGTATTGTCAGAAATGCTCCAAATATTCCGGGCTGGGTTGAAGTTCCTATTGCAAAAATATTTGAGGAAGAATTTCATATTCCGACACGTGTTGACAATGACGTAAGATGCGCAGCTTTGGGCGAACTTAACTATGGCGCAGGCAGAGGGTGTGAAAACTTGATTTGTATTACTGTCGGAACAGGTATTGGCTCAGGCTTAATCGTTAACGGTAAATTGGTTCGCGGAGCATCAAACGCGGCAGGTGAAATCGGTCATATCAAACTTCAAATGCATGACGGCCCTATTTGCGGATGCGGTGATACAGGCTGTATGGAAGCTTTTGCGTCAGGTCCTGCAATTGTTGCTATGGCAGAAGATTATATTAAAGGCGGAAAGTCTACAAAATATAGAGAAATGGCAAACGGTACACCTTTAACACCTTATATTGTGTGTGAAGCTGCAAAAGCAGGTGATCCTGTGGCACAAAGAATTTTCACTATTATGGGGGAATATATAGGTATTGGTATGGCAGGTGTTGTAAACCTTCTAAACCCAGAAAAAATTATTATTGGCGGCGGTGTTGCAGATGCAGGCGATATTTTGATTAAACCGCTTGTTGAAACATTGAAAAAACGCGCGATGAAAATTGCAGGTGAAACTGTTGAAGTTGTTCATGCACAACTTGGAAACACTGCGGGTGTTATCGGCGCAAGCTTATTGATTGAAAGTTAGAAATGATATACTTTTTTTACGGCGAAGAAGATTTTGATATAGAAAATGAAATCGGGAAACTTAAAAAAGGACTTGATAAAAATTTCCTTGAAATGAGTTTTAAAACCTTTGATAATCCTAAGTTTCCCGACTTAATTTCTATTCTGCGCTCTCAGCCGATGATGTTTGGCAAAATGCTTATTGTTATCAATTGCCTCGATTATTTTTCAAAAACTTTTGAAGACAAAGAGATGAAACAAATCGAACAAGCACTTGAAGATAACAACGAAAACCTTGATATAGTCTTTGTTGCACAGCTTCCGAGAGGCGAGGGTAAAAAACTCGACAGCCGTAAAAAATTTTTTAAACTCTTATCTAAGCAGAATGCAAAAGAATGTGCGGTAATTCCGACATACAAGACGGCGGAACTTGAAGGAAGGATTACAAAAATCGCTAAGGATAAAGGGGTTAAGCTCGATAAAGATGCGATGACCGCGCTGATTTCTCAAATCGGAAATAATCTTCGCCAGATTGACAAAGAGCTTGATAAACTCAAACTTTTTGCGTATCCGAAAGATGTTGTAACAGCGCCTATGGTTCGCGAAATTTGTATATCTAATGAGGATTTGTTTGCTTTTTCTGACTTTTTAATGGAAAACCGCAAAGACAAAGCTCTTTTGGAATACCGAAAACTTCTTGATACGCGTTATCCTTTGGAGATTTTGTCGACGTTGCAGACGATGCTCAGACGTTGGATTGTTTTGAAGTCAAAGGCTAAAAGTGCAAGTTCAATGGAGCTTTCGAGAATGACGGGAATGCATGAGTATGTTGTCAAATTAAACTTGCAAAAGCTTAAAAATACAAATTTGAAAGATTTGGTAAGATTAAAACAGAGTCTGACCGATGCGGAATATCGCATAAAGGCAGGGCTTGCGCTTGATGTTGAAAAAGAGGTGGAAAATGCCTTGTTTAGATAATTACCCGTTTTTAACAAAATATTTTACAGATGGTGTGAACAGCGGCAAAATGGCACATTGCATTTTGTTTTACGGCTCTGATATTGAGGCGCAGTATAATCTTGCGCTTGAAATTGCAAGAATGCTTAATTGTAAGGGCACTCACACTCCCGAATGCGGATGTTTGAATTGTAATTGGATTAGGGAAAATAAACACCCTGCGGTTTTGACGGTTTCTAAAGTCGATAACAAACCAGCTGATGATAATTCGAAAACTGTTATTTCAATTGAGCAGGCAAGAATGATTAAAAACGATTTGCTCGTAACCTCTGATTATCATAGGGTTTTAATCTTTTGTGACAGAGATAAGGACGGCAATATCAGAGGATTAAATCAGCAGGTTTTTCAGGCTGATGCGGCAAACGCTTTGTTGAAAACATTTGAAGAACCGCCGGAAAATACAACTTTTATCTTTTTGACAAAAGATAAATCCGATATGATTACGACAGTTGTTTCGCGTGCGCAGAGTTTTTATGTTCCGTCTATGAAAGATGATGAGAGAGATTTTTCACTTGTAAAAGATGCTATGGACGGGTATTTGGAGCTTGAGCGCGGGGAAGTTTTAGATTTTAACGACAAAATCTTAGAGATTGCAAAAATGGCTGATGCAGAGGAAGTTTTCACACAAATGCAAAATTATATTGAAAGTCTGCTTCGTGCAAATCTTGATAATATGGGTTTGAAGGTTAAGTTGATTGCAGACTTGAAGGCTATCGAACACGCAAAAAAACAAAACCGCCTGAATATGAATATTCAAACCGTAATTGAAACATTAAGTTTCAAGTTGATTTTGTAATTTTTCATATTCGTTAAAAAAATCTTCTATTATTTTAGTTTTTTTTCTCATTTCTTCAAAAACCAAAACAATTGGTTCAAGTTTGTCGATATCTTCATGTTGGTCTATATAGCCCATTGCAAGCTCAATATATAGTTGCAGGGTCCCAATAGCATCGTATGTTTGGCATCTTTTGTTTCTGTCTATCATTTAATACCTCCAATGTTAATATATATTAAAAAATCAGAGAAGTAAAGTGTCTATTTGAGTATTATATTTCTCAAACGGGTGCTTTAAAATCTTATAAACTATATTAATATTATGATTAAAAACAGATTATCTGAGATAATGGGCTATAAAAGAATAAAACCTCATGAAATTGTTGAATTGACGGGTATAAGCAGAAGAACTATATATAATATTTATAATGATAAAACAAAAGGCATAGAGTTTGAAACATTGAACAAGCTTTGTTTTGCACTCGACTGCACACCAAATGGTTTGTTCAGATATATTCCCGACTAGGGTTGAAATTTAAAAAAAATCGGTTATAATAAAAATATAGGGCGAGAGGATTGCCGTCCTCTCTTTAAAAGCCCCGTAATTATTGATGTTTAAGCGCTATTATTATCAGTAAGATAAGCAGTAGCGCTTTTTCAGTTATACTGAATTCCATCTATATCACCTCCTTTCTCTAACAGTTTAACAAATTTTAAGTTCGTGCCGTAGAGTATGAAAGATGATTATGGGCTTACCCTAAAATATCATAGCATAAAATTATATACAATGCAATATTATTAAATTATAAACTTACCGTTTTCGTAGATTAAAATGTCATCAGCATATATCTTTCCGCCGTTTTTCATATTCTTAATCATGTCCCAGTGAAGTCCTGATACATTTTTTCCGCCAGTTTCTGGATATGATGCACCGACTGCCATGTGGATTGAACCGCCGATTTTTTCGTCAAACAAAATATTTCCCGTAACTTCTTGGATTTCATCGTTAGTTCCGATTGCAATCTCGCCGATACCGCGAGAGCCTTCATCCATATTGAACATAGCTTCCAAATAATCTCTGCCTGTTTCGGCTTCAAACTTCACAATCTGTCCGTTTTCAATCCAGAGGTGAACACCTGTTGCGCTGTTTCCGCGGTAGTTTTGAGGGAAATCAAAGTAGATTTCACCGTTAATGTCATCTTCAACTGGAGATGTGAAAACTTCACCGTCAGGGTAGTTGTTTAAGCCCGAACAGCTAATCCATTTTCTGCCTTCAACTCCAAATGTAATATCTGTTTTTTCACCGACAATGCGAACTTTTTTTATACCGTTCAAGTAATTTGCCCATTTGGTCTGTTTTTCGTCAAGTTCTCTCAGTTTTGCAACAGGGTCGTCCAAATCTAAGTAGCAGGATTTGAATAAGAATTCAGCATATTCGTCATAAGACATTTTAGCTTCCTGCGCTAAAGCATGTGTCGGAACATCGGCTACAACCCAGGATGCTTCGCCTTTTGCAGAGCGTTCCATAAGTGTTTTTGACATACCTTGTGATGCTTTTGAGCGACGAGATAGTTTTGACAAATCTGCGCGTGCCATATTTTTTGTGTTCATCGGAGCACCGATTGAGATGAACTTGTCGATTGTTTTGTATTCAAGTTCAATAATCGGGTCGATGTAATCCAATTGTTCATCAGAAGCATATTTGATGAATATATCCGAAAAATCTTCAAAAGAAGTTCTCATAATCGGATGCCCGCCCTTTTCGATTACTCGTTTGTAAACAGCTTTTACTAAATCTTTTGCACAAATACTTGTTGCTCTTATTTGTACCAAATCGCCTTTTTGTACATTTGTTGAATAGTCAACAAGAACTTCGGCATATTTATCCCAAATTGTTTTTTGCATAGTAAACCTCCTGTTTTTATTATTTTAGCAAAAAACAAAAATTTTACCATGGATAATCGTCTTTAATTTCCCAGCCATCCTGCATAATAACTGATGCGCACCAGGAGCCTTGGTAATAATTACCGATATTTAAGGTTTTTGAGCAAGAATAATCACTGTTTGTTCCGCCGAGCAGTTCATCTCTTTTTAAGTTATAGCCAAGTGGAGTTAATTTATTTTCATTTGGGTTGTAATAAAAAACAAAACCGTCTATGCCTAGCAAATTTGGTCCTTTAAGTCCATTAATATCAATGACAGCTTCTATGCGTAAATCAAGAAAATGCGCAATAATAATTGCAGAACCGTTCGGTAGAATATATATTGGGTTTTCTTTCATTTTATTTTCATTAGCAGGCCAGGCTAAATATTGACCGCCGTTTGGCATACGAGCTTTTACTGCCCAATAATAGTTGTTTGTTGATGCAATTTTTAAATAAGGCAAAACATATTTGTTTGCAAAATCAATATTGTTTAATTCAAAATCCCATGTTGCAATATCGCCATTTTCATTTTTTGAAGTTTCTAACGCCTGTGAAAGGATTGAATATGTTGCCTTTAACTGTGTAACAGCAACTTTTTTCTTATGATTTTGGATTAACGTCGGCATAGTTATCGCTGCAACAATGCCGATTACACCCAATGTAATTAAAATTTCTGCAAGTGTAAATGCTTTTATAATGCTAGATTTTTGGGGGGGGGGCAGTTTTTAGCTTTTACAAACATTGCCTAATCCTCTAATGATTCATGTCCTGATTTATGAGATTTTAAAAGCACTCCTCGTTTTGATGTTTGGATGAATTCAATCATTTTTTCAATATATTCATTCATTGGAATTTCTGCTTTAATTTTTTCAATAGCTTGAGTAGTATTGTATTCATCAGAAATTAACAATTTGAAGGCTTCATTAGTAGCTGTTCTGACTTCTTGAGAAACACCTCTGCGTTTCATTGCGATGACGTTAAGTCCGCGTGGAACAGGAGGTCTGCCTTCACCTTTAGAGTATGGTAAAATATCTTGACGTGATGCTGAAAATCCGCTGATAATAGCCATATCACCTATTCTGATATTTTGGTGGAATACGCTCATTCCGCCGACAAATGCGCCAAAACCTACATGAACGTGACCGCCTAATGTTACAAGGTTTGCAAGAATTACCTGATCATCAAGTACGCAGTTGTGTGCAACGTGAGAACCTACCATTAATAAACATTTTTTACCAATTCTTGTAGTAAAATCACCGCAAGCTGCACCTCTGTGAATAGTTACGTTTTCTTTGATAATTGTGCCGTCACCGATTACAACTTTTGTAGGTTCGCCTTTGTAGCCCAAATCTTGAGGTTCGGAACCGATTGTTGCAAATGGAGATATTGTACAATCTTCACCGATTTCGGCAAATTCAATATGAGCGTTTGAGATCACTCTTGTTCTTGCTCCGATTGTTACGTTTTCGCCTATAACTACATATGGTCCTATAATTGCATCCTCAGCGATTTTTGCTGATGGGTGGATAATTGCGGTTTTGTCTATCATAAATTCTCTCTTTCTTTTACTATAAACTTAATTATAGTATAAAATTTCGCAATTTCACTATTATTTATATTATTTTAATATGAAATTGTGGAATACTTTAGCACTTTCATAAGCTTCGTTAAGAGATTTATTTACTATATCTATTAATCTGTCATCCATGCTTTCTGCCGCAAGTCTTGCAAGTAAAATAAAATCATCACGTGCTTCTTCTGTTGTTTGAATTTTATAACCATCTTTAAGTTTATTATATTGCATAATGCTTCTTAGTATCGCTTCAAATTCATTTTCTTTTTTTGTTGGTTTATGTTTGGGTAAATTCCTGAGGTTATCAAACATTCTGAATATTGACATTTGATATGTATCTGCCATAAGGTTATTGATGCCTTCAATGTCTGTGTGTTCTGTAAATATTTTAGCATCTTCCTCATTCATCCAACTTTTGTGTGTATAAGGATTGTATTTGGTATCAAAGTCAAGTGTTCCTGGTTTTACACCGGCTTTTTGTTCTACATATCTGAGAATTTCATCAGGGCAAAGTCTTACAATAAATACGGCTTCGTTTTCTTGTTTTACTTTTTTCCAGCCGTATTCCATAGCTTTTGACCATGATTTTTTTGCCCATGGATTTGCTCCCCAGAATTCACCCATAGTTCGAGATTGTTCTCTTGTCATTGTTGCAGGTTCTTCAAGGTTAGGCATTGGGATTTTTTTACCTTTAAAAAATCTGCTCATTGCTTTTCTGATATTTTCACCGCTGTTTACTCCCAAGGCTTTTTTTAGCACTCTGCTTAGTTCTTCGGCGCGTTCTGGATTCTGTCTGTAGAATTCTTTTCGTCTTTCAGACATTTGATAAACTGCTTCGGGATTTTCTTGATGATAACGATTTAATCCTTCTGAAATTCTTTGTTTATGCTGTTCTGAAAGCGGTCCGCGTGGAATGTGTACAGGTTCACCCTCTTGGATTTGAGCACGTCGGTCAAGAGCTTGCAGGCGCTTTTCTGTCATTTCAGCAGTCAGGCGTTCATTGTATTGGGGATCTGAAAATTTTAAATAATGACCGTAATCTTGGCTTGCTCTTGGAATATTTAATCTTTTCATTGTATGATACAAATCAATTCCATCAGCATAGCGTTTCAAATCATTTAATGAGAAACCTTCGCCCCAGTATAATTTTATTAACTGAACCGATAAGTCTTCATCATTATCAAAGAATTCCAATTCGCCTTTTTGAAATTTATCAAGTAATGAACCTTCTTGCGGTTTTACAGTGCTTGCGGGTATAACATCTTGAAATTCAGGAAATCTGGTTTTGACTTCATCAAGAGTAAAGCAGTCTTTAAGACTTGAAAAATATTTTTTATGAACGGTTATAAGCGTTTCTTTTGCCTTACTGCCTTCTTCAAGTGCTAGTTCAAGCCATTCGCGTATGTTTGGCGGATAAGTTTTGGAATTTTTCCTGGCAAGTATATCCAATTTTTTTACTGTTTCTGCAAGGTTAAGGCTTGCTCCGCCCGTAAAAGCTAAATATTGCTGTGTTGATGGTAGCTTGTCATATTTTGGCTGTTCTTGGATTGATTGTTGCGGGGTAGTTTGGTAATTATTAATATTAAATTTTGATGTTAATCTGGGTTGTATATTTGTAATTCTCATATTTTTTATAAAATCCGTGAAAATTTTTTTTGCTAGTAAAAATCCCCTTTTAAAGGGGATTTTTTATTTTTATTTAAACGCGAAAGTCATATCTGCTTCTACGCAAACTTTGCCGTCAACTTTTCCGACACCGTGAGCTTTGCAAACAGGGCCTTTTACTTTGATAACTTCGATTTCCATATCAAATCTGTCACCAGGACGAACAATATTTTTAAATCTTACACCGTCAACTCCTGCATATAGAGTTAATTTACCTTTATATTCAGGCATTGTCATCAAGATTGGTGCTGAACATTGTGCCATAGCTTCTAATTGCAATACGCCCGGCATAATAGGGTTGTTAGGGAAGTGACCTTGGAAAAATCCTTCGTTCATTGTCATATTTTTGTAGCCTTTACAGCTTTTTCCAGGGATACATTCTGTAATTCTGTCTACAAGTAAGAATGGATAACGATGAGGAATCATTTCCATGATTTCCATAATGTCAAAGGTCAAAGCTTCTGTTTTAGTTTCTTCTGTCATTTTTTTCTCCTTTTTTTATCCTCTTTGTCAATTTTTGTTAAATTTTTAAATCTCCTGTTAGTCGCTCGCTTAAGTTCGCTCCCGTTTATAATCTATCAATTTCTCTTTCAATATTTTTGCAGTCTTAACATGGACTGCATGTCCTGCCTCTTTTACTAAGATTTGGCATTTCAAATTTAACGGGTTTACGCCTGTTAAATACAAATCACCGATTAAATCGAGTATTTTATGTTTTATAGGTTCATTCTCAGAACGCAAATCTGATGTATAGCCTTCATCTGTCAAACCTAATGTGTTTTCAATAGTTACGCCTTGGGCAAAACCAAGCATCTGATATTTTTTCAAATCCTTGTAAAATCCGAAAGTTCTTGCTTCAATAATCTCTTGTTGGTTTTTAGGATTATATGCAATCCAGCGTCTTGTCAAATCTTTGTGGTCATAATTTACCGCATAAGAAATATAAAGTTCGTCAGACGGAAGAATTACAAGGCTTGTTTTGCCGTTAAGGTAATAAACAGGCTCTGAAACAGTGTAATATTTTGGTTTTGAAAAGAAGTGTTTTTCAATCCCTGCTTTTTTGAAAAGTTCTACCCATTCCTTAGAGCTTCCGTCGAGTGCGGGAACTTCTGTTTCATCCATATAAATATCGATACTGTCAATTCCGCAGAAAGCCAAAGCCGCTGATAAGTGCTCTGTAAGCATTGTAGAATTCTTTTTGTTCTTACCCATCACAACACAATGATCCGTAGCAAGAACATTATCAACAGTTGCATCAAACACTTCATCGCCAACAAAATATCTGATTTTTCCCTCTTTTGAAGGAACAAATCTAACAGTGCACGGCTTGTTTTTCATCAAGCCGTTGCCTGTTATTGAAATTTCCTTAAGAATTGTGGTCATTATTAATGTTTTCCTCAAATTCTCTTAAAAGCGGTTCATATTTTCTGAATTTAGCAAAGATTTCTTGTGCATCTTTCATTGTTTTTAATTGTTTGATGAAATCTTTTCTTGGCATTGCAGGAATACCTACAACGATTGATTTTTCAGGGAATGATTTTGTAACCCCTGCTTTTGCAGTAATGATTGTGTCAGAACCGATTTCAATGTGATCTGCAAGACCTGCCTGACCTGCGATTACAACTCTGTCGCCGATTACACAGCTTCCTGCGATACCTACTTGAGATACGATTAAACAGCCTTCGCCAACTTTACAGTTGTGACCAATCATAACAAGGTCGTCAATTTTTGTATTATCGCCGATTGTTGTGTTTTCGATTGTTCCACGGTCGATTGCAGTGTTAGCGCCGATTTCTACGTTGTTACCGATTACAACTGAACCAATTGAAGGGATTTTAAAGATTACGTGTTTTGCGTTTGCTTCTTTAATTTCGCCGTCTTTTCTTGCCTGTTCAATGTTGTCAGGGTTTTCTGTAACAAAGCTGAAACCGTCAGCGCCTAAAGATACGCCGTGGTGAAGGATTACGTCATTGCCTACTTGAACTCTATCGCCGATGTTTACACCCGCATGGAACAAGCAGTTTTTACCAACAACAGCGCCGCCGCCGATGTAGCTGTTAGCTAAAATTTTTGTGTTGTCGCCAATTACTGCATCATGAGAAATTACAACGTTTGGACCGATTTGAACATTTTCACCTAATTTAGCTGTTTCGTGAACTGTTGCTGTCGGGTGAACACCTTTATTTACAACAGGCGGAACGTAGAACATGTTAAGCAATTTCATCATAGCAAGACGAGGTCTTTCAACTTCGATTGTTGTAAGGTTAGGGATTTGAACGCCTAACGGTACAAGTGCTGCTTTTGCTTTTGATTTTGCTAAATTTGCAATTTCTTCTTCGCCCAAAGCAAGTGCTAATGTGTTTTCATCTGCAAGTAAAGGTGGTGCAATTTGTGTAATCTTTGCATCTTCAACCTTAGTCAACATACCTTCTGTGATATGTGTAATTTCTTCTAATGTAAAAGTTGGCATATTTATTACTCCTTATTAATTTTTGCTATTGTTTTTGTAGTTGATTTCCCTTCAACAAATTCTATAAACTCAACCCTTGTGTTGTTTTTGCGCATAATGTCTGCTTCTGGAAGTGTTTCCATTGTATAGTCTGCGCCTTTTGTGTATACATCGGGTTTCATTTCATCCAAGAGATTTCTTGGACTGTCTTCATCAAATAATACCACATAATCTACACATTTCAAAGCGCTTAATATTTCTGCGCGATCTTCTTCACAATTAATCGGACGTGTCGGGCCTTTAATTGAACGGACAGACTTATCGGAATTTAACAGTACGATTAAGTAATCTCCAAAAGTCTTTGTTTTTTCTAAGTAACGGACATGTCCGACATGAAGTATGTCAAAACATCCGTTAGTTGTTACTACCGTTTTGCCTTGATTGTGAATTTTGTTTATTAAATCTTTAACTTCTTCGCGTTTGATAAGCATTAGAAAAGTCCCATTTCAATAACTTTTTGACAAATTCTTACGGTATTGAGTGCTGCACCAATTCTTAAGTTGTCTGCAACACACCAAAGTGAAATACCGTTTTTGAACGCAAGGTTTTTGCGAATACGACCGACAAATACAGGGTCTACGCCTGACGCGTCACGTGTTGTCGGGTATTCAAAGTTTTCAGGGTTGTCAATAACTTCTAATCCGAATGAGTTTTTCAAAATTTCGCGAACTTCATCAGGTGAAATTTCTTCTTCAAATTCGATATCAACTGCTTCCGAGTGTCCGTTGAATACCGGAACGCGTGCTGCTGTGCAGGAAATCGGAGTTTCCTTATCAAGGTGAAGAATTTTTTTAGTTTCCTTAACAACTTTCATTTCTTCTTTTGTATAACCGTTTTCGCAGAATACGTCTATTTGCGGGATTACGTTGAATGAAATCGGTTTTTTGAAACATTTATTTTCAAAAGTTTCGCCTGCAAGGTTTGCTTTTGTATCGTCACGAAGTTCGTTGATTGCTGCTAAGCCTGCGCCTGATACTGCTTGATAAGTTGATACGATAAGTCTTTTGATTTTTGCTTTTTCGTGTAAAGGTTTTAATACAAGCATCAATTGTGAAGTTGAGCAGTTCGGGTTTGCGATAATCCCTTTGTGCTTTTTTAAATCTTCATCATTAACATAAGCGATAACGAGCGGAACATCTTTTTCCATTCTGAATGCAGATGAATTGTCGATTAAAACTCCTCCTCTTTTTACGATTTCTGGAGCGAATTTTTGAGAAGTTGAACCGCCTGCAGAAGCGAGTACAATATTTACGCCGTCAAAGCTTTCAGGTTTTGCTTCTTCAACCGTGTAGGTTTTGCCTTGAAATTCAAGTTTTGTACCTGCTGACTTTGGGCTTGATAAAAATTTGATTTCGTTGAAATCGATTTTTAATTCGTCAACGATTTTAGTAATCTCTCTTCCTACAACGCCTGTCGCGCCTAATATTGCAATGTTTGGTTTTCTGCTCATTTTTTCTCCCTATAAAATATTCTCTAATCCGTAAGTAAAATCATTTTTTTCAGCAACGTGTTTTACAGCAAGTAAAATGCCGTCCATATAACATTTTCTGTCCATTGAATCGTGTCTGATTTTGAAAATTTGACCTGATGAACCGAAAATTACTTCCTGCGATGCAATGTAACCCGGCATTCTGACAGAATGGATTTGGATATCAGAGTATGATGTTCCGCCGCGTGAACCTTTAATTGTTTCTGTTTCCGCGCAGTTGCCTTTTTTGAATGTTTCTTTTGCCTCAGACATCATCAATGCTGTTTTAATCGCAGTACCTGACGGTGCATCTTTCTTTTGGTTGTGGTGAAGTTCAATGATTTCGGCATTATCAAAATATTTTGCTGCCTGCTGTGCAAACATCATCATTAAAACCGCACCTGTAGAAAAGTTTGGAGCGATTAAACATCCTGTATTGTTTTCTTCAGAAAGTCTTTTTAATTCTGCAATCTGCTCATCGGTCAAGCCTGTTGTGCCGATTACGATTTTTATTCCGTTATTTAAGCAGTACAATGCGTTTTCATAAATTGATTTAGGTTGTGTAAAATCAATTAATACATCAATATCTTCAACCCTGTGAGCTTCTTCAATTGTGTGATACATATGGTCTGATGCTATATCAATTTTTGCAATAAGTTCTGTTTCAGGACAATCTGTAACCGCCTGACAAACTTCTTGCCCCATTTTTCCTAACGCTCCGCATACTGCTATTTTAATCATAATTTTTCTCTCCTTATTATTTTTATGATACCATAAAAAAGTAAATTTTATAAGGAGAGAAGATTATGGCAGATGCAAAAATTTTGGCTACTATTGAAAGAAGCGACACAGAACAATTACAGATTTCTGTTAGTGAATACAAAGGCAGAAGTTATTTGAATATGAGAATATTCTATACAACAGATGAAGGCGCAACTTGGCTTCCTACTAAAAAAGGCGTTACTTTTGCACCTGATCAATTGGATTTGTTGGAAGAAGCTATTCAAGCTGCTCGTCAAGAATTTATGGCTGAGGAGTAATGAAATACGCTCTTGCTCTTGTTAATATCAAAGGTTTGGGGGTTAAGACATTCAGTTATCTTATCCCTGACGAAATGAAAGAAAAAATCCAAATCGGACAGGCAATTCTTGTGCCATTTGGACGACAAGGGCTTGTTAATGCTTTTTGTGTGGGGTTTTCGGATTATTTGCCGGGGAATTTTAAGGTTAAAAAAATCAATAAAATCCTTGATGAAACCCCGCTTTTTTCAATCGATTATCTCAAACTTTTGGAATGGGTTGCAAATTATTACTGTTGCGATTTGGTAACGGTTTTGAATGCTGCAATCCCTTTAAAACTAATAGAAAAAGCCTCAAAAACAGAACAGCTTATTGAATTTGTATCCTGCGAGGGGGCGACAAAGCGTCAGATGGAAGTTTTACAGCTTCTTGAAAAATCAGGTAAAATGCCTTTAATTTTGTTTGAAAAATATGCAAAAACCACCCGAGCTACGATAAAAAAACTTGAGGCAATGGGGTGCGTAAAACTTTCCCAAGAAGAATTGTACAGAAATCCTTTGGATATTTTACAAATTACACAGCGTGAACCTTTGTTTGAGCTTTCGGGTGAGCAGAAAAAAGTTTATGAAGGCATAGCTAAGAAAAAAGAAGGGCAGATTTTGCTCCACGGGGTTACTGCATCAGGAAAAACAGAGGTTTATTTTAAGCTTATTGACGACACGATTAAGGCAGGAAAAAATGTTCTTTTCCTCGCGCCTGAAATTGCTCTAGCATCACAATTAACCAAGCGTTTGGCAAGAAAATTCGGAACGGAAGATGTTGCAATTTGGCACAGTAGTATTTCTGACGGTGAGCGTTATGATGTTTGGCAAAAACTGTATAAAAACGAGATTAAAATCCTTGCGGGTGCACGTTCTGCCGTTTTTGCCCCTTTGCAAAATATTGGCTTAATAATAATCGATGAGGAGCACGAAAGTGCGTACAAACAGACAACTCCTGCCCCTCGCTATGATGCAAAAACAGTTGCAAGAAAACTTTCAGAGTTTCACAAATGCCCGTTATTATTGGGTTCTGCAACTCCTGATATTTCATCATATTACAGAGCTGTAAACGAAGGTAATCTCTTTGAACTTAAAAACCGATACAATAATGCTAAAGTTCCGCCGGTTTCTGTCATAAATATGCAGGAATACGGTCGTGCTGCATACAAAAATGTAATTTCTATTCCAATGCAGAATGAGATTAAAGAAACGCTTGAAAAAGGTCAGCAGGTGATTTTGCTGATTAACCGCCGCGGATTTTCGACTTTCACTCAATGTCAGGCATGCGGGCATGTTGTGGAATGTCCTAATTGCGCAATTCCAATGATTTGGCACGCAAAAGACCAAATGTTAAAGTGTCATTATTGCAATCATGCGCAATATTTTCCCGAATTTTGCCCCGAATGCGGTTCGGATGCGTTGAAAAACAGCGGTACGGGAACGCAAAAAATTGAGCAGTACATAAAAGATATTTTCCCTGATAACGTAATTGAGCGTATCGATAGTGATATTTTAACAAGAAAAGGTGAACACATAAGACTTTTGGAGCGTTTTCAACGCAAAGAAATCGATATTTTGGTCGGAACGCAAATGATTGCAAAGGGTTTGGATAATCCCAACGTTACGCTTGTTGGTGTAATTTCTGCGGATGCAAGTTTTAATCTTCCCGATTTTAGAGCATCGGAACGTGGTTTTCAGCTTTTGACACAGGTTGCGGGGCGTGCAGGACGCGGTGAGTTTTCGGGAAAAGTTTTATTCCAAACTTACAACCCTGACTTTTATGCGCTTGCGAGTGCAAAAGAGCAAAATTATAATGAGTTTTATGATACAGAAATTGTGGCGCGTGAAGAATTTGATTATCCGCCTTTTAGCCAAATTGCACGATTGGTTTTGAGTTCGCAAAATAATTTTCGTGCCGAAAAATCTGCACAGGAAATTGCACTGCGCCTTTGTATGATGATTGAAAAATTCGGGATATCAGAACGTTTGGAAGTTCTCGGTCCGACACCATGTGTGATTGAGCGTATTAACAGTCAATATCGCTTTCAAATATTAATCAAAAATAAACTTGGACAGAAAGGTCATGACTTTATATCAAGTTTCTTGAATAAAATCACTTTGCCAAAAGATATTAAAATGGTTATTGATGTTGACCCACTAGACATTTTGTAAGTTGGCGAACTTCTTTGTCGACTGCAAAAATCTCATCGATTGTAGGGTTTTGAATTACTTTATGTTCATCACACATTTTTTTGGTGATTTTGTAAATATCATAAAGTTTGATTTTGCCGTCTAAAAATGCAAATACAGCTTCTTCATTTGCGGCATTAAGACAAACAGTTGCCGTTCCGCCGAGTTTTCCCATATCATAAGCTAGTTTCAATGTAGGGAATTTTTCAAAATCAGGTTTTTCAAAATCTAACCTTGCAATTTCTGAAAAACTGAAACTTTTTGACTTTATGCCCTCAAATCTTTCAGGGTAAGTGATTGCGTACTGAATTGGAATATGCATACTCGGCAAGCCGATTTGTGCGATTACGCTTCCATCCTTATACTCAATTGCAGAGTGCACAATGCTTTGAGGATGAATAACAACATCAATTTTGTCATAATCAAACCCGAAAAGATGATGTGCTTCAATGATTTCCAAACCTTTGTTCATCAAAGTTGCGCTGTCAACGGTAATTTTTTTACCCATATTCCATCTCGGATGTGCAAGAGCTTGTTCTACAGTTGCATTTTTCATATCTTCAATGGATTTTTTAAGGAATGGACCGCCTGATGCTGTGATAATAAGCTTTTCAACCTGATTGATATCTTTTATGCACTGGTGAATTGCGCAGTGTTCGCTGTCAACTGGAATGATTTGCACACCGTATTTTTTAGCCTCAGCCATAACAATATCACCCGCCATTACAAGAGTTTCTTTGTTGGCAAGTGCAATATCGATACCGTTTCTGATTGCCGTAAACGTCGGTTTTAAGCCGATTTTGCCCGAACAAGCAACAAGAATAATATCGTTTTCTTTATCGGAACAAATTTTTTCCAAACCTTCTTCGCCAAGACAAGTGTATTTTGGTTTGAATTTTTCAGCCTGTTTTGCAAGAAGTTCCTTGTTGTGACCGCCTGCAAGTGCGATAATTTCGAATTTGTCTTGTAATTTTTCAATAACTTCCAACGCCTGAGTTCCGATAGAACCGGTTGAACCTATAATGCTTATTTTTCTCTTCATAAGGTTATTATATGACAAATATTGTAAAATATAAAAAAATAGTTTATAATAATATATAAAGGAGGTCATCATGAAATATAGTTGGAATGTCGGGGGGGGGGCACTCTAGGCTTTACTTTAGCGGAAGTATTAATTACTTTAGGGGTTATTGGGGTTGTTGCGTCACTTGTTTTACCAGATGTTGTTCAGCGTCACAAAGAAAGAGCAACTGTTATACAGCTTAAAAAAACTTATTCCGTTTTGCAAAATGCATATAGAATGGCTCAAGAAGAATACGGTTATAATTTTGTTTTAGCTGATACTGCAACCAGAGTTGCAATATCACCTATTGAGTTTTTAAATAAAATTAGCCCTTATTTGGATATAACCGTCAAGTGCGATGAAGCAAAAACATTTTGTGTTCCGTCTCGAAGATATTACTATAATTTTTTAGAAAAAAGGGGAAATGATTTTTGGGGGTACAACAACGCTATAATACTTAAAGACGGGACTTTAATTCAAGTTTTTTCAGATTATAATGGTGCTGTAAGAATAAGAGTAGATGTTAATGGTCCCAAACCGCCAAATCATTATGGATATGATACTTTTTTCTTTGAAATGAATATGCATACAGAACTAAATAATTATAAAGAAACTGCCTTTCAAAGAATAAAGCCTTTAGAGTTTGATTCCACAACTGCAAATGCTCAAAAAGCATGCAGTTTTAATAGTAGTACTCAGGCAAGAGGTTGTGCGAATTGGATTTTGAAAAATGAAAACATGGATTATCTCCACTGTAATTTAGATTGGGCAACTCAGACTAAATGCGGTAAATAAAAAAGAGCCCGAAGGCTCTTTTTTTATGCTTTAGTTTCTTCTGCGTTTAGCGGTTTACTCTCACTTACGTATGCCGATAATTGTTTCAATGCCGGTTTGTAAGCATTGATTGTTGCGTTACCGCCTAAGCATCCGCCCTGACATGCCATAACTTCAATCAAGTTGCCGAGTTCGCACATTCCATTTTTAGCGTATTTTTTCAAATCACGGATAGATTGCTTGTTCAAACCGTCGATAATTACAGGGTGAGCAGGAATTTCTTCAGGTAATTGTGTTTGAACAGCTTCTGCAACACCGCCAATTACAGCGTATTTTCTTGCTTCTGCTGAGGCTTCTGTTTTAAATTCACTCTCAGCGCATTCGCCAACCTGAATTCCGTGTGCAATAAACCAAGCACCTACTTCTTCGTAGTTAAGAACATAGTCTACGTTAGGATTTTTCAAAGCTTCACGACGTTTTGCAACACATGGTGAGAAAAATACTGTTACTGCATCTGGATGTTCGCGTTTTACGATTTCTGCAGTGTAGTACATTGGAGTTTTTGTATCTGATCTGAACGGTTTCATTTCAGGAATATGTTTGTCAACAAGCTCGTTGTAGCCTGCACAGCAAGATGTTGTCATAAATTCTGCACCGTGTTCAAGTCTTTCAACAAATTCAGCAGCTTCTGTTTTTGTTGTAATATCTGCACCTTGAGCAACTTCGTAAACATCAGCAAAACCGAGGTTTAAAATCGCTTGTCTTAATTGCTGCGGTGTGCAAGGTAATTGACCCATAATTGCAGGTGCTACCATTGCTATCACCTTTTTGCCTGCTTTGATATTTTTCAAAACATCGATAATTTGACTTTTTTCGTGAACTGCACCGAATGGACATGCTGCAACGCATTTTCCACAAGAAATACATTTCTCAAAATCGATTTTTGCAGATCCGTCATCACCTTTAGCAATTGCACCGACAGGGCAAGCGCTTTCGCAAGGTACGATAATTTTTTGGATTGCTTGGTAAGGGCAAACCTGAGCGCACATTCCGCAGTTTTTACATTTAGCAGGATCAATAACTGATTTGCCGTTAATAACTTTTATTGCACCGAATTTGCATGTATTTTCGCAAGGTCTTGCAACACAGCCCTGACAAAGGTCAGTTACGTATATTCTTGACGGAACACATCCTTTGCAGGCTGTTGTTAAAACTGTTAACGGGTTTTCTTCCGGTTGTTTTCTATCTAATGCTTTTTCAGCTACTGTAGATAATAAAGTGCTGTCATCTGTTTCTTCAATAGAACATCCCAAACCTGCAATTGCACGGTCGCGCAAAATTGCACGCTCTTTGTGGATACAACATCTATACGGTACTTCGTGACCTTTCGGACGCATATCGTATGGGATTAATCTTGTGTTTTCTTCAAAATTGTCACTTAAAAAAGATCTGATAAGTCTTACTAAAATCTCTCTTTTTAAGTGTGATGTCTGTTTAGGGGTATTTATTGCCATTTTTCAACTTCCTTCTACTTTTTTAAATATCACCTTAACAGAATTATTGCATAAACATAGAAATTTTTCAAAAAGCAGGACGAAGTAACATTCGTCCTGCTTTTTATGGTTGTAATTGGTTAAATTCTTCACTACTTATAATATTACCGTTTGCATCTTTGTAATAAGTGTTTGTTCCATCATGATATAAAGATCGGTATACATTACCATCTTTGTCTGTGTCTTTTCTATCTACAATATATGGATCATCGTGATAAGTAATGTTGATGCTGCGAATTAATTGTCCATTTTCATCTCTAAATTCAGTTCTATGTCCATTTTCAGTTGGAATTGTTTCTTTAGTAAGTTCTATGTTTCCTGTTAAGTCGGTTCGTACAAAGTTCATACCTTGTATTGGCCGCCCGGTAATATCCGTATTTTTGTCAAAAATGTTTGTAATAAATACATCTCCATCACTCTTTTCTTTAATTCTTTCTGCGTATGGATTAGATGTCGCTCCATTAATGTTGAAAAATGCTCCGTTAATGCTCATGTTTAAATCTCCTTTATACTCTCTTGTGTGTACATGTATATAAAAACATTTGGAGATAGAAAATTGCAGAAATTTAGATATAAAATATAGAAATTACGTAAAATATAGATATAGATTGTCGTTACGGGTTTACAAAAGTTAATATATTATGATATAGAACATCTAATTTGTAAAAAAATTCAATATAAAGGTTTTGTATGGACGTAAAAAAATCTTTTGGTGAAAAGGTTAAAAGATTAAGGAAAAAAAGAAATTTAACGCAGGAACAGCTTGCGGAAATGATTGATATTTCTCCAAGGAACTTAAGTAAAATAGAGGTTGGTGAATGTTTTGTAAAAGCTGAAACTTTAGAAAGATTATTGACTGCCTTAAATGTTTCTACAGAAGAACTTTTTGCCAATAACCATATTAAAACAAATTCAGAACTTTTAGAGGATATAAATTTTTATATTAATACTGCAAAAGATGATAATAAAATGCTTGAAAAGATCTATAAAATTTTAAGAGATTTGGTTGAAGATATTTAAAAAAAGAACCCTTTAAGGGTTCTTTTTTTATTTTAATTTCGCATCGATTGCCGATAAAACTTTTTCAACCGTTGCTTCTTTGATTACTTCGTCATCAACTTTGACGTAAGGTGCTTTTGAAAATTCCCAGTCGATTGAGCAAAGACCCAAGCAGGGAACGCCTGATACTTCTACTTTATCTCCGTATTTTGCAGGAACAGTTTCGATTAATTCTTGCAAGTTTGATGAACCCATTACAAAACAAGTTGTTCCTAAACATACTTTAACACTAATTTTTTGACTCATTCTTTTCATCCTCTCTGTCGACATTGGTCCGACACTATTAACTCTTGGTGAAAGGTTTTATCCTCTCTGACGTTTATCGCCACCTATTCTATAATAACTATTCCCTACATGTATTGAACATTAACCTTCTTAAAATATTTTTCTTGTAGAACGTACGCCATCTTCTTGATAATATTTTTCCTGATTTCAATTTCAATCGGTAAAGCGGGATCATAGTGAGCCTGATTAAGTTTTGCGCCTACCATGAAATTGATACAGTCACTATCTAATAAGAATTTTACCAGTTTACCTGCCGCGTTGTCAATATCGGATGTGCCATTTTCCAGATATTCTAAAGTTTTGGTTAATGTTAAAATACCTTCGGTTACCAAATCAACTCCGTCCATATATGAGCAAGACGGGAGTTTGCCGATACTTATTGTTGTATCCATTGTAATCGGACGGTTTAGCTCGCGTGAAATAAGGTTTGCGGTTGTTCCGCCTGCGATTGCTTTTTTACCTTTAAAGTTTGCAAACATTTCCGCATATTCTTTATCTTTTTGCTGGTGATAAGGAGGACCTGTGAAAACTAAAGCTTCTCTGGGTTCTCTGAAATACAAAACACAGGAGGAAATATCGTCTTTTGGAAGTCTGTCGGTTTCGATATTTCTTGCCTGATTTACTATGTATTGCGAAAGTTCTGTACTTGATATATCTGGACATTCTTTCAGTTTGTCCTGCAAAAGAATAATAAGTCCTTCGCGTCTTAAACCGAGTTTTAATCTGCCGCCGCCAAGTCCCGATTGGGTTACGCCGTCCGAGCAGAATATAAGTCGGTCACCGAGTTGTAGTTTTAGTTTATAAACTCTTAAGCATCTGTTTTTGAATGTTTTAGAAGGAATTGCTTCGTATTCGGGTTGTATAATTTCATTTCCTCTAATCCAGATGAATTCGGGGTTACCTTCTTCGACTATTTTGGCATGTCCGTCGTCATTAACCTCAATTGCAGAAAAAGTTGAATAGCTAATCCTTCTGACTTTGCAAACAGGCAGAGAGTTCATAATGATTTCTGCTGCTTTACTGATTGGAATTTGTTCACCTTCAATAAATTTTAAAAGCATAGTGGCTGTCATACAGGAAAGAATGTTTGCCTTAATCCCGCTTCCGAGCCCGTCAGAAAGCACAGCAATCAATTTCGCTTCATCAGGATATCTTTTGGAAACAAAGTAATCTCCATAAGCATTCTGGTTATATTTTTTCATTTGACTGCAATCGATATCAATAAACACTATTCTTGCCTTTCTTCGTAGTCTTCTGCAATAGAACTTAAAAGTGTTTCTGTTTCTACCATGTGTTCACCAAGCAAGCAGGCGATTTCTTGTACAATCGAAATATTTTTGGAGATAACTTCATGTGCTTTTTGAGAAATTTTTTCCCTGTTAGTTTCGGCAGAAGTTACGTCTGTGATTACTGCTCCGACAATTTCGTTTTCTTCGATTGTGAATGCTGAAATATCGTATAGTCTGCCTTTGACATTATATCGCTCTTTGTGCAAGTCTTTTCCTGTTTTCAAAATTGTTTTGAAAAGGTCTGCAAAATCGACGATTCTATCTAATGCAGCGCCAGTAAGTCCGTCAGGACGAGCCTTAAACACTTCATACATATCGCCTGTGAACATTCTCATAAAGCTGTCGTTTGCTTCCAAAATTTTCAAATTGTTATCTACCATAACGATTGCGGACGGCATACATCTAATCATTGCCGCAGCTTTTCTCATTGCGATTTTTCTCATATAAGATACGCACATTGAAGTTTCAGCATCCCCGTCAAGCAGTGCTTTTGCAAGGTCACGGCAGGTTGCATAACCGCATCCTCCGCAGTTTAATTCATCATCAATTGTATGTTTGCCGATTTTTTTAAGTGTTTTTAAAATTTCTTCAAGCGGATAATCAGAATTTACAATCACTTTAGGTTCAACGTTATAATCCACAACTACTTTTGGTTCTGCGGGAATTTTGTCGCGTTTTTTTTCTTTGGTCAGAATATCGGAAACCATTGTAATCCCGGCTTTTTCTGATGAAATACAAGGTCCGCCGACACATCCGCCTTCGCAAGCCAAAGCTTCTATAAAGATTGTTTTGTCTAATTGTTCTGGTTTAAGATTTTTTAATGAGCGTCGCAATGCGCTCAAACCGCAAACTTCCAATAGTTGAACGTTGTCATTGATGCCTGATTTTCTTATAGTTTGATTCATACCTCCGTCTATCGGGTACAATGTTCCCTCATATGCGGATTCAGGTACAAATTTGAATTTTTTATCTCTTGCGACTTTTGTAATGTCGATAATTTCTTCGTTAAACCACATTCTGAGTTCTTCAAATGTCAATGCAACATCAAAAAGTCCAGAATAGGTAACTTCGTTTTTCTTCCCGATACAAGGTCCTATAAAAACAATAGCAATATCTTTGCCAAAAGTTTCTTTGAGCATTTTTGCATGTGTCATTAAAGGTGAGCCGATTGGAGTGATGTATTTTGTAAACTCAGGCATATATTGTCTTATGTAATCAACGATTACGGGACAGGCACTTGAAATAAACAAGCCTTTTTCAGCATTGTTAAGCATTTGTGCGGTCTTAATCGAAACTTCCTGAGCGCCAAGTGCTGTTTCTGATACGTCTTTGAAACCTAGTTGTTTTAAAAGAGCAATCATTTTTTCTGCAGAGTTTTCAAAAGAGGCTCTCCAAGAGGGTGCAAGCGATACATAAACATCTTTTTGTGCCCTGATTAATGCTTGGGCTTTATCAATATCGCATCTTACGCGTTTTGCATTGGATGGGCAGGCTTTTACACAGTTTCCGCAGGCAATACATTTTTCGGGAATAACTGATGCGTGCCCTTTTTCAATTTTAATTGCTTTTACTGGACATTCCCTGATACATTTGTAACAATCGTGACATTCGTTTGTCAACGTGTAGACCGGATACTGATTATTCATTTTTTTACCCTCTGCGTAAATTTTGATGATATTTTATAGATTTTGGTCAGTCACTCGTTTTTGCTCGTTCCTGTTTGACCCTTTCCGACGGTTATATTAATTTTGTCAGAATTTCTTCCAATTTTTCTTCATTAACACTGTTATATTCAACGCCGTTGATTATAACGTTTGGACCATGTGTGCATTTATTTTCACATCTTTTGCCAGCAAGGTCAATTTCTGCATCCATATTATGCTCTTGTATAAAAGCTTCAATAAATGCCAAATTTTCTTGATTACCACGTGCAAAACACGAACTTCCCATGCAGACTGTTATATTAATTTTTGCCATAAACTTCCTCTATTATATTTTATAGTATTTCGCGTTATAAAGCAAGTATTCTTGAATATATTTCATCAATATTTTTCAAAAATTCTTCTTTGTTGAAAATCTCCTCAATCTCTTGAGGGGTGAGAGGTATCTCGCTGTCATTCAACAGATTAGCTTTGAAATCGCCTTCTCTATCGCTCGCGTTATATGGGCACGCTGACGCTTCAGCCCTTTGCTCGCGGTTTTCAAATGCGTTGAGTGCGTTTCTTTGAACCAAACGATACGCTTCTTCACGGGTTAAACCTTTTTCAATTATCTTCAAAAGAACTTTTTGCGAGAAAACTATTCCGCCGAATTTGTCTGTATTTTTAAGCATATTTTTTTCATGTACAACAAGATTTTGAACAACCGAATTGAAACGGTTTAACATAAAATCTACCAAAGTTAAGCTGTCAGGGAAAATTATACGCTCGGCAGAACTGTGAGAAATATCTCTTTCGTGCCACAGTGGAATATTTTCCAATGCAACTAGAGAATTTGCTCTGACAACACGTGCAAGCCCACAAAGGTTTTCAGATAAAACAGGGTTTTTCTTGTGAGGCATTGCAGAAGAACCTTTCTGGTTTTTGCCAAAACCCTCTTCGACTTCCAAAACTTCTGTTCTTTGCAAGTGTCTTATTTCTGTCGCAAATTGTTCGATTACGCTTGCAATTAAAGCTAATGATTGCATAAAGTATGCGTGGTAATCTCTTGCAATAATTTGTGTTGAAATCCTTGCGGGTTTAAGTCCTAAGTTTTCACAGGTAATTTTTTCGATAACAGGTGAAATGTTGCTGTAAGTTCCAACAGGACCTGAAATTTGTCCTACGCGAATTTGTTCAAGTGCGTGGATAAAGTTTTCTCTTTGACGTTCAAGAATATCTATCCAATTACAAATTTTTATGCCAAAAGTCATAACTTCGGCATGAATTCCGTGTGAACGTCCGATGCATACAGTGTTTTTGTGTTTTTTTGCTAAATCTTTTAATGATTGAATTGTATCATCCAAATCTTTCAGGATAATTTTTCCGCTGTCTTGAATTTGAAGTGCAAAAGCAGTATCAATAACGTCAGAACTTGTCATTCCGACATGCATATATTTTGCAAGGTCGCCGAGGCTTTCATTGACGCAGGTTAAAAATGCGATTACGTCGTGTCTGACTTCCGCTTCAATTTCGTCAATTCGTTTAAGATCAAATTTTGCTTTTTTAGCAAGTTCATCTATTTCATTTTTCGGGAAGTCACCATTTTGTGCATACGCTTGTGCTACGGCAATTTCCACATCAAGGTAGTATTGGAATTTTGACTGCAAATCCCAAATTTTTTTCATTTCTTCGCGTGAGTATCTTTCAATCATATTTTTATCTTATCACAAAACTTTACAAAAAAGGCAATTATTTACAAAGTAAATACTTTATATATATGTAGCTTCAAGACTAAGAGAGGATAATTATGACTAAAGTCGGATATGTTTCAAAAGAACAATTTGAAAAAATGCCTGAGTTAAAAGCTCAGTATGGTTCATATGAAAATTTTATGTCAGCTCAATTGGGAACTCAGTCGGCTTTTACTTTTGCAAAAAATAATCCGAAATTTACATTTAATCCTGCTGAAGCATTTTTTAATATGAGAATGGAAGCTTATGATAAACATAAGGTTCAATCTGAAGCTTTAATTGCCAATTATCAGGAACTTGAAGCACAATATAAAGCATTGTTAGGAGAGCAAACTTCTGTTAATAATGCTTTGTTCTCAAAATATGGTGTTTCGTCAAATAATGATTTATTGACTGCTATGAATGAGAAAAATTCTTTTTATGATCAAGGAATTTATAATAAATCAGCTAAATCAGTAAGTGAAGCATATAGTGCATTTATTTCGGCATTGCAGACTGCTAATTATCAAACTCACAGAATAGTTTAGAAAATTTAACATCTTACTTGCATTTTTTCCTTTATATATTATCATGCAGTTTGTAGAGTGCTTACGCCAATAATCACTCAACAAGTAAAGGAAATTACAATGAACTTAAAAAACAAACAAGAAATTATTAAAGCTTACGGCAAAAACGAAAAAGACACTGGTTCTACAGCTGTTCAAGTTGCTATGATGAGCAAAAAAATCTCTGAACTTACTGAACACCTTAAATCTAACAAAAAAGATTTCGCTACTAAAAGAGGTCTTTTGATGATGGTTGGTAAAAGAAAGAGATTACTTTCTTATTTGAAATCTCAAAATCTTGACGAATACAGAGAATTGATTAAAAAACTCGGTATCCGCGGATAGCGATTGTGAGCTGAGGGCGCACGGCGACGCGAAGGCGACGGCGGTAGACCCGTTAAACGCGAGCAATCAAGAAGTTTTAAAAGGGTCGAAAGACCCTTTTTTAGTAGGAGCTTTATATGAAATCAATGCGTTTGCATATTGGGGTTTTCGGCAGAACAAATGTTGGAAAATCGTCACTTTTAAATAGAATTACTAATCAGGAAATCTCTATTGTTTCTGATATTGCGGGAACTACGACCGATGTTGTTGAAAAATCTATGGAACTTTTGCCTGTCGGACCAGTAACTTTCCTTGATACAGCTGGTTTGGACGATAAATCCGAACTTGGCGAACAGCGTATTGAAAAAACAATGAAGGTTTTGAACCGTACTGATGTTGGGGTAATCGTTTGTGATAACAGGGGTTTGGGCGATTATGAAAATGAGCTTATTCAAAAACTTGACGAGTTAAAAATTCCATATCTGATTGTAGTTAACAAATGTGATATTGCAAAACCTGTACTTGATAAGGATGCACTTTATACATCGGTCAAAGATGACGAACAGTTAGTGTTTAAGTTCAAAGAAGCACTTGTAAAACTTTTGCCTGACGAGTTTGTTAATTCTCCAAAGATTGCGGGGGATTTGGTTGAACCGAAAAGTACTGTAATTCTTGTTATACCTATTGATAAAGAAGCACCTAAAGGAAGGATTATTTTACCGCAGGTTCAGACTATAAGGGATTTGCTGGATAGTGAATGTTTGACGTATGTGGTTAAGGAAACTGAATTGAAGCAGGCTTTGGATAATTTAAAAACTCAGCCTTCACTTGTAATTACCGATAGTCAGGCGTTTAAAAAAGTTAGTGAAATTGTGCCTGAGGCAATTCCTTTGACATCTTTTTCGATTTTGTTTGCTCGATTAAAAGGTGATTTGGACGAATTTGTAAAAGGTGCGCAGGCGATTGATAGGCTTCAAGACGGGGATTTGGTTCTTATTTTAGAAAGTTGTACGCATCACGCCATTGAGGATGATATTGGAAGGGTTAAGATACCTAACCTTCTCCGCAAAAAAACAGGAAAAAATCTTGTTATTCACAATTATGCGGGACATGATTTTCCTGATATTAAAGATTATAAGCTTATAATCCATTGCGGAGCGTGTATGACCAACAGACGTGAGGTTTTGTCTAGAATTCTTCTGGCAGGTAAGGCTGGTGTGCCGATTACAAATTACGGTGTTGTAATTTCTTATTGTTTGGGAATTTTGCCTAGAGCGGTCAAAATATTTAATACAAAAATATGATAAAAAATTTTTTGTTTGGCATTAATATATATATATGTGCGAAGATAATGAGTTAAAAAAGGTAGGACTTGAACTTATGTTTATGACGCCCGAAAAAAGTTCGGGGGAAGAATGGGTTACTGCTGTAGAGCTTGCCAAGATGGTAGAACTACCGCTTGATATTGTCAAGAAAAAACTTGTTATTTTAAAAGATGCCGGGATAATAAGGGTAAAAGGCATTAATCCGAAATATTGGAAATTTGACAACTATTCTTTTCAAAGAATGGATGAGGATGATGAAGTTTATAAACTTCTTTGCAGTTTTGATGATGTAGATTTTGACAGGTATTTTCAGTACTAGCAAAATTTATTTTTACTGGTTTTATATGTAGCATATGAGAGTAGGTGCAATTCAAACATATAAACCTATATTTACTTCTGTCAAAAAAAACAGAGCGAAATCAGTTTGTTAGTCGTCCTGACAGATTTGAAAAATCTTCGTTTGATTTTGATAAAGAATGTGATATTTTTTATTCAAAACTTGAAAAATCAATGGGGGTTGTAACTCCGCAAGATATTGTAAAACAAGCCAATAATGTTTCCAAAAAAACGGGAGTCGGGCTTGATAGTGTTTATTATGCAATGGGGCTTTTAAGTCAGTATTCAAGTTATAAAAGTTTGCAAGATATAGAAAGTGCACTAAGTTATAGGGAGATATGTTCTATAACAGCTTTGCCGTATGAATATATGAGTGAAAGTATACCTGTTTCAAATGTTATGTCATATATATGCGGTAAAAATTTGCGTATTAAGGGGGAAAACAATGCAATAATGGTTGATTCCAACTTGATTAATACTGTAAAAAATATGGATGCGAAAGGCAGAAAGAATTTTTTTGATTATATAAAGGAGTTTGATTTTAAGTTATTATATTTTGATAATTTTGAAAATGGTTATAATTTTTTTAATCAGGAAAAGAGTTTTGAAAATTACACTATTGATGTGATAAAAAAGGCGCAGAAATTCCAAAAACATAACGATAAAAATTTGAGTTATAACATTCGTTATGTTTTAAACGGCGAAAACTATAAAAATATGAAAATACTTTCGGGAGGGGGGCAAATCGAGGTTATAAAACATGTTAATATATGTACGCCTGAAAAAATTGCTGATAATTTAAACCCTATTATGCCGTCAAAGGATGAGTTTAAATCTGTGATAAATGAAATTTCAAATAATAAACCTGATGCGCAAAAAGATATTTTAAAATTTTTGGACAGAACTTTGACAGTTGTTACACCAAAACAATATGGTAAATATTTTCATAATATTCATAAGCAATTGCTTGAATACCTCAAAGAACATGGGAAAACTATGGATGATGTTTATTTTATAATTCCTTCCGTTACAAAAAGTTTTATGCCTGCAAATTATGTATACACAAAGGTTAATCATATTGAAAATCCTAAATATGTATTTCTTTCTGAGGATTATTTATCAAGGGCTGATGAGGTAGAAAGTCTGCCTAAAAATGCAGTAGCAGTTGTAGTCGACGATTGTGTTCTCAGTGGTTTATCAATGAAAGAGGAAGTTTTTCCCTATATAGAACTTTCCGACACTGGTTCGAAAAATAAAAATATTGTTTTTGCACCATCAGTTGCGATAAATGCCGGGAAACGTGAATTGGAAAGAATTGCAGAAATAAAAAACAGGGATGATAAATTTATATGCGGAAAACTTTTGCCTGAATTTAAAATTAAGTCTAAGAATTTAACTATTGTTTTTGATAAAGCGACTAAATCGCATTTGACAACTTCGGTGGTTTTCCCGTATATGGGTCCTGATTTTAACTGCGACGAACTTGTACCTCTTTACGGCAAATTTTTATATAATGAACTGGCGCAGAAAATTTGTATTGGCGAAATAAACGAAAACACAATGCTTTTTTAATTATTTTCCGATACAAAAATGGTCAAAAATGTTGTTTAGAATATCATCTGTAATCACTTCACCCGTAATCTCATCAAGGTATAGAAGTGCTGATTTTAAATCAATTGAAATAAGGTCTTGAAGTTCATTGATTTTTGCAGCGTTGAGGGCTTGTAATAAGCTTTCACGGCATTTTGTAAGACAGTCTTGCTGACGGTTGTTGGTTACAAATTCGGTATCTTCAAGTGAGAAATTGTATGCAGTTTGTTTGATTTTAGTTTTAAGCTCATCTAACCCTTCTTTTGTTACGGTTGAAAGATAAAATGTGTCAATTTCGCGTTTTTCTGCTAAGTCAGCTTTGTTTGCGATAATAATATGATTTTTGTCTTTTATAAGTTCTAAAATAACTTTATCATCTTCATTCATTCCGCGCGATGCATCATATAGGAATAATACGAGGTCTGCTTCATCTGCTGATTGTTTTGAGAATTCTATACCTATTTCTTCAACTTTTCCGACTTCTTCACCATCGCGGATACCTGCTGTATCTATAAGAGTAATTGCAACATCCCAATCCAGTGTTTCTGTCAAAACATCGCGTGTTGTACCTGCAATATCGGTTACAATTGCACGCTCAACATTCAATAAAGTATTAAATAATGATGATTTACCGACATTAGGTTTGCCGACTATTGCAATTTTAATACCCTGACGCATTATGTTTGATGAGTTTGCTCCGGCTAAAATATTGTCAATTTTTGAGATTGATTTTTCAAATTCTTCAATAATATATTCATATTCAGGCTCTGCAACATCTTCCGGAAAATCAATTCCTGCAATGATTTTTGATAAAACATTAAAAATATCATCTCTTATTTCTTTGATTTTTGCGCCCAATACACCTGAAAGATTTTTTGCCGAGTGTTTTGCAAAGTCTTTTGTTTTTGCATGAATTATGTCTGCAACTGCTTCCGCTTGCGACAGGTCAAGTTTTTTATTTAAGAATGCGCGTTTAGTAAATTCTCCGCGTTCAGCCATTCTTGCCCCATTTTTCAAAATTATATCAAGAATATTGCGCACAACATTTATCCCGCCATGGCAGTGAATTTCTATGACATCTTCGCCAGTATAGCTGTTAGGATTTTTAAATGGAAGTATGATTACTTCATCAATTTTTTTGTTGTTGTCAATAATCCAGCCATGAGAAATTTTTCCCGCTTCAAGGTTATGTTTTGAATAAATTTTATCAATTATTTCAAAACTTTTGTCGCCCGAAATACGGATTACGCCAACTCCGCCTGTGCCTATTGGAGTTGCAATTGCTGTTATTGTGTCAAATTCCTGAATAATATTCATAAGTTTATTATATACCAAAAAAGGGCTTTTTAAAGCCCTTTTTTATTACATATAATTTTTGGCAACCTGTAAGGCTGCAGATGCTGCCATACCATAAGGTCCCATTGTGCTTAATACTCCTGATGCAAGGTTTGCATATGCACCAAGTCCGCTGTTTGAGGAACGATTTGCTGCATAAGCCTGTGCGTTATAGCTATTGCCTGAGTTGCTGTTTGCTTGCGAACTGTTTGCAAAATTCAAGATATTTGAGTTAGTTTGATTTTGAATATCTTGTAAAAAATTCAGGTATGAATATCTTTGGGATAATTCATTGTTGATAAGCTCAGAGCGTTTTGCAGTTATGTCTTGTGCAAGATTGTTTATTGCATCAGCGCGGTTAGATTCAATTGCATTTAAACTGTCCATAAATACAGAATTATCAAAGTTTCCGAAACGTGAAGCAACATCTGTTTTTAAGTCATTTAACATCGGAGTGTAAATGCTGTTAACCATTTTTTGTCCTTGCAGTGTATATGCGTCTAACTGTGATTGAAGATTTTTACGTGTGTCATCATCAAACACGTTGATTGACGGCAGTGCATTTGCAAATGAGTTTTGAGCGTAATCATAGGCACGTTTTTCAGCATCAGACATATTATAATTTGTTACTACGTTATTCCCTGATTTGTATGTAGAGGCTTTTGTCTGCCCGTTTACTTTAATTGTTCCGGTCGAATAGCCGGGATATTTTGAAGATTTTCCCATTATTTTATCCTTTCAGTAGAAATTTTATAAGGACAAAAATCTAGTGAATTTCAAAAGGCATATAATATTATATCACGTGTGTTTGAAATCTGTAAAGTATGTGCTATAATTCTGACTATGGAAAAGATTAATGAGCTTATAAACAACAAAGAATTCGCAATTGCTAAACAAGAATTATTAAAGATTTTAGATAAAGACGAAAAAAATATTGAAGCCCTAAAACTTTTGGGACTTTGCCATGTAAATCTTGGCGAGTATAAAGAAGGGCAGGGAGTTTTTGAAACAGTTGTAAAATATAATGACGATGCAACAAGCTGGTTTTATCTTGCGAATTGTTATGATAATCAAGATGATTTTCTCCATGCAATAGCCGCTTATGAAGAAGTTTTGAGAATGCGCAGCGGGTATTGTGATGCATATAAAAATCTTGCGGTTGTATATGTTAAAAATCAAGAACCTCAAAAAGCTGTTGAAACTGCACAAAGAGCTTTGGATTATGTAACTGATGATTATACGGTTTATTATATTGCAGGAACTGCTTGTATGGCGTTGAAAGATTTTGCAAAGGCGCTTGAGTTTTTTGAAAAAGCTCTTGAACTTAACCCCGAACATTCTCAGCTTTATAATAATCTGGGTACTTGTTATGTTTCAACGGGAGATTTGGATAAGGCTTATCACACTTTCTTGAAGGCAAGCGAACATAATCCTGATAATTCAATTACTTATTTTAACATTGCATCAATTTTGCAAATGCAGAATAAACACGAAGAAGCTTGTGTGTTCTTTAAAAAAGCATATGTTCTTGATCCGCAGGATAATTATCTTACAGCTCTTGCGCTTTCGGAAGTTAAATCAAATCAGTTGAGAGATGCTATTACACATTATAAAACTCTTGCTTCTCATAATCCTGAAAAACCTAATTTCCAATATAATCTTGCCTGCTGTTATGATGCAGTCGGAGAGTATGCTAGTGCGATTGCAATTCTTGCGCATTTGGTGCTTTTGAATCCTAAATCGGTTTCAATGTCAAGAAAACTTGCAAATATTTATATTAAAGTTGGTAAACTGCTTAATGCTAAAGAACTTTATGAAAAAATTATCCGCCAAGGAAATGTTTCTCATGAAATTTATTACGAATTTGCACATATTTGTTCAAAAACAAATGATAGTGATAAAGCAGAAAAGATTTTGAAAAAAGTTATTGAGCTTAATCCTGAATTTGCACCGGCTCATAAGGATTTAGGTGTTCTTTATTTGAGTAAACGTCTGTTTGATTATGCTGAAGATGAATTCCAAAAAGGTTTGAAAGCTGACCCGAATAATTTTGGTGTATTGTTTGAGTATGCAAACTTTCTTCATGCAACAACTGATTTCAAAAAAGCTGATGAGTATTATGAAAAAGCTCTTGCGATTTGTTCCGATAACTATGAAGCAATCGGATTTTGCGCTTTAAATAAAATGCTTTTAGGAGATTTGGACACAGCTTATTCAATGATTGAAAAAGTTTTAAATATGGTTACTGATGACGGTTTTATGTACTTTATTGCAGGTAAAATTAAATATCTTCAAAAGGATTATGAAGATGCAAAAATGTATTACATAAAATCATATGAATTGGAAAAAGCTTCTGATACTGAACATATGCTTGGAATGTGCTATTTTGAACTTGGTGAATATGAACAGGCAAATGGGATTTTTAAGCATTTATTGGAACAGAGTCCGTTGAATATTAATTTGCTTTTGTGTTCGGCAAAATGTTATGAGAAATTAGGCAAACAAGACGAAGCGCTTGAAACTCTTGATAAAATTGTTGAAACATTTCCTGAATGTGAAGAAGCTCAAGAAATGATAAGAGCTATATCTTGAAATCTGTTTAAAAATACGTTATAATGATAATGTATATTAAAGGAGCAGGATTTATGAGGGATTTATTAAAACGCAATGGGTTTACACTTGCCGAGGTTTTGGTAACTCTTGGTATTATTGGTGTAATATCTGCAATGACTTTACCAACATTAGTAAAAAATCACCAGCGACAGGTTTATGTAACGCAATTACAGAAAGTTGTAAATGAACTGTCGCAGGCAGCAGAAAAAGCAATTCAGGAAAATAATGCAATTTCGCTTGATGAAACAAAATACAATGGTAACAATGCAAATGGGGCAAGAGATTTTTTAAATGATAATTTTAGAGTAGTAAATAACTGTGGAACTGATTTGACACCTTGTTTTGCAAGTAGTTATAAACAACTTGATGGTAGCGCATTTACGTTAGACAATCCTTTAGCTGCTGTATCGATAGCTAGTGGTGCTTCTGTTTCTATCTCTTGCAATTGGCTTGGATATCATGGGTCTTATTATCATGGTAACTTTTGCCTCCAAGTTGATGTAAATGGTTCACAAGGTCCTAATATAGTTGGTAGAGATTTGATCTATATGGAATTATATAGTGATGGTAAGGTTGCTGAAAGCTATAATAATTCCCATCAAGCAGATTATTGTCTGGGTAACGATATCGGCTATGGGGTCGGTTGTTTAACTAAAATCATGCAAGACGGCTGGAAGATGGATTACTAATAAAAAATAACCGCCTTTCGATGACAGGCGGTTATTTTTTTAATTATTCTTATACTAGTCCTAAAACTTTCTTATACCAGGAAAATGTTTCAAGTTCGATTCCATTGAATGTTGTTTTTAAACATTGTGTTTTTAAATAATTTTCAAATTCGTCGTTGAATTTGGATTTTGTCGTTTTTTCTTTTGTTACTTTTGTAGTTAACATAGACATTCTCCTTTTACCATTAGTACACACATATATCATTTTTTTGCATTATAACAAATAGTTATATTTTTTTCTAGTGGCACAAAAACTAAAACATATCAAAATTTGCTCTATATCTAAGTAAATTTGATGTAAATTTTTGTAAAGATTTTTGGTGCAAAAAACGATATCTAAATCTTAACCATATTATTTATTTTTTTCAATTGCCCGATTGGTTTTGCATTAAATTCAATTTTCTGTTATAATACTGGTATGAGAGAGAGGTTTTTAGTTTCAGCGTTATTATCTTTAGTTCTTGCAGGTGCTCAGGTTCAGGCTATGACACCGCAGGCAAACTCTTTATATCAGCAGGCGTGCTCTGCAGAATATAAAGAAGATTATAAAACTGCGGTGGAAAAATTGACCGAAGCTCTTGCAATTTCGCCTAATGATGTAATGATTTATACTAAACTTGCAGGCGTATATTCTGAAATGGGCGAGTATGACAAAGCATTACAAGCTTATGCTAAAGTTGCTGAATTGAAACCTGCTGACGGATATATTTATATCAGTGTTGGAAGTATTTACGAAAATCAAGGCAAATATAAAGAAGCTCTCTCCGCTTATAGCAAAGTTATGGAAATGTGTCCCGAATATTTATATAATTATCTGAATTTGGGTAATGTTCAATATCAGCTGGGGGATTACAAGTCAGCTATTGAAAATTATAACAAATTTTTGGCAACTTATTCACAGCATCGTGAAGCTCGTGAAAATCTTGCCGCATCATATTTGAGTGACGGAAATTATCAGTCTGCCGTGAACGAATATGCAAATATTTATTCAAAAAATCAGGCAGCATTCAAAGATTATTATAAATACGGACTTGCATTATTTGAAGTGAAAAATTATGAAAAAGCTGTAGAGTTTTTGGAAAAAGCTGTAGATTCTGACCCTGATAATTCTTCTGCACATATTAATCTTGCGCTTTCTTATCAGGAACTGGGCAAAAATAATCTTGCTCTTTCTCAATTTGATGTTGTTTTTAGACAACAGCCGGCTTTGCATTCTTTGCGTTTTGATTATGGAAATCTGCTTGCAGAAATGGGCAAGGAAGAAGCTTCTATCGAAAATTACAAAATTTATATTGAAAATTATCCGCAAGATGCGAGAGCTTACCAAAATATAGCTATTGTTTATAAACGCTTGTTGAAAACTGATGATGCGATTACAAATTTCCAAAATGCTTTAAAACTTCAAAAAGACAAGAGAGATTTGGCACTCGTAAGCGATTTGGCAGAATGCTATTACTTAAATAAGGATTATGTAAACGCATTAAAATATTATGATGAAGTTTTGGCATCAAATCCTGATAATTATGATGTTAAGTATAACAAAGCCGTAATTTTGCATTCAATGAACAAATACGGTGATGCAATTGCTTTATATAATGAATTATCAAAAGTAAAAAATAACGATGCTTTGGAAGCTAATTTGACATCAGCTTATATTGCTCAGGGTGATGAATATCTGAAAGCTTGTAATTATTCGCTTGCATCAGAAATGCTTGAAAAAGCGGTTGAACGTGGAACTAATGACAGTTATGCATACTTTGCCCTTGCACAGTCTTATCGTGCTTGTGATTTGAATGACAAAGCGACGGAATATTTTGAAAAAGCTATTGCTATGTCACCTGACAGAGCAGAATATAGTCAAGAATTTGCAGAATTTATTTCTGCAACAAGCAAATCTGAGGTGAAAATTTCAGATACTTCAAATGAAATTCAGGAAGTTCTGCTTACAATGGACTATGGTCAGGAAGATAATAAGGATTTGATTTTAAAAGGTGACGAAAATTATAAAAACAAAAATTATGATGTTGCAATAAGAAATTATCAGGATGCACTTAATGTAAATCCTGCTGACGAAGTTACATTGTTAAAATTAGGTAATATCTATAAAATTAAGAATGACAACAAGAATGCAATTAACTTCTATAAAAAGTCTATTGTTGTAAATCCTAATTATGCAGACGGTTGGTTCAATCTTGGACTTGTTTATGCAAACGAAAAAAATAATAACAGAGCTAAAGAAGCTTTCCACCGCGTAATTTCGTTAAATCCAAATTACGGTTATGCATACTATGCATTGGGCCTTGCATATGAGCAAGACGGAAATACAAAAGAAGCTTTGAACAATTATAAAATTTTCCTTGTTCATAATAGGGATGAGGCTACGGCAAAATCTGTTCAAGAAAAGGTTAGTCAACTTGAAAAGAATAATTAGTTTACTGATTTTAATTGCTCTTACAGCTTGCGGTTGTACAAATGCGGATAAGCCTGCAATTCTTTTTAACAGACATCCGATAAGCGAGCAGAATGTCTATGATTATTCTGTAATTTTTCCTGTTGGCGCAAGGATTTATTATCTGGTTTTAGTGCCCAAAAAAATTCAGTCGAGATATATTTATATTCAGGTTATTAAGAAAGATAATTCTTACGGACGTTTAGGGTACAACCTTATTTGGACACGTAATGTTCGACTTAAAGATGAAGAAGTAAATTATTTTACTGATTATCTTGTTTTGAATGAAAAAGGGTTTTATATAATGAAAGTTTACTCAAAAGACAACCCGCAAAAAGTACTGACTTCAGCGGAATTTAGAGTTGGTGAATAATATAAAGAAATGTAAAGATGACTTTTAAATAGGCTCAAACCCTGTCATAATGCCTCTATGCTATGCTATGCTATGCTCGAACTGCCCGTGTAGCAATTGTTTTTGTTAAAAAGTTTTTATAAATAATGTGTAGTAAAACTTTTAAGTAGAAAGGAAAAATTTATGGCAGTAGGTGCAGTTAGTAATGCGAATTATGTAAATAGTTATCGTGATAGTTTGAAGAAACGTCAGCAAAGTGGAACGATGTTGGCTATGGGTGGACTTACAACTGTCATAGGCTCATCTTATGTAAAAAACAATTGGGCAGGTTTGGCACTTTTGGCTGTTGGTGGATTGAGTGGATTAGTTGGAATGATTGAGTTTAATAAAGCCGGTAAAGAATTAAAAGAGTTAGATAAACAACAAAAATTAAATACTGAAATTTAAAAGGCGGATTTAAAAATCCGCCTTGCTTTATTCGTTATTATCTAAAAGACTAGTTTGAGTTGTATCTTCGGCTTCTATTGAAAATGTGTTAGTTTGCAGGTGAGTTTCTGTGTAACAGTTTTCCGTATTTGTCTATGTTTTGTTTTAACGCTTCATTATCAACAGTGTCATAATTTAAAACATCAAATTTATATGGTGTTGAGAGTTCATCAAGTTCAAAAGCTATGTGACGCAAAAGTTTTTCGTTTATTTTGCCAAAAATTGCCAAATCAATATCAGAACCAGGTTTGTAATTTCCTCTTGCCCGTGAGCCAAAAATTTTCACTTCACTAATTTCAGAATATGAGCGAAATAAATTTTTAATCATTTCAATTGTTTTATCTGGTAAGCCAAAATTATCCATTAATTTTACCCGTTAAAAATACAAGTAAATTTTTGATTTCCGTTGTATAAACATTCAAAATATCATTACATAATTCTTTTGCAAATTTTTCCTGATATGTATGACAAGTCTTGTTTCTTGCTTCCATTATTTCAATCCAAATTTGCCCGTCTTGAATAATATTTTTAGAAAACGCCTCTTTTATAACTTCACGGGGAGTATTTACAATTATACCGTTAAATTCAAGGTAATCTTTTAGAGTTTTCCATGACAACTCAAAAACAATTTCAAAAGCTTGTATCAAAGCCATTGTATAAATTTTATTTATACCTTCTTGATTTATACAATTTATTGTATCTTCAAGATTTTGAAATGCTGTTATTAAATTTTTAAACCGTTGATGCCAGCGAATTTCCTGCATATAATTCTCCTTTGCTAAAATTATATCACAAATATTTTTTGTGATTGTAATGAAATGTAAATATGACTTTTAAATAGGCTCAAACCCTGTCATAATGCCTCTATGCTATGCTATGCTCGTAATGTACGTTTAGCAATTGTTTCAGACAAATTGTTTTTATAAAGAAGTAAGGGAAATCGATTTTACGGGGAAAATATTTTAAAAGAAAGGATTTATTATGGGAATTAATTTGTCTAAAGCTGCTTCTGCTGCAAAATTTTTATTTAACAGAGCAAGAGGTGTCAAATACGGCGGAGTAAGATTCGGTGACGGTACATTTAAACTTGTTAAAACAGATAAGCTTCGAAAATTAAATTTGAGGATTGATAACAGATTGGGAACTGACTATGCTCAATCACTCGGCAAAGACGGAGTTAATACTATAATGCGAATGACAAGACCTATAAAAGGCGGCACACAGGCAGTAAATTCTGCAAATATAGAATATCTAAATACACATGGCTATTGTCAATTATATGACAAAGCTGAAGGTAAACCTGTTTTAGATATTTGTGAACGTCTTTCAAATCCGGTTAAAACCTGGTGGAAACTTGGATAAAAAAAAGAGGCATCAGCCTCTTTTTTATTCGTTCTTATCTAAAAGACTTGTCTGTGTGGATTCTTTAGTTTCCATTGCCTCAACGTCTTTTTTAACTGTTTCATCTTCATCAGGGTTTACGATTTTGTTTACTGAAACTACAGTATCTGTATCAACTAAGTTTTGTGCTCTAACCCCTGTCGCAGGTCTGCCCTGACGAGAGATTGAGCCTGCATTAAGTCTTGTTACAACACCGTTTGCAGTTACCATCATAATGTCGTCAGAATCCTGAACAATTGTTAATGCAACCAGTCTTGATGCTGATGATTTGAATTTAGTTGCAATCAAACCGATTCCGCCTCTGTTTTGGCTTCTGAATTCAGAAAGTTTTGTACGTTTTCCAAAGCCGTCAGAAGTTACAACAAGCAAGTCAGCATCATAATCTCTAGGTACAATATCGCATCCTACAAGTTCATCGCCTGTTCTCAATTTCATAGATGTTACACCGCGAGCAGAACGTCCCAATGGTCTTAAATCTTCAATCGGGAAGCGAATTGCCATACCGCAAGATGTACCGATAATGATTTCATCGCGTGCGGTTGCAAGTTTTACCCAGTTCAATTCGTCGCCTTCTTCAAGACCGATTGCGATAATGCCGTTTCTTCTGATATTTGAGAAGTTATCAAGTTCGATACGTTTAATGTAACCTTTTTTAGTAAGCATAATCAAGTTCAAATCGTGTGAGAAGTTGCTTACAGGTACAACTGCAGTAATTCTTTCATCCTGTTCAATCGGAAGAACGTTTACAATCGGCAAGCCTTTTGCCTGACGTCCGCCTTCAGGGAAGTCGTATACGTTCAAGCTGTAAACCGTTCCTTTAGATGAGAAGAACAATACTTTATCGTGCATCATTGCAGTGAAGAAGTGTTGAATATCATCATCTTCTTTTGTTTTCATACCTGATTTACCACGTGTTGCACGGTTTTGACGTTCGAATGTGTCAAGAGAAATACGTTTCAAATATCCTTGGTGAGTAATGAATACTGCCATAGGTGTATTTGGAGTTAAGTCCTCAATTGTAACTTCGCCTTGTTCAGGTAAAATTTGAGTTTTTCTGTCGTCGCCGTATTTTTCTTTATCTTCCAGTAATTCAGTTTTGATAATATCAAGGATTTTTTGACGGCTTGCAAGAATTGATTCGTATTCCGCAATTTTCTTGATAAGTTCATCGTATTCAGCCTTAACTTTATCTTGTTCCAAACCTGTCAAACGTCTTAATTGCATTTCCAAAATAGCGTTTGATTGGTCAATATCAAGTCCGAAACGGCTCATCAAACCTGTTCTTGCATCATCTGTTGTTTTAGATTTTTTGATAAGTTCAATAACTTCATCAATTGAACCCAAAGCGATAATCAAACCTGCCAAAATGTGAGCTCTGATTTTAGCTTTTTTAAGGAAGAAAATTGTACGTCTTGTAACGATTTCAACCCTATGTTCAACGAATTCTGAAAGAACTTCATAAAGGTTCAATAATCTTGGCTGTTTTCCGCATAAAGCAAGCATGTTTACGCCGAAAGTTGTTGCAAGTTGTGTATATTTGAACAAGTTATTTTTAACAACATCAGGTTTAGCATCGCGTTTAAGTTCGATTACAATACGCATACCTTCTCTGTCGGATTCGTCGCGAATATCAGATATGCCTGTAATTCTTTGGTCTTTAACTAGTTCTGCGATTTTTTCAATTAAGGCAGCTTTGTTAACCTGATAAGGTATTTCTGTAACAACGATAGCTGTACGAGCTTGACGTCCGCCGCCGCCTGCAATTTCTTCAAAACCTGCAACGGCTTGCATTTTGATAGAGCCTCTGCCTGTTTCGTAAGCTTGTTTAATATCGCTTAAACCGATAATAGTTGCGGCTGTCGGGAAGTCAGGACCTTTTACGTATTCCATTAATTCTTGAACAGTGATTTGCGGATTGTCGATAAGAGCGATTGTACCGTCAACGATTTCGCAAAGGTTGTGAGGCGGAATATTTGTCGCCATACCAACCGCGATACCTGAAACACCGTTTAACAAAAGCATTGGAAGTCTTACCGGCAATACTGAAGGCTCTTGTAAAGAACCGTCAAAGTTTGGTTCAAATTCAACTGTTTCGCAATCGATATCAGCAAGCATAGATTGAGTAATTTTGTGCATTCTAGCCTCTGTATAACGCATTGCGGCTGCACCGTCACCGTCAACAGAACCGAAGTTACCGTGACCGTCAACAGTTAAGTAACGAGTTGAGAAGTCTTGAGCCATACGAACCAAAGCTTCGTAAACCGCACTATCACCGTGCGGGTGGTATTTACCGAGAACTTCACCAACGATACGGGCACATTTCTTGAACGGTTTATCAGGTGTCATACCGAGTTCGTTCATAGCGTATAAAATACGTCTGTGTACGGGTTTCAAACCGTCACGAACATCAGGTAACGCACGACCTACGATAACACTCATCGCATAATCGATATATGAACGTTTCATTTCTTCTCTAATATTAACGGGAACGATTTTTCCGTCACTAAACATGCTTTGTTGATTGCTCATTTTTTCTCCCAGTCTTATAATAACCCTTAGTGTTAGTATAGCACAAACAAGCGGAAATGAGTAATTTTAATTAATCTTTACAATTTATGCTTTGGTGCTTCTTTGTTTACAAGCTCCATATATTTTTTGTTGTATTTTTCGGCAAATTCGATTGCTTTAGTGCGGGCGTCGCCGTCAGAGTTGTAAAATCTTCTGCCGTATGTAAATTCGCTGTCTTTTTGGAAATATGCTGTATTGTATTCATAAAAATCTTTTGAAGGCATAAGATATCCGACCATTCCCGCATCAGGATAAACTAAAACCGATGCTCCCGGATGCTCTGATTGGATTTGGTGCGCAAATTCTGCAGATGCTTCAACGGGGTTTGTGCCTGCGGGAAGTTTTTTTATTGTTATTTTTGAATGCCAGTTGTCTGCATTTTCACCTTTTGGGTAATAATTATATCCGTTTTCTGTATTAACTGATAGGTTATATGTTTCATCATCAAATTTAATTTTGTTTTCCATAGCAACTCCTGTCAAAGGTATCATAAGTAATAATAATGTTAATAATTTTTTCATGTAAATTTCCTCTTTTAATGAATATTTAACCCGTTTTTATGTATAAATCTATTACCCGTTTGGCTAGTGGTGAAATTTTGTGTATAATAGATGTATGACATTTGAATTTGAAAGACAAAAAATTAAAGAAGTAATTTTAGTTAAACCAAAAGTTTATGGCGACAATCGCGGATTTTTTATGGAAACTTACAAAAAATCCGAGTTTTTTGCAAACGGTATTGATGTTGAATTTAATCAGGATAATCATTCCAAATCTACCGCACATGTATTGAGAGGTTTGCATTATCAGGAAAGTCCTTACGGGCAGGCAAAACTTGTAAGATGCGGACGCGGAAGAATTTATGATGTTGCGGTTGATATTCGACCTTCATCTCCAACTTTCGGGCAGTATGTGAAGGTTGAACTTTCTGAGGAGAATAAGTATATGTTGTTTATTCCCGAAGGTTTTGCACATGGGTTTGTTGTGCTGTCGGATGAGGCAGAACTCCTTTATAAAGCAAGCGGAGAATATAACGCTGGAGCTGATAGAGGACTTTTATGGTGTGACAAAGACATAAATATTGATTGGGAAATTGATTTTGAGCCGATTTTGTCAGAAAAAGACAAAAATCAGCCGACTTTGAAAGAGGTGTTTTAATGAGAATTTTGGTCACAGGCGGTGCAGGATTTATCGGGAGTTGTTTTGTCAGAAGAATGCTTAATGAGCATCCCGATTATAAAATAATAAATTTGGATGCGTTGACTTATGCAGGAAATATCGATAATCTTAATGATGTCAAAGATAACCCTAATTATACATTTGTTCACGGTGATATTTGCGATAAAAAATTAGTTCCGCAAATTGTTGAACAGGTTGATGCTGTCGTAAACTTTGCTGCAGAATCTCATGTTGATCGCTCTATTACAGGACCTGAGATTTTTATAGAAACAAACGTTAAGGGTACATTGAACCTTTTGCAATGCGCAAAACAGTTTAAAATCGATAGATATTTACAGGTTTCGACAGATGAGGTTTACGGAACTTTAGGCAAAACGGGATATTTCACAGAAACTACTCCGCTTGCGCCAAACAGTCCGTATTCGGCTTCAAAAGCAAGTGCTGATATGCTTGTCAGAGCGTATTATGAAACTTACAAAATGCCTGTTTTAACAACAAGATGTTCAAACAACTACGGGCCTTATCAGTATCCTGAAAAGTTAATCCCGTTCTTTATTTCGCAATTACTAAAAGATGAAAAAGTTCCTGTATACGGCGACGGTTTGAATGTTCGCGATTGGTTATATGTTTATGATCATTGCTGTGCAATTGATACAGTATTACATAAAGGCAGAGTTGGCGAAGTTTACAATATAGGCGGTCATAACGAAAAAACTAATATGGAAATTACTCGTTTAATTCTTGGTGCTATGGGTAAAGACGAAAGTTCTATCAAATACGTTGAGGACAGACTCGGGCATGACAAGCGTTATGCAATATGTAACGATAAAATTCAAAATGAACTCGGCTGGAAACCGTCTTTGACATTTGAAGAAGGAATAAAAATTACTATAGATTGGTATTTGAACAATCAAGATTGGATGAAATCTATTGAAGCTAAGAAGGAATTAGTATGAAGATATTGGTAACAGGCGCAAAAGGAATGCTCGGGCAGGATTTGTGTCCTATATTGGAAGATAGTGGTGCAGAAGTTATTGAAACTGATGTTGATAAATTGGATATTACAAATGTTGAGCAGGTAAAGCAGGTTTTATCGGATGAAAAACCGGATATGGTAATTCATTGCGCGGCTTATACCAATGTTGATAAAGCTGAAGAGGATTTAAAAACCGCAGAATTAATCAATGTTACGGGTACGGAAAATATAGCAGAAACTTGCGGAAAACTCGGTATTACTTTGGTTTATATTTCAACTGATTATGTTTTTGACGGTGAAACGGTTGAACCTTATACAACAGAGGATTTGCCAAATCCTATAAACAACTACGGTGCGACAAAATATGAGGGCGAAGAAGCTGTAAGAAGTCTTTGCGAAAAATATTACGTTGTCAGAACTAGTTGGCTTTACGGGCATCATGGTAAAAACTTTGTGGAAACAATGATTGGGCTTGCTGACAGAAACGAAGTTAATGTTGTAGACGATCAGGTTGGCTGTCCAACTTGGACTTGCGAACTTGCAAACGGTATTGTGAAATTATTTTCAAAGCCTTACGGAACATATCATGTTTGCGGATCAGGCTTTACGACTTGGTATGGGTTTGCAAAGGAAATTTTTGCCCAATCAGGTTTGGAAGTTAATTTGAAACCTTGTACAACAGATGGATTTCCGCGTCCCGCAAAACGTCCGAAGTTCAGTGTTATGGACAACGGCGGAATTTGCAGAAAGTGGCAGGCTGCATTAAAGGATTACTTGGAACTTAGAGAGGTATAATTATGAAAGGTATTGTATTAGCAGGCGGTGCGGGAACAAGGTTACATCCTTCGACAATTGCGGTTTCAAAACAGCTTTTGCCGATTTATGATAAGCCTATGATTTATCATCCGATTTCTGTTTTAATGCTTGCGGGGATTAGAGAAATTCTTATAATCTCTACACCTGCTGATTTACCTAATTTTCAAAGACTTCTCGGTGACGGCAGTCAATTTGGTGTAAAATTTTCTTACAAAGAGCAACCGTCACCTGACGGTTTGGCTCAGGCATTTATTCTCGGAGAAGAATTTATCGGAAATGATGATGCAGCACTTGTTTTGGGTGACAATATTTTCTACGGCGACGGATTTTCGGGTAAATTGAAAAATGTTGTTGAAAATACCAAAAACGGCGGAGCAACAGTATTCGGATATTATGTAAAAGATCCGCAAAGGTTTGGAGTAGTGGAATTTGATGAAAAAGGAGGCGCGATTTCCATTGAAGAAAAACCGCAAAATCCTAAATCAAATTATGCCGTAACAGGTTTGTATTTCTATGATAACAAGGTTGTTGAGTATGCAAAGGGTTTAAAACCTTCTGCGCGTGGGGAGTTAGAAATTACTGATTTGAATAATATTTATTTGAAGGAAGGTAAACTTAATGTAGAACTTCTCGGACGCGGTTTTGCATGGCTTGATACTGGAACTCACCATTCGCTTTTGCAGGCAAGTCAGTATGTTCATACAATTGAAGAAAATCAGGGCATAAAAATCGCGTGTCTTGAAGAAGTTGCATATCGTATGGGATTTGTTACAAAAGAAGATTTGGAAAAACATATTGCCAAATATTCAAATAACGATTATTATAATTATGTAAAAGAGATGGTTAGGGGAGATAACATTTAACCAAAATCGCGAAAGATTTTAAGAAATTTGGGAAAGAGGGTAAAAGGATGCATATTGAACATATAAAAAAAGTTGACCCGCAGGTTGCGGAACAGATAGAAAAAGAATTTGACAGACAGCAAAACACAATTGAGCTTATTGCTTCTGAAAATATTACGTCAGAGGCTGTAATGGAAGCTTGCGGAAGTGTTTTGACAAACAAATATGCAGAAGGTAAACCGCATAAAAGATTTTACAACGGCTGTGAACACGTTGATGTAATAGAAGAAATTTGTCAAAAACGTGCATGTGAACTTTTTGGAATGGCTCATGCAAATGTTCAGCCTCATAGTGGTGCGCAGGCAAATATGGCAGTATTTATGTATCTTCTAAAACCCGGTGATAAAGTTTTGGGTATGGATTTGTCAAACGGCGGACACCTTTCTCATGGTTCTCCTGTCAATTTTTCAGGACTTTATTTTGATGTGAAAAGTTACGGAGTTGATGAAAACGGAAATATTGATTATGAAGATGTACGTAAAATGGCGCATGAACATCAACCGAAATTAATTATTTGCGGAGCAAGTAACTATTCAAAAATTATTGATTTTAAAAAGTTTAGAGAAATTGCAGATGAAGTCGGCGCGTATTTGTTAGCTGATATTGCGCATATTGCTGGGCTTGTTGCAACAGGTTTACATCCGTCGCCTGCGGGTTACGCTCAATTTGTAACAACAACTACCCACAAATCTCTAAGAGGGCCTCGCGGTGGTATTGTTATGTGTGACGAAGAACATGCTCTAGGTATTGACAAGGCGATTTTCCCTGGAATGCAGGGCGGCCCGTTGGAACACATTATTGCAGGTAAAGCTGTTGCATTATATGAAGCTTCTCAACCTGAGTTTAAAGCTTATGGCGAACAGATTATTAAGAACGCAAAAGCTTTGGCGCAAGGATTGATGGATGAGGGAATGGATATTGTCGGTGGAATGACAGAAAACCACCTTATGACATTGGATTTGAGAAAAACGGGTAAAACAGGTAAAGATATGGCGAATATTTTGGAACGTGTCGGAATTACTGCTAATAAAAATACAGTTCCGAATGACCCGCAAAGTCCGTTTGTTACAAGCGGTATAAGATTAGGCGTTCCTGCTGTTACTACCCGCGGGTTCAAAGAGGAAGATATGACTGAAGTTGCAAAAATTATTGCATCTGCAATATTTTCGTCAGATAATGAATTGGGATTACAAAATTTAAGAGAACGTTCACTTAAACTTTGTAAGAAATATCCGATTTATAGAGGTTAATATAATATGCTTATAAAACTCAATCATGCACATGTAATAGGAACAGTAATTGCGTACCTTATCGGGGTATGTCTTGTACCTTTGGTAATTAGTTATTCTAAAAAAGAGGGGCTTGTTGATGTTCCTAATGACAGAAAAATTCATACCAAACCTATATCACGCATTGGCGGTGTTGCTATATGGGCAAGCACAATGCTTACTTTTTTGTGCCTTGTATTTATGAGTTATTATCCTTATGGAAGCTTGTTATCAGGAATTTTGCTCGGCGGGTCTTTGATGTTCTTGCTCGGGCTTGTTGATGATATTTATAATCTTAATGCCAAATTTAAACTGTTTTTGCAAATTGCTATTGCAACTTTGGTTTATCTTTTAGGTGTTCAGATTAATACAATTCCATTTATCGGTGATATCGGAATTTTTTCTTATCCTATAACTTTGTTGTGGATTGTGGGAATTTCTAATGCATTGAACTTTATTGACGGAGTTGACGGGTTGGCAGGTTCTGTTGTTACTGTAAATGCAGTTACTCTTGCAATTATTGCAGTTGCAATGATGCCTCCAAGTCCTATCAGCGCATTAATAGGGTTTATTCTAGCAGGTTCTATGTTGGCGTTTTTGACTTACAACTTTAACCCTGCAAGAATTTTTATGGGCGACAGTGGTGCTCTTTTTTCAGGATTTTTGCTTGCTGCAATATCAATAACAGGGGTTATGAAAGCTGCGACATTGGCAATACTTTTACCTTTCCTGGTTCTTGCAGTACCTATTATGGATATTACTTTCTCGTCATTGAGAAGAATTGCGAAAGGAAAATCACCTTTTGTGGCTGATGCTGAGCATATTCATCACAAATTATTACATGCAGGATTTTCTCAAAAGAAAACTGTTATGATTTTAACATCTGCTGCAATTATAGCTGGCGGTCTTGCTGTTTTGATTACAGGCGGTGCTACTGTTAAACAATATGCTATTGCTATTCTTGCAATTGTAATTGTAATGTTTGTTCTGAATTTAATTAAACTCTTGACAAAAAAATAAATATATGTTAAAATGTGACCGGATTTAATTACTCAGTTTTGAATCTCGTTTTCTTTAGACATTCAGAATATTTAAGTGTAAATCTGCTATATTAGTGTTAGAAGTTAAGTGAAAACTTAGCGGTGAGGTGTATTATGACAGTAAGAGCAGTAGGACATGACGAACATTCACACATTGGTACGATTGTTACTTCAACTGCGGTTGGAACAGGCGCAGGGTATGCATTGAAGTATCTTTATCCTGTTACTAAGCAGGAAGATGATTTTAATGCTAAAGTTATGACTAATTATTGTCATAAACTTACAAACAGAGCGAAAATGAAAGAGTTTAACGAAATGGGTGTTAAAACTAAAGCTCAGGATTGTTTTGTTAAAATGATTGAGTCAGGTGATAAGGAAGCGTTCCAATTCGATAGGCTCGCAAGAAAAGTCGAGGCTCTTGGCGGAGAAAGTTCAACTGCAGGAAAAGAGTTCAGAGGCATTATCAGAAGTGTAAATGAATCTTCTGCTCAAATGCTAAAAAGGTGGAGCACTGCATATCACATGATGCTTAAAATAAAAAGACCTGTAGTTCCGTTCCTTGTAGCAGGTGCTGGTGTAGGATTCTTAACAGGTTTTACGCATAACGTTTTAAAAACAGACGCATAGAACAAGCGTTTGGACTGGCAAAAAGAATATTTTTTTCACCAAAAAAAATATAGGCTGAATTGAAAAATTCAGCCATTTTTTTGTGCTACGCACGTAGATATATGTGTTTTGTAAAATTTTATCTGTCTTGTATTATTTACAGCTTGAAGCTTTGTTCCAGCCGAGTTTGTCAGGACATTTGAGGTAATCCATATTTTTGTTATAAATAACCCAGGCTGTGCATTTGCAATTGTTGTACCGGTTATATTTTATACAATTATCAAATTTTTCTGTCCAAATAGTTTCTTTTGAAGAACCACTTGGTACAATCCCATTTTGTACTATAGAGAATTCAAAATAATCAATGTCTGTTTTGTTAGGACCTGCTGGACCATTAATGTCAACAAATAATCCAATGCAATTATGTTGATAAGTGCCATAGTTAAGTGTTGCCTCGTTTGGGTTACAGTTAAGGTTAAATTCTGAACATCCTTTCTTTTGTAAGGTTGTGTCTTGCTGACATGTTCCTCCTTTATTTACTTTTATTCCTACCCCATTTTTTAACAGATAACTGTTTGCTAGAGTTGTTCTTCCTGTAATCCAAACTCCGGCTGGTGCTCCTATAACTCCGGGTGTATAATTAGTTGGAGAAATACAGCCTTTTTCCATTTTTTCACATTTTTTTATTATTTCAACATATTTTGGTAAAAGTTCTTCAAATTTTGCACGTCTTGTGGCAGCATCACTTCCCCAATATTGAATAGTTTCACCCTGGTCTTCTATCATACGTTCAATTGCTTGTGAGAGCAGGCTGTATGTATGTGTTAAGCGTGTGACAGTAACTTTTTCACGATGATTACCGATAAGTGTCGGCATTGTAATTGCTGCAATTACCCCGATAACCCCTAAGGTAATAAGAACCTCAGCAAGTGTAAAAGCCAAGCGTGCTGCTTGACTCACCACACAGATTTTGTAAAAGCTCCTTAAGTCGCTTGCTACTAGCGGATTCTGTTGGGGGGGGGGCAACTCTGAGTATTAATTTTAAACATATATTACCTCCTATATTATTTCACCTTTTAAATACCAAGTTTTTGCGCCTGATATTTTTACGTTTATGAATTGTCCGGTTAAATCTTCGTCGCAAGGAATGTGAACTGTTTTAAAATTCCTTGTTTTTCCGGTATTAATCATTTTGCCTTTGTGTTCATAGAAGTTTTCAACAAGAACTTCCATTTCGCGTCCTACATATTTAAGATTTGATTTCAAGCAGTTTTCCTGAACTTTCAGGTTCAATCGTTGAAATCTTTCATCTTTAATATCTTCGGGTATAAATTTATCAACCCATTTTGCCGCAACTGTTTTTTCGCGCGGAGAATAAGCGGCAACGTTTGAGTAATCCAGTTCAAATTCGTCGATTGCAGTCAGAGTTTCTACAAATTCCTCTTCTGTTTCGCCGGGGAAGCCTGCAATAAAGTCGCTTGTAATTGTAACGTCAGGAACCATTCTGCGGACTTTTTCCACGATTTTTGCATAAGTTTCTCTGTCATAACGTCTGTTCATTGCTTTTAGAACTCTTGAACTTCCTGATTGCATCGGAATATGAAAATATTCACAAACTTTGTCAAGTTCTACTGCTGTTTCAATAAGTTCATCAGTAATATCAGTCGGATATGATGTTACGAAACGTATTCTGAACTTTCCTTCAATTGCATTGATGTCGCGTAGTAATTGTGCAAGGCGGTATTGTTTGTCTTTAAAATCTTTGCCGTAACTGTCTACATTTTGACCGAGGAGTGTAATCTCTTTGAAGCCTGCATTAAGCGCATCTTTAACTTCTTTAATAATTACTTCGGGTTCACGTGAGCGTTCTCTGCCTCTTGTGTAAGGAACGATACAATATGTGCAGAAGTTGTTGCAGCCTTCTGTAATATTAATCCATGCGTTTGTTGATTTTACGCGGTTAATCGGAAAACCTTCTTCATTTGATGATGGAAGATTTGTTTCTTCACATTCACAAACCCTTTCGCCTTCATTAATTCTTTTTATAATTTCGGGAAGCGAGTAGATTTTATGAGTTCCGAGAACGAAATCTACATATGGTGCACGAGAAAAAACTTTTCTTGCTTTTTGTTGTGCAACGCATCCGCAGATGCCTATTTTAATATCTCTGTTCTTTTTCCACTTGCCCCAAACTCCAAGCTGACTGAAAGCTTTATCTTCCGAAAGCTGTCTTATTGAGCAGGTGTTAACCATTAACAAGTCTGCTTCTTCCTGTACTTTTGTTTCTTCATAGTCAAAGTGGGATAGCATACCGAGCATTCTTTCGGTATCTGATTTGTTCATCTGGCATCCCATTGTTTCTATATAAACTTTTTTTGTCATATCTTCCCTTTCGATATGTATAATTATAATACAAAAATACTTAATACTCTTGACTTAACACTAAAAAAATATTATCCTTTTATTATTATAGAGTAAGGGGTTAAGTGTATGGAATCTAAGAAACAGAGTATTTTAACATTATTAAAAAACAGAACAGAAAATTATTCTGATAAAGTCGCATTGGGCATGAAAACTCAATACGGCTGGAAAGAACTTACATATTCAGGAGTTGGGCTTTTATCAAGAAAACTTGCATCTTATTTGATTAATGAGATTAAAGTTGAAAAAGGTGAAAAAGTTGCAATTTTATCTGAATCAAAACCTGAATTCGGTGCTTGTGTATTTGCCTCAATTCTTGCAGGTACAATTACTGTTCCGTTAGATGTTAAATTAACTAAATATGAATTAAAATCAATTCTTTCAGACTGTCTGCCTTCTGTAATGCTTGTATCAAGAAAACATATTGCTATGGCTAAATTTTTGAAAGATGAAATTTCTTCTATACATACTATCCTTGTTATGGATGAACCTTATTATAATATTGAAGAAACAAGTATTTATCAGCTTCCTGATAATTATGATGCAAAGTGGAGAGTGAGAAGCTCAAAATCAACAGCGTTTATTATTTACACCTCCGGAACAACAGGTATGCCGAAAGGTGTTGAAACAACTTTTACAAATATGCTTACTCAGCTTGATGATTTGAAGTTTGCTCTTGACCAAATTCTTCCGTTTAAGAATATCAACTTGCTTTCAATTCTCCCGATGAATCATTTGTTTGAAATGACTGTAGGGTTTTCAACTTTTTTGAATTTTGGATGCTCTTTATATTATACTTCAAGTTTAAAACCAAAAGATATTTTGAGCATTATGAGAGAAAAACGTATCCAGTTTATGGTTGTAGTTCCTGCGTTTTTGAAATTATTAAAAACTACAATTGAATCTGAATTGAGTAATGAGTCGAAATTGGAGCAAATGAAGTTTAATATAAAATTTGCTCTGGCAAAATTTATTCCGTCATATAGAATCAAGAAATTTATGTTTAGAAAAACACATGATAAATTTGGCGGAAGATTTATGGGATGTATCTCCGGTGGTGCTCCTTTGGATATTTCTGTAGGAGAATTTTTCCAGAGAATTGGTATTAGAGTATTCCAAGGTTATGGTTTATCGGAAGTAAGTCCTGTAGCTTCAATTAATGTAAACAGACATAGTGATATTGCTTCAGTCGGTCAGCCGTTAAAAAGTTTCGAGGCTATGGTTGATAATGAAACAGGTGAATTACTTTTAAAAGGTCCTTGTGTTATGAAAGGATATCATAATCAGCCGGAACTTACTAAAGAAGTTATAGATGAGGATGGCTGGTTCCACACCGGTGATATTGCTGAAATCCGAAACGGCGGACATATTTATATTACAGGCAGAATTAAAAATATGATTGTATTGTCAGGCGGTAAAAAAGTGTTCCCTGAAGAAGTTGAAGCTGTATTGGAAAAAAGTCCGTTGTTTTCTGAGGTCTGTGTTTTCGGACTTTCCAGAACATTTGGCTCAAAAGACGGTACTGAAGAAATTGCAGCTGTTGTAGTTCCAAAACAAGAAATTATTGATAAATACAGTGACGAAGAACTTGAAAAAGTTGTAAGAGCAGAAGTTAAGCAGCTTTCAACTCATGTTACATCTTATAAACGTCCTGTAAATATTATTGTATCAAAAGCGCCTTTACCAAGAACGGCAACCAATAAGGTTAAACGTAAAGACGTTAAGGCATTAGCACAAGTATAAAAAAGGAGTTAAGAATGAAAAAGATTACAATTTTGGCATTATTAATTACAGTTATGAGTTTGTCAACACCTGTATTTGCAGGGGGAACTGAAGGTCGTCCAGGAAAAGTATCTGGAAAATCAGTAGGTGCTGCAGCGGTATCATTATTGGTATGGCCAGGTTTGGGACAGTTAATCCTTGATAACCCTGTTGAAAAAAATGCTACACACGCTATTTTAGGTTTGACAGGTGTATTTAGATTTTGGTCTTGTTATGATGCTTTTGTTGATCGTAAGGGCGGGGTTTGGCATAACAGAATTTAAAAGCACAAAAAAAGACCTCTCAAACGAGAGGTCTTTTTTATTATGAAAAATATCTTTTCAATAAACCGTCAAAACCTTTACCGTGACGAGCTTCATCTTTAGCCATTTCATGAACTGTGTCATGAATTGCATCGTAGCCTAATTCTTTAGCACGTTTTGCAATTGCAAGTTTGCCTGCACAAGCGCCGTGTTCAGCTTCTGCTCTTAATTCAAGGTTTTTCTTAGTTGAATTTGTAACAACTTCGCCTAATAATTCAGCAAATTTTGCAGCATGTTCAGCTTCTTCAAAAGCATATCTTTTATAAGCTTCTGCAATTTCAGGATATCCTTCTCTTTCAGCAACTCTTGCCATTGCAAGATACATACCTACTTCTGTGCATTCGCCCATAAAGTTAGCTCTTAAACCTTCCATAACCTCTGCATCTTCAACTTTACCGCATCCAACTTCATGTTCGCAGGCATAAGTTTTTACACCTTCTGTAATTTCATTGAATGTTGTTGCATTGCAAAGAGGGCATCTTTCCGGAGCTTTATCTGCTTCTGTTGACCAACCGCATACTGTACATACAAATTTAGCCATTTTCTACCACCTTTCTATATATCTACAAGATTATTTTAAAACATAAAAAAAAAATGTAAAGTAGGAATTATTATCAGTTTTATTTCTAAAAAAAGACCTTGCTTTGGCAAGGTCAAGGTTGGTTATTTTGGTTATGTTATAGTAATTATGATTGGTTATTCGTTTTACATTTTTTATAATTGTCCTCAAGATTTTGTTTTGCTTTTTTTGAATTAAATGTTTACAAAACTTTATGATATTATGTAATTATGATTGAGAAATTGAGGAAATTCTTTTTATCAAAAATTTTACGCCGAAAGTATTACAGAACAGGCAAATGCAATGCGTGCGGAAAATGCTGTACACATATATATGTAAAACATTACAAGCATGTTATTCAGGATGAAAAAGAATTTAAAAAACTCCAATATTTGCATAGATTTTACACATATTTGAAAGTTATAGGCAAAGATGATATTGGTCTGGTTTTTGAATGTCAAAATCTTGATCCTCAAACGCACAAATGTAAAATCCATAAAAACCGTCCGGGAATTTGCAGACGCTATCCGCAGGAAGAATTATTTTCCATGGGCGGTGCATTGTCTGACGACTGCGGATATAAAATGGAGCCGATTATTCCTTTTTCTGAGGTTTTTGAAAAAATATCCAAATCTAAGAAATAGATGTATTGTTCAGTTCAACTACATCAAAGTAGTTTTCCAGATAATTTTCAACATTTTCACCTTTTTTTGGTGCCGGGATCCCCAAATTTACTTCAAGTCTTTCAACAGTGTGGTGTAAAGTGATATTTGGAGCAATTGAATTTTGGCCAGCAATGATTGATGTATCAATGTCCCCTCTGTCACATAGTACTTCAGCAAGTTTATTAATGTCATTTGTGGTTTTATCACTTCTATACCCGCCTATAATCCAGGCTGTTAATTTATTTCTTGCAGTTTGTTGTAGTTCTGTAATATATTCAATAATTTCATTTATTTTTCCTTCAGCATTATGGAAAAACATTCCTTTTTTTTCATTCAGTAGTAAAACTCCGGTGGCTGCATTTTCATTTGGGTCATAAGTAATTATTCTGGCATTGTGAATTTTACATTTACTGCTATTGGTTATGTTCAGATTTGTAAGTGCTATACCAGTTTTTTGAGATAAGACTTTATTATAAATTGAGGTATTAAATTTTAAATTTGTTTTGCCTTGGAAACTAATATTATTCATAATGTCACTCCTTTTTCCGTTTTTTATAAAACCCCTGAAAATATTTTTTGCTACTTTCGGGCAATGAAAATTTATACATTGTCGTTTAATCTTAGCATGTGGAATAATTTGAAAGGAATTTGATATATGAAAAGATTTTTATTACTGTTTGCTATGTTTACTTTTGCGTTTCCTGTTTTTGCATCCTGCCCTATAGACGGCGGAGCTTGTACTGCTTCTAATTGGGATTCAACTTCATTGCAGGAAAGACATTTGCCGAACAGGCTTCAAGATTTGCAGAGAACTGATGCGTTTCAGCCAAGTTATGTTACTCCTTATCATGACGCTTTGATAAATACGGAAAGTGCATCAACAAAAGGGGCGCCGACAAATGACTATAACTCCAACTGCCAATTTGGTGTTTGTCTGCCGGGAGTTGATGACGGAGGGGATATAATGGAATAAGTTTTTCGGCGTGCAGTATTGCACGCCGAATTATTAATTTTTTGTTTATTTTTTTAAGAATTTCAAAAATCAGTGTTATAAATGAATAGTGATGAAAAAATAATCATGTAAAGGAGATAAAGATTATGGCAAAAACAATTGGTATTGACTTGGGTACAACAAACTCCGTTGTAGCAGTCATGGAAGGTGGTAAACCTACAGTTATTGCTAACGCAGAAGGTTCTAGAACAACCCCTTCTATCGTCGGCTTTTCAAAAACAGGTGAAAAATTAGTAGGTCAGCTTGCAAAACGTCAAGCTATCCTTAACCCTGATAAAACAATTGCGTCTATTAAAAGACATATGGGTGACGATTACAAAAAAAATATTGACGGAAAAGATTACACTCCGCAAGAAATCTCAGCTATGATTTTGAGAAAACTTGCTGATGATGCAAGTGCTTACTTGGGTGAAAAAGTTACATCTGCAGTAATCACAGTTCCTGCATACTTCAACGATGCTCAAAGACAAGCTACTAAAGATGCTGGTAAAATCGCAGGTTTAGATGTTCTTCGTATCGTTAACGAACCTACAGCTGCAGCTTTGGCTTACGGTCTTGAAAAAGAAAAATCAGAAAAAGTTCTTGTATTTGACTTAGGCGGCGGTACTTTCGACGTTTCTATCCTTGAAATCGGCGACGGTGTTCATGAAGTTCTTTCAACTTCCGGTGACACTCACTTAGGCGGTGACGATTTTGACCAAAAAGTTATGGATTGGATTTGTGAAGAGTTCCAAAAACAAGAAGGTATTGACCTTAAAAATGATAAACAAGCTATGCAGCGTGTTAAAGAGGCTGCTGAAAAAGCTAAATGTGAATTGTCATCAGTTATGGAAACAAATATTAACCTTCCGTTCATTACAGCTGATGCAAACGGTCCTAAACACTTAGACTTGAACTTGACAAGAGCTAAATTTGAAGACCTTTCTCGTGACTTGTTGAACAGATGTAAAGTTCCTGTTGAAAATGCATTGAAAGATGCAGGTGTTTCAAAATCTGATATTGATGAAGTAGTATTAGTCGGCGGTTCAACTCGTATCCCTGCTGTACAACAGCTTGTTAAAGAATACACAGGTAAAGAACCTAACCAATCAGTTAACCCTGACGAAGTTGTTGCAGTTGGTGCAGCAGTTCAAGCAGGCGTACTTGCAGGTGAAGTTAAAGATATCGTCTTGTTAGATGTAACTCCGTTGACATTAGGTATTGAAACATTGGGCGGCGTTATGACTCCATTAGTTCCAAGAAACACTACAATTCCTGTTTCTAAATCACAAGTATTCTCAACTGCTGAAAATAACCAAACTGCAGTAGATATTCACGTTCTTCAAGGTGAAAGACCAATGGCATCTGATAACAAATCTTTAGGTATGTTCAGACTTGACGGTATTCCACCGGCAATGAGAGGTTTGCCTCAAATCGAAGTTACATTTGATATCGACGCAAACGGTATTGTTAACGTTTCAGCTAAAGATAAAGCTACAAACAAAGAACAAAAAATTACAATTACAAATTCTTCGAACTTGAGTGATGCTGATATTGACAAAATGGTTAAAGAAGCAGAAGCTAACGCTCAAGAAGACAAAAAGAAAAAAGAAGAAGCTGAAATTAAAAACAATGCAACAAGCTTGATTGGTTCTGCTGAAAGAATCGTAAAAGATTTTGAAGGTAAAATTGATTCTGCTGACAAAGCAAAATTAGATGAACAAAAAGCTTCACTTCAAAAAGCATTGGATGAAAACAAATCAACTGAAGAATTGAAAAAATTATCAGATGAATTACAGCAGACAATGTTCAGTATTTCACAAAAAGCTTATGAAGCTGTTCAAAAAGAAGAACAAGCAACAGCATCAAGCGAAAATGCATCATCAACAGATGGCAAAAAAGATGATGATGTAATCGATGCAGAATATACAAAAGAGTAATTTAAATAATCTAATACTAATAGCGGGCTTTCGGGCTCGCTATTTTTTTAGCAAAAAATTCTTTTACGTGTTTTAAAGAAAATATGGTAATAAAATTAGATATTCCATATAGTCAAAGACAGTCTGCAAATGGGATTATTTCAGCTTTTAACAGTGTAAAAGCACCGATTCAAACTATCTTAAATTCCGCTAATAAAGCAAAAATAAAAACGGCTTTAGGAGAAATTTCGGCTCAAACAGGAATGAGTGACATTGTTTCTGAAGGTGTGAGTTTTGTAAATGGAAAACGGAGAATAATTTTAACTTCTGAAAATCCATATTCAATAAGATTGTCTGAACAAAATATTACAACTCAAAAAATTGAACGTGATTTATATGTAAGTAATAGCGGGTCAGCACAGGCTAAAGGTTTTGAGAACAAAACTGCTGTAGAGAACTTTATTGGAGAAGTATGTGAAATGTTAGATTTTCCATTATTAAAGTTGAGAAGAATGTTTGTTAATGATAATTTTGTAAAATTTCTTGAAACATTTTCACAGCGTGCAAAATTAAGCACTAAAAATATGGAAACTGCAAATGAAATTATCACTTTATTTCGAAAAATTGATGAAAATATTATGTCAATTGACAATCAAGTTTCTCGTTCTAAAATCAAAAACGGATATCCGTCAATAAAAACAGGTGTAAAAGGCTCTAAACAACTTGCTTTTACTGATTTGAACGGAAAAGATTATACAGTGAATGTTCTTGCTGACCATAAAAGTCAGATTAATCTAGTTGTCAGAGTAACTGACAAACAAAACAATACAACAAATATTATAATAGAACCTGATGGCAGAGTTTTAAAATCCAAGAAAATTAACAGAAAATGTAAAATAGGTGATAAACCTGAGTATTATAGTCAAAAAGAACTTGATTCACCTGAAATTCGTGACCATCTTTTAATACTCAAAAGCGAACTTGAAAAATATAATGAATATTTTTTGCAGAAACTCGAAGGAAGAAATCAGTTTAAAACAAAATATTCAACTACATCAGTCGGTACGATAGCTTCAACTGCTCAGGGGCTTATTGATGATATTTATAATAAATATGGCATAATGAGAAAAGCTCTTCTTTCTTTGAAAGATGCTGAAAGAAAAAATTTAGCTAAACAAAAACTTGATGTACAAACTTTTTCAGGACAAAATCAGGCGATTTTATATAAAAATTCAGGACCTTATGAGGAAGATATACATTTAAGTTTTCCTGTTGTGGGTGGAAAACCAAGTGTGAAACTTATTGTTTTAGGTTATCAGGGCAGAATTAAAGATAGTTTTTTTATCCAAGACGGCAAGCTTGTAAAGTTTGATGCAAATAATACTTCCCAAAGTAAGCGAACAGATACAAATTTTAATTATCATACTCAAGAAGAAATTGATGAGTCGGGGTTAAGTACATATCTTGAATTATTGCAAAAAAAATTAACTAATATTGTTGCAACAATATCTAAGGGAGCAGGGTGGTATAAGTAAAATTTGTCTTATGTAACATTTGCTTAATAATCTTTTACAAATCTGGAAATCCTTGTATAATCCCTCATAGCATAGCATGTATGGGGTACCTGTCAAATTTTTTCTATAATTTGTTTTTATATAAATATGGGAAAGGATGGTTGTTATGGCTATTACAGTAAAAGATTTGTATCAGTATAATGACAATTTTGAGTGGGCAAAAATTCAGCGTTTGACAGGAAAATCAAATCCTGAAAAAACTGATACTGTAGATTTATCAAGATTAGCAGCTTTAAATGATAAAAATTTGTCAGTTTTTGTCGCAGAAAAGGAAGGCAAATCGTTTTTAAATTCTATTAGTGATGATAATATGCGCACACAAGTTGCTGATGTGGCAGGATTAAACAATAATCAAAATCAAAATCAAAATAATCCCCTTCCGTCAAGTATTCCAATGGGCAAAAGTGTTTTTGATTATCAAAAACCGGAGATGACATAATGGTAAATTCTATCCAAAATTTTAACTATGATAAAGCCCAGCAATATTTGAGTAATCAAATTAAACAACCTCAAAACTTGGCAGATTTGAAACGTAATGCAAATTTAAAGATGCGACAAGTTCAACTTGCACGTGCAAATGGAGATTTTGAACTCGCATCAATTTTGGCTTATGAACATCAACAAATAGTTCAAGATATTAATAATTATTATAAATAAAAAGGCGGTTTTAAAACCGCCTTTTTAAATTAAATATTTGCCAACTGTAAATAATAATCGTTTGCTCTTTCGAATTTGTGAGCCGCATTAAACAGTCTGCTTTCCTGCAATTGCGGAGCAAGAATCTGCAAACCGATTGGCATTCCGTCCTTATCAAATCCTGCAGGAACGCTCATACCTGGGATACCTGCAAGGTTTGCAGAAATTGTTGCAATATCTGTCAAATACATTGCAAGAGGATCGCTTGATTTTGCACCAAGTTCGAACGCTGTGTTCGGGCAGGTTGGTGAAATCAAAATATCAACTTTCTTGAATGCTTCTATAAAGTCTTGAGTTACCAATGCTCTCATTTGTTGAGCTTTTTTGTAATAAGCATCATAGTAACCTGATGACAATGCGTAAGTTCCAAGCATTATACGACGTTTAACTTCAGGTCCGAAGCCTTCTGCTCTTGATTTTGTATACATTTCCATTAATGTTTTTGCGTCAGGAGTTCTGTAACCATATTTTACACCGTCAAATCTAGCCAAATTTGATGAACATTCAGCTGTTGCCAAGATGTAGTAAATTCCGATTGAGTGTTTCAAGTTTGGTAATGAAATTTCAACGATTTCAGCGCCGAGTTTTTTGTAATCTTCAATCGCTCTTTCCATAGCTTTTGCAACATCTTCTGACAAACCTTCTGTCATAAGTTCTTTAATAACGCCGACTTTCATTCCTTTAATGTCGTTATTTAAGTTTGCTGAATAGTGTTCAACAGGCAAGTCTAAAGATGTAGAATCTTTTGGGTCATGTCCTGAAATAACTTCAAGAAGATTTGCAGCATCTTCAACAGTTCTTGCAAACGGACCGATTTGGTCAAGAGATGATGCGAATGCAATCAAGCCGTAGCGAGAAACTCTACCATAAGTAGGTTTCATCCCAACAATACCGCAGAAAGATGCAGGTAAACGGATTGAACCGCCTGTGTCAGAACCCAATGCTAAAGTTGCTTCGCAAGCTGAAACAGAAGCAGCTGAACCGCCAGAAGAACCGCCAGGAACTTTGTTCAAATCCCAAGGGTTGTGAACCTTTTTGAATGCTGAGTTTTCGTTTGATGAACCCATTGCAAATTCGTCAAGGTTTGCTTTTCCTACGATTGGTACTAAGTTATTTAAAAGTTTTTCCGTAACTGTTGCGTTGAACGGAGAAACAAAATTTTCCAAGATTTTTGATGAAGCCGTAGTTTTAGAGCCTACAAGGTTCATGTTATCTTTTAATGCAAGCGGAACACCTGCAAGAAGCGGTAATTCTTCCCCTTTAGCTATTTTTTCATCTACTTTTTTAGCTGTTTCAAGTGCAGTGTTTTTTGTCAAAGAATTGAATGCACCAAGTTTTTCGTCTAACTCTGCAATTCTTTCAAAAGCTGCATTTGTTAATTCAACAGCTGAAATTTCTTTATTTTTCAAGGCTTTGCTTTGCTCTGCCGCTGATTTTCTTAAAAGCTCGTTCATAATATCTCCTTAAAGCTGATTCTATAATTTGATTTTATGACAAAAATAACTGTTTCGCAAGTTACAGTTAATTTAATGTTCCAACTTCTTCTTCAATTTCGTTATACATATTTTTGGTTTTAAGAAAATATTCGTGAAGTATAAGCCCAAAACTATGAATTTCAGATGCATTTTCTGAGTAAATTTCGCCTTCCATGCAATATAATAAAAGGTTTAGTCCGTTTCGTAATGTAAATAATCTGCATCCGATTGTATCCATTTTGTCTGCTGTTGCTTTGTCTAGTTTACAGTAGTCTTTCATAAAATTTTCCCTTCCGAGTATTCAAAAGTGTATAAATAGTTGCTTTAGTATAATTAATACTACTATAGCAACTGGAAATATAAAAGTCAATACTTTATAATAATAAAATGCAAAAGAAAATTTTTTCAAAAAATCTTGGTTTATTTATTAAGATGGAAAGATTAAAGCAAGATATATCACAAGAAGAACTTGCGAGTATTTCTGGATGTGGTTTATCTCTAATTGGTACTCTAGAACGAGGTGAGAAAGCTATAACTTTTTATAATCTTTATAAAATTGTAAAAGGTTTAAATATTGATTTTAATAAGTTACTAGATGCTATAAAATAATAAAAAATTATAACAGGAGTTATAATGATAAAGAAAAAGTTTACACCGATAGGAAATAGTTGGGGGATAATAATCCCTAAAGCAATTTTAGAAGGGTTATCTATAAATCCTGTTTTGGATGAGGTTGCGTTAAAAATAGATAATAATACTATAAAAATTGAAAAACTATCCCACTTGACAAAAGACAGAAAATAGTAAATAATACAAATATAGGGAAAAGACCTTAAGAGGTCGTAACTCTTAAAGTCTTTCTTAACTTCCCTAAATTAATACGATTATTAATTTAATTAAAAGCTCTAGTATAGCTAGGGCTTTTTTAATTAATTCTCGGTTCATTTTTTACCTCCTTTCCTGACCGATTTCTTAACTAATCTGTTGTGTCAGTGGAGGTATTTGGAAGTTTACCCTATAAAATAATTATAATATAAAACTCAGTATAATGCAATATTTTTAAATTTTTATAATTTCTGCATTTTTTTGCTTATGTCAGAATGAATTCTGTTTGCGCGATAAAGGTAATTTGTAAGTTTTTCGTAATTGGCTTTGGTTTCGCCGTATGGAACTTTCATTGCAATAAGCTCATCAACGTTATCATTAATACTTACAAGAGTATCAAGTGAATCTCCCAAATCCGCAATTGATTTAAATTTTTTTGAAACTTTAGCAAAAATGTGACGTGTAACAAATCTTGCAAAAAGCTTCAATGGAGAAAGTCGTTTTTTAGGTTTGGAGATTTTCGGGGTTAGTCTTTCAGTAATATTTCTTTTTGCATATTCGCTTCTTAATTGTGCAAGCTCATTTTCAATCTGTTTTGCCTGAATTTTTAGTTCCATTACATCAAGGAGTTTGCCTATAAGTTCAGCTCCTTTTATTTTGTTATTCAAGTTTTCAAGTGCTTCTTCTTTTTCTGCGATAAGGCATTCCAATTTTAAGGTCTTGTCATCAAGATCTTTAAATGAATTATCATTCAGGATATTCAAATCGTAGTCGTTTAATCTTTTGTTTTGAAATAAGTTTTGTGTCATTTCAAGTTACCTAAAACATGTGAAGATTTATTTTTGCCTTTATCACTCAATTGTGTAAACTTTCTTATAATACAACATTGTACCAATTATTGTAAGTACAATATTTGGCATCCAAGCTCCCAAAAATGCGGGCAAAGTACCTGCTTCTCCAAAGGAAATTGATAAAGCTCTAATCAAATAGTATGCAAAAATGATTAAGATACTGAACAAAAATCCTCTGTTATATCTTACTCTTGGCGGTGTAATCGCTAAAGGTACACCGATAAGTACCAATGCGATTGTTGTTAAAGGAAGTGCTAATTTGTCATAAAGTTCTATGCGTAAAATATTGTTTTCCTTTTTCTCAAGTGCATTTGTGCGAATATAGTTAATTAGTTTAGTAAAGTTCATTTCTTTTGCAACATTTTTATTAAGCTCTTTTGACAAATCAAGTCCGAATTTTACTACAGAGCTGTCAAAAAGGGTTGTATTAAGAACTTTTCCATGATTATCTACTGTGTAAACTGCACCCTTTTGAAATTCCCAGCCTTCAGGAGAAGTTTTGCCTTCATCAGCTTGAAGGACTTGAATTGTACCTTCTTTTGCCGTATCAAGAACGGTAATATTGTGCAGAACTTTATCTTCGCAATAACCTACATAAAATAATCTTTTGATACTTCCTTTATCGTTAAGTTCTTTGAATACAAAGTTTTGTTTGCCTTCGGGAATATTTTTTTGTCCCAACGACCATAGTGCAAGGTCTTTTGATTGTTTAGACATTACAGGAACAACGGTTTCATTGATAATAAAACTGCAAACAGACATAACAATTGCGAAAATAAATATTGGTTTGGCAATTCTATTCAAGCCTATACCGCACGCTCTCATTACAGTAATTTCTGATTTTAAACTTAAACCGTTCAAAGTCATTACTGTAGATAACAAAACCCCCATTGGAATAGTCATTACAACTACTTGCGGAAGGTTTAATATAATCATCATTAACGCTACATTGAAAGGTATTCCGAACAATGAAATTTGTTTAATAAGTGTAATAAATGTATCTGATGCAAATATAATAGATGTGAATACTGCAACACCCATTATAAACATTTCTATAACCTGTTTGAGGATATATTTATCAAGTAATTTTATATTTTTCAGCTGTTCCATATATAAAATGATATAGTAAACAAGTTTAATTATCAAATATTGAAAATATATGAAGAACATGATACTATAAAAAAAGGAGGAAATTATGAAAATAGTATTTAATCGAAATTATCGGGGGGGGGGCACTCATAGTTTAACTCCTGTGCGTTTGGCTTTTACTTTGGCAGAGGTTTTAATTACTCTGGGAATTATTGGTGTAGTTGCGGCGATGACTATTCCGTCTTTAGTTCAAAAATATAATGAGAAAGTATGGATTACATCCTATTTACGCGTTTATTCAATTTTAGAGAATGCATACAAACTTTCATTAAATGAATTAGGGCCTGTTGAGAGTTGGGAGGGAGTAAAGTCTGGATATGAAAATGGAAAATTTAAGGTTGGGAGTTATGACAATGAGTTTTTATATAATACATTTAAACCATATTTGAAGATAAGTTCGGAATTCTTAGACAGTAAAGCTCGAAACTGTATGCCTGATACGAGTTATTATTTGAATGGTAATAAGGTTGGCAAAAGTGCGGAATTAGTACGTCATACTCCGACAGTAGCTCTTATGTCGGGAGAATGTATAACATTTGGCGGTGCAAACGCGACTCATCATTCTTTTTTCTGGCTTGATACTAATGGCAAAAAAGGACCTAATACTTTAGGGAAAGATCAATTTGTTTTCGGGTTGGCGAAAGAACGTTTAGCTCCTTATGCTTGGCAAGATACTGCAAGTGAATGTAATATTCACGATAGTGCAGATAGAATGGGGCTTAGCTGCGGTTCTTGGATTATAAAACATCGCAATATGGATTATTTGCATCTTTCTTTTGAAGAAGTTGAAAATCGTTGGCAAAATTTACTATATTGGTAATAAAAAAAGCCTCAGGTGAGGCTTTTTTTTAAAATTCTAAAAGAACTTTTAACACTTCTTTTTCCTTGTTTTTTTCAAAAGCTTCAATTGCATCATCAGCTTTGTAACGTGCAGAAATAAGTGGTATAAAATCAATTTTTTGTGATTTTAAAAGTCTTAATGCTGCACCAAACTGTCCGCATCTTGAACCTAATACTGTAATTTCATCGATTACAATCGGTGCAAGATTGAATTCTTTTGATGCTGCAACAGTACTTTTCAAAACCAAAACTCCACGAGGTTTGGTCAGTGCCAGAGCAGTTTCAAAGCCTGAAATTGAACCTGTTGCTTCAACTACAACATCATAAACTTTTTCAACTTTCAGCTCTGATAAAAGTTTTGTTTCAACTCCTTGCGCTTTTGCAATATCAAGTTTATTTTGATGTTTTCCGACTAAAGTTACATCTATATTTTGAGCGTTTAATGTCAAAGCTGTAATAAGTCCTAATTTACCATCGCCTAAAACTATAACTTTTTGGAAAGGTTTAATATGTAATTGTTCTGTAATTTCGCAAGCTGCCGCCAAAGGTTCTACGAATACTGCCTGTTCATCGGTTACGTTTTCTGGAACTTCAAAAAGAACTTCCAGAGGCATTGTAAAGTATTCAGCAAAACAGCCGTCTTTTCTCCATATGCCTAAAGTGTGGCGTTCAGGACAATGGCGGTAGAGTTTTTCTCCACAATATGCGCAATCAGGGTCTTTGCATCCATAGCTTATTTCAGAAACTACACGTTTCCCCAATAATGATTGGTCTGGGTCGTTGATTTCTTCAACTACGCCCACAGCCTCATGACCTAATATACCTTTATAACCCATATAGCCTTTTGTGATTTCAAAATCGGTGTTGCAAATTCCTGCAAGAGTTACTCTTATAAGAGCTTCGCCTTTTTGCGGAATGGGTTTTTTATAATCATCTACAAGTTTTAAAACTTCATCAAATACTACAGCTTTCAAATTATTCTCCAATCTCTTTAAAATTTTTCCAATGCCCAATGTGGCAGGTGGAGCGGCTACGCTCCTAACCTTCTGCAACTACTCTTGCAATAAGTTCGCCATAACTGTTCATTGAACCATCTGTTTCTTCGATTATGTAATTGTAGCCTTCTTTGCCTTCGATTGCTTTTTGAGCTTTTTGTAAAGCTGTATCATAATCTTTGCATTGCGCTATTTCATTTTTTGTAAATTCTGAATGATTTCTTTCTGTGTATACGTGGTACATTTTTTGCCTCCTAAGCTTTTTCAATTTTTTCTTTTAATTCTAAAACTTCGTATTTAAGTCTGTTCAACTCACATTTTATCGGGTCAGGAACTCTATTGTGCATCAAAACTCCGTTTTCATCTTTGATTTTGCGCTGGACTATACGTCCTGGAACTCCTACTACTGTCGAGTATTCGGGGACATCTTCCATTACAACAGAACCTGCGCCGACTCTTACGTGGTCGCCAAGAGTAATATTTCCGAGAACCTTTGCACCTGCACCGACTATTACTCCGCTTCCCAGTGTCGGATGGCGTTTGCCATGTTCTTTACCTGTTCCGCCTAGTGTTACCTGCTGATAAATCAATACATCATCACCGATTATTGTTGTTGCACCGATTACTACACCCTCGCCATGGTCTATGAAAAATCTTCTGCCAATTCTTGCGGCAGGATGAATTTCAATACCTGTAATAATTCTTGTATTATATGAAATTATCCGAGGTATAAGCGGTATATGCCATTTGTATAATCTGTGTGCAAAGCGGTATGCAATCAAAGCATGCAGACCAGGATAACAAAGGATGACCTCAAGCAAATTTGTTGCTGCAGGGTCTTTGTCATAAATGACTTGAATATCTTCTTTTACTTTTGTTATTCCGCGTTTTAGGATTGTAAGCATATTATTTTACCAGTTTTGCAAATTTACGTTTACCTGCTTGTAATATTACGCTTTCTGCAATATTGAATGTATAGGTCATGTCGGTAATTTTTTCTCCGTCAACTTTTACTCCGCCTCCTTGGATTAAGCGTTTTGCTTCTCCTTTGCTTGCAACAAATTTGAGTTCAACAAGAACATCTAAGATGCCTTTGCTGTTCATTCCCGAAATTTCTTCAATATCGTCAGGAATTCCTTTGTTTGAACAAATATTAATGAATGCGTCTTGACCGCGTTTTGCACCTTCTTCTCCATGGTATTCTGCTGTAATTGTGTATGCAAGTTTAATTTTGATATCACGCGGGTTTACAGAACCTTCTGCAATTTGTTTGTCGATAGTTTCAAGTTCTTCTTTTGTTGCGTCTGTAAGAAGGCTGAAGTATCTTGAAATCATATTATCTGGAATACTCATTAATTTTCCGAACATATCAACTTCTGAATCTGTTAAAGAAATACAGTGTTCAGGATATGTTTTTGACATTTTTACAACGCCGTCAGTACCTTCTAATAAAGGTAAAAGCATTACCAGCTGAGGATATTTTTTGCCGTATGCCGATTGGATATCTCTGCCAAGTAAGGTATTAAATCTTTGATCTGTTCCGCCAAGTTCTATGTCAGAGTCAATTTCTACAGAATCATATGCCTGCATCAGCGGATAGAAGAATTCGTGAATTGAAATCGGTCTGCCGTCTGCATAGCGTTTTGCAAAATCATCGCGCGTCATCATTTGAGCTACTGTTACCTGTGCAGAAAGTTTTAGCAAGTCTGTGAATGACATTTTGTGAAGCCAGTCTGCATTATTTGTAACTTCTGCGTTAGATACATCAAGAACTTTTGACATTTGTTCAAAGTATGATTTTGCGTTTTCTTCAACTTGTTCTTTAGTTAGGGCAGGACGTGTTTCGGATTTTCCCGATGGGTCGCCGACCATAGCGGTCGCTCCCCCAACGATTAGTACAATTTGGTGTCCAAGGTTTTGGAATTCTCTAAGTTTTCTCATAACAACAGTGTGCCCTAAATGAAGGTCGGGACGTGTAGGATCCATACCGAGTTTAATTCTTAATGGAGTTTTTGTATCGTGGGCGTGCTGTAGTTTTACGGCTAATTCATCAATACCTCCGGGTAAAACTTCAGCATTACGTGTTAAATGTTTTGCCTGCTCAATAAATTCTTCTCTTATTTCCATTTTTCATATCTCCCTTTTGTAAATAATTATATCATGCGCAAAAAAAAATTTTACAGTTTTTGATAAAGCTATGGAGAAAATAAATGGATAAGATTTAACGAATTTATTCATAAGATGATGTGTGCATATTTGGGTATTAAAAAATAAAACCGGTTTAATTAAACCGGTTTTATTTTTTTGTTATGAAATTTCAGCCAGTTCGTCACGAAGATTTGCTATTTGGGTATTATAGTATTCCAACCAGGTTGTATTTTCATCCTTCAATGAGGGTTCGGCTATTGCTCTGATACGTTTTTGGTCTAAAATATCCAGTTCCTGTAGAATCTCCTCAGCCCGAACTGCATTTTGTATTGTAAGTTGTCTTGTTTTACTTTCTGTATTTGATAATTTAGTCCATAAGCCGTTTTGTAATTCGTATTCATTTTCCTCTACTGCCATAACTTTATTTTCGTATAGGATTATTATTTTTCCTTCAGCTTGTTGAGAAAGGAGATTTATCCAATATTCATCAGTTATTTCAACGGCATTTTCGAAATTGTGTTCATAAAATCCATAATCTTTATTGTTTTTTGTTCCGTAATATTTCATAATTTTCTCCTTAGTAACCTATTGCTAACCAGTTTAGTGAACTGTATTTTCCGGCTGTGTTATATGTAAAGCCTGTTAATGTTGATGCGGTAAATCCCATATCACTTCGTGTGAAATCTGTGCCGCAACCGTTTTTTAAAGCAACAGGACATACAAATGTTTCGAAAGCAACAGGGTAAGTTATTGCTTTGGCAACACTTCCTTGACCCCATTGCATAACAAAACCGTTAGGGAATTTTAAATAGCCGGGGTTTTTTAAAGTAACACTGCCGACATTCGAATTCCATTCACTCCATTCTGCATTTTGATAACTGCGTGTGAAAATTTCTCCGTTAATTCCGTCACAGTACCAGATTTGTTTTACCGTTGATTCTTCAGAACCGGCTACGGTCAGTGTTCCGGATTCCCCTTTTGGAATATTCAATGGTGTATAAAGTGCAGAGAATATATAAGTTCCGGGGGTTTTGTAGTCGTTTAAATCTGTGTCGGCGCTTGAGATTGTAAAGTCATTGATTAATTCATCTTTGTCTGCTTTATCTTTCATGAGTTCTTTTATTTCAAGAACATTTTCCATAGCAAGTTCTTTATTTTTATCTATGATATCTGCAAGTGCAATAAAATTCGCATTAACTTCGCCGGCTTTTGCTTTTGTGCCGGGTATGAACGAATATGGTATCATTGAATTAGTCATAAATTTCCTTTCTGACCAATTTAATGAATATAAAAGGCGTTTGATACCCTATTTTATCATATGTTTGCAAAATTCGTCAATGTTTGCTAAAATTCGGATATGGCAGTCGGAGTAGATATTGAAGATATAGAAAGATTTAAAGATAAATCTCAGGAATTTATCGAGCGTGTTTTTACACCTGTGGAGATAGAATACTGTATGAAATATTCTAAGCCCGAAAGTCATTTTGCGGTGCGTTTTTGTGCGAAAGAAGCTGTTATAAAAGCTCTTACGGCACTTGAAATTACAGCTGTTAATTTGTCAGAGATAGAAGTATATCATAATGAAAACAGATGTCCGCAAATAAGGATTTTAAGAAAACTCGAAAAAGATATTACTTTTGAGTTAAGTTTGTCGCATGATAGAACAAAAGCAGTTGCTTTTGTTACAGCGGAGGTAGTATGAGCTGTATAAAATTTGGAACAGACGGCTGGAGAGCTGTTGTAGGAAAAGATTTTAATGAAGAAAATGTAAGAACGGTTACAAAGGCGATTGGAAAATATGTTTTTGATAACTTCGGTTCTGATAAGAAAATTATTGTCGGTTATGATCCGCGTAATATGGCATTTGAGTTTGCTCAACAAACGGCAAATCAACTTGCAGGGTATGGCTTTAATGTATTATTGTCAGATAAAGTTCTTCCGACACCTGTTTTAGCATATAGTGCAAAATACTTAAATGCTTGTGCGGTTATGTTTACGGCTTCTCACAATCCTCCTGAATATTTGGGGATTAAATTTATTCCGGATTATGCGGGGCCTGCTACTTCTGAGATTACGGATGAATTGATGAAAAATTTGGATGTATCTTTTGATATTCAAGGTCAGGGTGAAGTACAGAAATATGATTTTGCACCCGATTATTTTGAACATATTGAAAAACTGGTTGAAATTAAATCTTTTGACAAAAACATAATTTTTGACGGGCTTTATTCAGCAAGTGTCGGATATTTCGACAAACTTCTTGAAAAACATAACGTGAAATTTGACAGTCTTCACATGTTTCATGATGTTAATTTTGGAGGTGGAATGCCTGAACCGAAACCGAAATTTTTAGCAGAGCTTATTGAAAAAGTCAAAGCAGTTCCAAATTCTATCGGTTTTGCAAACGATGGCGATGCTGACAGGTTTGGAGTAATAAATGAGAATGGTGAGTATGTTTCGCCAAACGAAATTATTTCAATTCTTTTGATGCATTTGAAAAAGAATAAAGGGTATTCAGGATGTTTGGTAAAAACAGTCGGGGCAAGTCTTTTGCTCAATAAAGCTGCCGAAAAACTCGGGGTACAAGTTGTTGAAACTGCTGTCGGATTTAAACATGTTGGTGAAGCTATGCGTAAATTTAATCCGATTATCGGAGGTGAAGAATCCGGCGGATTGAGTATTCAGGGACATATTCCCGAAAAAGACGGTTTATTAGCAAATCTTCTTGTGTTAGAAGCAATGGAGTGTGAACATAAATCCCTTGTTGAGCTTCAAAAAGATTTGTATGATTTTGTCGGGTGTAAGTTCTATAATGACAGGATTGATAAACATCTTGAGAATTTTGATGAGGTTAAACCGCTGCTTGAAGAATACAAAAATAAAACTTCAATCGGAGATTTTAAAGTAAGTAAAATTGATACAAAAGACGGTGTAAAATTATACTTTGATGATAATCAAAGCTGGATTTTAGTTCGTCCGAGCGGTACAGAACCGCTGCTTAGAATTTATTTTGAAAGCGAAAGTTTAGAAAGTCTGGAAAGATTAAAAAAATCTATTACGTCTATGTAATGGAGTTAATAAAATTGTTAAAAGGAAATTAAATCTGCTGTAATTGTTCTGTTCGTATGTGTAGAAATCATTCAGATTAATTTCACTTGCATTATTAACATTTACAGGTTGAACTTTTTGCCGTTTTTTGAAATGAGTTCTGATTTGTTCAAATTCGCCGTTATCAAGGAAAATTCCACCGCATTTATAGCAGGTGTCAATTTGTATTCCAAATGCATTTGTTTTTGCCATTGGAGTTTTGCAGTTAGGGCAAACGCGTGTTAGTGTTTCGTCGACAGGCATGAAGTTTTTACCGTCAATAAGTTTTTTGATTTCTGATAAATCTTCATTTTCTCCGCTGAATTCTTGGATTTCCTGATTATCGAAATATATTCCTCCGCATCCGTTTGCGCATATATCCAGATTTATAGCTTTATCTGCTATAAAAAGTTTAGTCATTTCGCATCCGCAAGCGGGACAAGTTAAGTTGTTTTGTGTGTCTGCCATATATCTCCTTTTGAAAGGAAGGGGGTGAGCCCCCTTCGCCTTATTTTTCTGAACTTTCAGATAAGTTTTTCAAGATTGTGTAAGAAGCATCCCAACCGTTCAAACCGCCTGTTGCTTTGTATTTAGCGATTTGTTTTGCGCGTTCTGATTTTAATTTTGCTTGTTCTTTGTTGAATTTTGCAAGTTTTTTCTTGTCTGCTTTTCTTTCATCAACTGTAGGCTGAACGTATGCCGCAAAGTTTTTGTATTCTTTACAATTGTATCCTGCTTTGATTTTTGATGGATAATTGTATGTCAAATAATCATAAATATACATTGTGCGTTTGAAATTGTTTGGCTGGCTTTTTAAAGTATCCATTGTTGAACCAGGCATTTTGCCGAGAACCACAATCATTGCAAGCGGGTTGTAACCTGCCTGAATCATTAAGTCAACACCTGTAACGTCAGCATCCATCTGGTCTTTTGCTGACATATTGTTCATTGCAAGTTCGTTGATAATTATCGCATTATTTTGAGCGCTTTCTCCTGAAACGCTTCCAGCTAATGCTGATGTAAGGTTAGAAACAAGTTTTTTCTTTGATGCGTTAGCATTAATTATTGTACCGATTTCTTGAGAAATAACTGCTGCAACTTCGTTATCATTGCCTGTATAGCCCAAAGCTTCTTTTTGGATATAAATTTCTTTGTTTGTATTAGAAGTGCTATTTACAACGGCAGTTTCTGTTACAACAAATTTAGTGTCTGCGGGCAGATTGTTTTTTGTAAGGATTTGTTTACCCACTGTCGGAACTCTGTCTACTGCACTCCAATTAGCTGAAAATGCAGGAGCTGCGAGTAAAATTGCCGTAAATAATAATAGTAATTTTTTCATTTTTCCCCTTTCTAATAAGAGATTGCTCTTATTACGTTGAATGATTTATCCCAGCCGTTACTGTCTTTTGCAGTTTTATATTTTTCAAGTTTAGCTGCTCTTTTAGCTTTAAGTTTTTCTTGAGATTTGTTGAATTTAGCCAATTTTTTAGGGTCAGCATTTCTTTCTTTAACAATAGGGCCTGCATAGTTCATAAAACTTTTGAAAGATGCTGATGTGTAACCTAATTTGGTTTTTTGCGGATATGTGTATGTAATGTAATCATAAACGTACATTGTTCTTTTATCGCCTGACGGGTGAGTTGAGATTACATCAACGTAGTTTCCGCTGATTTTGTTTAGAACAGAAACCATTGCAAGCGGATTGTAGCCTGCTTTTGTCATAAGGTCTGCGCCTGTAATATCAGCTTCGTATTCTTCTGTTCTTGACATTTTAAGCATTGTCATATTGTTTGCGATATTTGCACCTGCTTTAATTCTTGAGTCAATATTTGCGTTATAAATTGCAGTTGCAGTAACTGTTCCTACAACATTTTGTTTTGCTACGTGGTTGTTAACGATGTGACCGATTTCGTGAGAGATTACGGCTGCAAGTTCAGCATCATTTTCTACGAATTTTAAAAGACCTGTGTATACATAAATTTCTTTATCTGCATTTGCAAAAGCGTTGATTTCGTCAGTTTGCATAACTTTGAATGTGATTTTTGTCGGTAAGTTGTTTTTAGCCAAAAGGTTTTTGCCGATAGTATTAACTCTTTTTACTTGTGCAGCACTGTTCCAGTTAGTAGTTGTAGCTGCGTTTGCTGATAGATGTAATGATAAAATTGCACATACAAAAAAAGTGAAAAATTTCTTCATAACGTTGTCCTTTCTTAATCCATAAATCTATATTTTACTAATGCAATTATTGCGTGAATACCGTCACGCCACGTGATTTTTTTACCTTCCGAAAACTCGCGTCCGTAATATGAAATTGGAAGTTCGTATAATCTTGCTCCTCGTTTTAAAACTTTTGCGGTAATTTCGGGTTCAAAGTCGAATCTGTTTGATTTAATCTCAATTCCTTTGATAAATTCTGCTCTGAAAGCTTTATAACATGTTTCCATATCGGTTAAAGTCGAACCGTACAGAATATTTGTTAAAAGTGATAAGAATTTATTACCGAGCAGGTGGTGGAACATAAATGAGCGAGAAGGTTTTCCGCCTGATAGTCTTGAACCGTAGCAGACATCTGCTCTGCCGTCAAGTATAAGTTTAATCAGCGGTTCATAGTCAACAGGGTCGTATTCCATATCGGCATCTTGAATTACTATAATATCGCCTGTTGCTTCTTTAAATCCTGTACGCAAAGCCGCGCCTTTGCCCTGATTATATTCGTGGTAAAGAATTTTGTAATTATAATTTTTATACAAATCTCTAGTGCCGTCTGTTGAATAATCGTCGATAAGAATTATTTCTTTTTCCAGACCGCAAAAATCTGTATTTTCAACTTTCTCCAAAATTTGAGAAAGAGTATTAACCTCATTAAAAACAGGTATCAATATCGTAATCTTTTTCATCCCATAACCTTTTTAAAAAACTATTTGTATTATTGCCAAAAATATTGTACAATAAAAACAGATAGTTGTAAATTTATGGAAAAGAGAAGATGATTGATTGTGATACAGAGGTTATAAGAAAAGGCTTAGCCCTTTTGGAAGATAAGAATTATGACGGTGCAGTGGAATTATTTGAGCAGGCAAAAGAAAATTCTGACGACAGCGTTTCTGTTGTTTTAAGCTTGCTTGGAATGGCAAAGTATCTGCAGGATAAAAATAATGTTTCGGAAGCTTTGAAATGTTTAAGCGATGCGAGGTATATGGCGCAGTTTTCCAAAAGTAATACCGCAAAACTTGTGAATGAATACGCACAGGGTACGGTTGATTTTGGAGAGGGCAATAAAGATGTTGCGCTTATCCACTTTGATAATGCCAAAAACATTGCAATGACATATGGTGATGAGCTTTCAATTATGGGATATGTGCTTACTCGTGCGAAACAAATTAAGAACGGTATGGATTTTTCACTGCCTATTAAAAGCGACCCGCTTGTATCACTTGTTAAAATCGGACGCTCAATTACTGCCGTGACTGATATTAATGTGCTTTTAAAGGTTATTGCAGAAGAAACTAAAATTGCAATTCAGGCGGACAGATGTACAGTATTTTTACTTGATAAAGAGAAAAATGAACTCTGGAGCAAAGTTGCTTTAGGTATGGATAGTCAGGAAATTAGATTTCCTGCAGATAAAGGGCTTGCCGGATATGTTGTTCAGACTGGCGAACCTTTAAATATCCCTGATGCTTATAATGACCCGCGTTTTAACCCTGAAGTTGATAAAAAAACAGGTTATGTGACAAAAACAATTCTTTGTCTGCCTATTAAAAATAATAATCAGGAAATTATCGGTGCTTTTCAGGTTCTGAATAAAATGAGCGGAGTGTTTACAAAAGGCGACGAGGATTTACTTGTTGCAATCGGCGGAAGTGCCTCTATTGCTTTAGAAAACGCACAATTATTTAAAGAACAGAAAGAGCTTTTTGAAAGTTTTATTAATACTCTCGCAACCTCTATCGATGCCCGCGACAAGATTACGGCAGGTCATTCAAGCCGTGTAAAACTTTATTCAATGCTTCTTGCTGATGAACTCGGATGTGACGAAAAATATAAAGAACTGATTGAAAAGGCTGCAATTTTGCATGATATTGGAAAAATCGGTATTAGAGATTCAGTTCTTCAAAAAGAGGGAAAACTTACAGATGAGGAATATAAGCATATTCAGGAACACGTAAAAATTACTCATGATATTTTAGAAAAAATTCACACATCAGAAAGCTTTAAAATGATTACCGAATTCGCCTGCTCACACCATGAAAAATACGATGGCTCAGGGTATTACAGACACCTTAAAGGTGAAGAAATTCCATACGGCGGAAGAATATTAGCCGTTGCGGATGTGTTTGATGCGATAACTTCAAAACGTCACTACCGTGATAAAATGCCTATTCAAAACGTTATTGATATCTTGGTAAGCGGTAAGGATAGACATTTTGACGGAAAACTTGTTGATGCATTCTTGAAGATTTCAACAGACAAAATCGTAAAAGTATTTTTGACAGAAAATCATCATTCTTTGAAAGATGAAGATTGTGAAACTTTAAGTCACTTTAATTTGAGAAATATTTGTGATTTTATAACAGATGAGAATAGTCAAAATAAACACATTGCAGAATTGTTTAATTTTTACTATTCGGGGAATAAAGATAACATAGAGGGTTAATGAAAAAACTTTTTTGTACACTTTCAATAGTTGCATTTGTGTCATCACCTGTTTTTGCAGAAGGGTTTGACATAATTGCTCCTGCAAACCCGCTTTTACCAATGCAAATTCCTTCAAATACAATTGCTCTGCCTGTGAAAAAAGCCGTTTTGACTCATAACAGTCTGCACAATCAATATGCAATAGCTTTTGACAGGTTTGTGCAGAGCAACGTAAAGTCTGCTTATAACGATTTTAAAGTTCTTGTAGAAACAATGGATGAAAGTGATTATGCTTACATTCAGCTTGCTCAAAGAATGGCTGACATCGGTTTTTTCAACCTTTCTGATATGGCAGTTTCAAAAATTGATGATAAGAGTCTTTCAGATTTTGTAGTTGAAGATATGAAACTCTATTATTTCCCGTCTAAAAAACTTAAAAGAGATGATGAAATATACTTGGGTGAAGTTTTTTCAAACATTATGTATAATGACCAAAGTCGTGAAGCTACGGCAGAGCTTGTTAAAAACACTTCTTTGCTTCAAAATTCCGACTATGCAAATTATGTTGCATCTTTGGGGTATTTAAAATCAAATGACTTAATCAGTGCAGAAACATACATAAAAAAAGCAATAGG